>JAGOJO010000048.1 GCA_017995075.1 Bacteroidia bacterium | reverse complement strand
AATGTGAAAATGAACCTTAAGATGGGCGGCACAGTCAGCAATCCGACTATCAGCACTGATCTCAAGGAAACCAGCGGCAAAATGGTAGATGCACTCAAGGACAAAGCCAAGGAAGAAATCGACAAAAAGAAAAAAGAACTGGAAGATAAAGCACGCGCTGAAGCAGACCGACTCAAAGAAGAAGCTACCAGCAAAGCAAAAGCCGAAGCTGACCGACTCAAAAAAGAAGCGGAAGAAAAAGCTAAACAGGAAAAAGAGCGACTGAAAAAAGAAGCCGAACAAAAAGCGAAAGATGCGTTAAAAGGTGTCTTTGGCGGAAAGAAAAAATAAAAAACTTGCATTCACCTAAATAAAACAGTAAATTGCCTCTCCTTCTATGAAAAACAAATTTCTGTATTCATTGCTCTTGTTGAGCGCCTGCTTATCGTTCACCCTGCTCTTCACCGCTTGTGGTGACGATGATGATGACAACAACACCAATCCGGTGACAGATGGCTGCACACTTCCAACAGGTTACCTGAAATGGACTGTTGACGGAGGACAACTCTGCTCCAATGCCAGCCTCTTCGGCGACTATACTATTTTGATGACCATCAACGGTATCTCGCAATCCGGTGTCACCATGACCCTGGAACTGGACAGTGTTTCGCCCGGTACTTACCAGATGACAGAGAACATCAATCACCTGCTGTTCACTGATCAGCTCGGCATGGCATGGGAATCCACCAATGATAATCCCGGAACACTGGTGATTACTTCCAACAATACATCTACCAACTTAATTCAGGGCACTTTCAATTTAACGGTGCGTAATCCACTCGGAGTAAGTAAAAATATCACCAACGGCAACTTCAAAATAAGCTATACCGAATAACCCTACAAATCCTTCATGACTGTTCGCACATCTCTGTTTTCAATTTTAATTCTATTACTTTTAAACTCCTGCGAGCGAAATTCCGGCAACGCGACAATTACGGTAGACACTGTAGAGACAGAAACTCCCGTAATTGAACCGGTTAAGAATGAAACTGTGTATGAAGGACTTCTTCCCTGTGCTGATTGTCAGGGAATCCTTACCAATCTGATGTTACAGGGAGATAGTTCCACCTACTTCCTCACAGAAACCTATCTCGGATCAGGCAAACCCGATTCGGTATTCCTCCGCAGTGGTACTTATACGACTCTCACCGCCGCCGACTCTATCACAGCACTGGTACAGCTCTCGGCCGTTAAAGAATCAGGTCCCTTGTACTTTGAAATCTCCGGCGACACTGCCCTTATTCGCCTCGACATGAATGCCAAGCGTATACAGAGCAATTTGAATTATACCCTGATCAGGCAGTCCAGGTAAAATCAGTTTTTACATCCCATATTTCCATGTACTTTTGCATCGGCCTGACAAATGGTTAAGCCGAATCCACTACATGAAAAAAATCTTCATTGCCTTCACCTTCCTTTGTTTCCTCAATTCCGGAACAATAGTACTCGCCGGAAACCGTGACAGCACCACCAGCTACACAACAAGAAAACATCAGCTGTATTTTTACTGGGGATGGAACCGTGGATTCTACAGTAAGTCGGATATACGTTTCACAGGAGAGAATTACAACTTCACGCTAAAAGACGTCGTAGCCCAAGACCGTCAAACTGCAATCGGCGCTGACCCATATCTCCAGCCCGGCAAAATCACTATCCCGCAAACAGATATCCGAATTGGATTTTACATCAACGACCATTGGGAGATTTCACTCGGCGACGATCACATGAAATACGTCATGGTGCAAAATCAGGTAGTAAATATTGACGGATATATCAGCCAGACCGGAACTACTTACGACGGCACGTATTCAGATGATGAAATTGCACTCACAAAAGATTTTTTAATCTACGAACATACCGATGGACTCAATTACCTGAATCTGGAAGTCCGCCGTTCAGATAATATTTCCAAATACCTCCGTCTGAAACCGGGATCCATTCTGCAGGTCCATACGCTCGGTGGATTAGGTGCAGGCATCATCTATCCACGCACGAACTGCACGTTGATGAACAACGAACGACACGATGAATTTCATGTAGCAGGATATGGAATTGCACCGGTTGCAGGTATCAATCTTACCTTCTTCCGTTATCTGATGATACAAGGAGAACTAAAAGGCGGATTCATCAATCTCCCCGATGTACGCACTACCAGCAGCACTGCAGATAAAGCAAAGCAACACTTCTGGTTTTTCGAAAGTCTGATTTCAGTTGGTGCCTGTTTCCAGCTTTAGCCATCAATCCTCTGCCGGAACATTCAGTTCCCCTTCCCATTTGCTGACCACAGCAGTAGCGACTGCATTTCCAACAACATTGGTAGCACTGCGTCCCATATCCAGCAGCTGATCAATTCCCAGCAACAACAACAATCCGGCCTCGGGAATATTGAACGCACTCAGCATTCCCGCAATCACCACCAGCGAAGCTCGCGGCACACCGGCCATTCCCTTACTCGTCACCAGTAACATCAGCATCATGGTAATCTCCTGCTGCAGGGAAAGATCCATCCCGTAAGCCTGTGCAATGAAGACCGTTGCAAAAGTCATATACATAATCGAACCATCCAGGTTAAACGAATATCCGAGTGGCAGAACGAAACTGATAATACGGTTACTGCAGCCATACTTCTCGAGCGCTTCCACTGTCTTCGGGAAAGCCGACTCACTGCTTGCTGTAGAGAATGCCAGAAGGATAGGTTCCTTGATTTTTCCCAGCAATTTGAAGAATGGAATTTTCAATGTAAAACAGATCAGACCCAATATCACAATCCCGAAGAATAGCAATCCGGAGTAAAAACAGGCGATCAGATAAATATATCCACCGATAATACTAAGTCCCTGCTTCGCCACCACTGCCGCAATTGCACCAAACACACCAAACGGAGCGAACAACATCACATAATTGGTCACCTTAAACATGATATGACCTATTGTATCCATCGCATGCACCACAGACTTCGCCTTTTCCCCCATTGAAGCAGCGGCCACACCGAAAAACAGGGCAAAAACCACGATCGGAAGAATTTCATTGTTCGCCATTGCTTCCACCACACTCTTCGGTATCACATGAGAGATAAAGTCCTTCAGCGCAGGCGCCTTACTCGCCACACCACTGGTAGCATCCTGCGCAGGAAGCGGCAAATGCATCACAGTACCCGGCTCGAAAAGATTCACCAGCACCAGACCCAGCGCCAAGGCCAGAATTGTTGCGAACTGGAAGTAGAGAATTGTTTTCAAACCAATCCTTCCAACGCTTTTGAAATCGCCCACCTTGGCCACTCCATACACCAGCGTACTGAACACCAGCGGCGCAATAATCATCTTTATGAGCCGGAGAAAAATATCGCTCAGGATCTGAATATTTTCTGCAAACTTGTTAAAATCAGCAGGATCGGGATGTGTTTCCCGGTATAAATGGCCCACCAGAATGCCCAGGAGCATACCGATGAAAATGCGTGTCGTAAGGTTGATCTTCATAGCTTCTGCTCAAAAATAACCGAAATAGCTGAATTCAAAGCTATCCGGCTGGAATCACGGCATGCAGTTTCTTATCTTTGCGCCTCCGGAAAAAGCCGGTACGATTGCCAATTATGGAAATTCCAAAAACATTTCAGTCAGAGACCGCCGAAGCGAAGTGGTACAGCTATTGGATTCAAAAAGGTTATTTCCGCTCTGTTCCAGATGAGCGGGAGCCGTATACCATTGTGATTCCTCCTCCGAATGTGACCGGTGTATTGCACATGGGTCATATGCTCAATAATACTATTCAGGATGTACTGATCCGCCGGGCCCGGATGTTGGGTAAAAACGCCTGCTGGGTGCCGGGGACAGATCACGCCTCCATCGCTACCGAGGCGAAAGTGGTGCAGATGCTCAAGGACAAAGGGATCAAAAAAACCGACCTCAGCCGCGATGAATTCCTGAAGTATGCCTGGGAATGGAAGGAGAAGTACGGTGGTATCATCCTCGAGCAATTGAAGAAACTGGGTGCTTCCTGCGATTGGGACCGTACCCGTTTTACCATGGAAGACGACCTGAGCGAGGCGGTGATCGATGTGTTTATCGACCTCTACAAAAAAGGATTTATCTATCGTGGTATCCGCATGGTGAACTGGGATCCTGCCGGTCTTACCGCGGTGAGCGATGAAGAGGTAATTCACAAGGAGGTGCAATCCAAACTGACCTATGTGCGGTATGTGATTGTAGATAAAGACGAAGCATTTGATCCTTCCAATGCCGATGCCTTGCAGAAGAAATTCGATAACAACGAAACGATCACCATTGCGACTGTACGTCCGGAAACTATTCTGGGTGATACTGCAGTTTGTGTGCATCCGGAAGATCCACGTTATGCGGGATTGAAAGGAAAATACGCCATCATTCCGATGGTGAATCGCCGTGTACCGGTAATCTTTGATGAGTATATTCTGATGGAATTTGGAACAGGAGCGCTAAAAGTAACTCCTGCACACGATATCAACGACTATAACCTCGGAGTAAAACATAAGCTCGAAGTAATTGACACACTCAATGCAGATGGTACGCTGAGTGCTGCTGCAGGACATTACGTCGGCGAAGACCGTTTTGTGGTACGTAAAAAAATTGTCAAGGACCTCACTGCACTTGGTCACGTAGTAAAAGTAGAAGACTATACCAACAAGGTAGGTTACAGTGAACGAACAGATGCCGTTATTGAACCGCGACTGAGCATGCAATGGTTTGTGAAGATGAAAGAATTTTCCAAACCGGCGCTCGATGCTGTGATGGACGGAGAGGTAAAACTCTATCCTGAGAAGTTTGTCAATACCTATCGTCACTGGATGGAAAACGTGCACGACTGGTGCATCAGCCGACAGTTATGGTGGGGACAACGTATTCCGGCATGGTATGATAATCGTGGAAACTTCGCAGTATGTAAAACCGAAGCGGAAGCACTGCAGGTACTCGGCAAAGAGAATCCGGGTATAACGGCAGCGGATATCCGTCAGGACGAAGATGTACTCGACACATGGTTCAGTTCATGGCTCTGGCCGATTTCGGTATTTGATGGATTCAAGGACCCGAACAACAAAGACATCAACTATTATTATCCGACCAACGATCTGGTATCTGCTCCGGAAATTCTTTTCTTCTGGATTGCACGTATGATCATGGCCGGCTATGAATACAGAGGTAAAAAGCCGTTCAACAACGTTTACCTTACCGGAATTGTACGCGACAAGCAGGGACGCAAGATGAGTAAGTCGCTTGGCAACTCGCCTGACCCACTGGATCTCATCACGAAGTATGGTGCTGATGGTGTACGTGTAGGAATGCTGCTCTCCTCCCCTGCCGGAAATGATTTATTATTCGACGAAGGACTCTGCGAACAGGGAAGAAATTTCAGCAATAAAATCTGGAATGCATTTCGTCTGGTGAAAGGATGGGAAGTCGATAGCAAACTCGAACAACCTGCAGTCAACAAAGCAGCCATCGCCTGGTTCGAATCACGTCTCAGCGAATCATTAGCGGAGATCAGTGAACATTATGAAAAGCTACGTATGTCGGATGCGCTGATGTCGAGTTATAAACTGGTATGGGATGATTTCTGTGCCTGGTATCTCGAGCTCGTAAAGCCGGCCTATCAACAGCCCATCGACGCAGCTACACTCGAAGCCACTACCGGATTCTTTGAAAGGATTCTTTGCATCATGCATCCGTTCATGCCGTTCATCACGGAAGAACTCTGGCATTTGCTTCGCGACCGTAAGGAAGGTGATGATATCATCATTACAGCATGGCCAAAGGTAACAGCGAAAGACGCCGGTATTCTCCAGTCATTCCCTGTAGCAGCAGAACTGATCAGTGAAATCCGGAATTTCCGTCAGAGTAAGGGACTGAGTCCGAAAGAATCGCTCGATCTGAAAATTCGTGCGAATGGAAATGTTCCGGCATTACAGCAGTTCAGTGAAGCGATTATCAAGCTCGGTAATCTGACCGGCATTGAACATATCAGCGAAAAACCACAGGGCGCATTTCCGTTCGTGGTGCGTGAATTGGAATGCTTTATTCCCATGACTGAAAACGTAGATAAAGATGCTGAGCGTAAACGTTTGGCAGAAGAACTGGAATACACCAAAGGATTCCTTAAATCGGTAGCTGCGAAACTTGGCAACGAGCGATTTGTATCCAATGCCAAGCCGGAGATTGTTGCCGCTGAACAGAAGAAAAAATCGGATGCGGAAGCGAAAATCCGCGCCATCGAAGAAGCTTTATCTGCCCTCTGATATGCAGCTGAGTCTGCGAAATTTATTCCTTCGTCACGTCGCTCAAACCAGTCCGGCTCCGCTCGCATTGGAAGTAGTGCGTGCCGAGGGAATTTTTCTTTACGGACTAAACGGCGAAAAATGGCTCGACCTGATCAGCGGAATTTCCGTGAGTAATGTCGGCCATCGTCATCCGGAAGTGCTGGAAGCTATCCATCAGCAGCTCGAGAAGTATATGCATCTGATGGTGTACGGAGAATATGTGCAGAGTCCTCAGGTATTGTTGGCACAGCGACTCTCCACTCTGATTCCCGGACTCGACAGTGTGTATTTTGTCAATTCAGGAGCAGAAGCTATTGAAGGCTCCATCAAACTTGCGAGAAGAGTCACCGGCAGAAAAAAAATCATTGCTTTTAAAAATGCCTATCATGGTTCCACAACGGGAGCCTTGAGTCTGATGAGCGATCCTTACTTCAAAGATCCGTTCCAGCCATTACTTCCCGATGTACTTCATCTCAACCCCGACGATTTTCGATCGCTCGAATTCATTGATGAAACCACTGCCGCAGTTTTCACGGAGGTCATCAGAGGAGAAGCAGGAGCAATACCCGTAAGCACCGAATTTCTGCAGGCCCTGCGCGCGCGATGTACCGAAACCGGAGCCATGATGGTGCTGGATGAAATACAAACCGGATTCGGACGTACTGGTACATTCTTCGCCTGTCAGCAGCATGGAATTACTCCCGACATTTTAGTGATGGCGAAAGGAATGGGCGGAGGAATGCCGATCGGAGCATTCATGAGTTCCTATTCATCTATGCAACAGCTCACGGATCAGCCGGTGTTGGGGCATATCACCACCTTTGGCGGACATCCGGTAAGCTGTGCAGCATCCATTGCCACCTTCGACATCATACAGCGACTGAATATTCAGGAAACGGTACCGGCACTGGAAGCGATCGTTAGGAAAGAACTGCAACATCCATCTATAGTTCAGATTACAGGAAAAGGATTATTACTCGCTATAGAATTTGCAGATCAGGCCTTTGCACAACGGGTAATTGCAGGTTGTGTAGCAGCAGGAGTCATCACCGACTGGTTCCTCTTTGCACCGCAGAAACTCAGAATTTGTCCACCACTCACCATTTCCGGGGAGGAATTAAGCAATGCATGCCGGATAATCCTTTCCGTCATTGACAAGTGCTACAAGGCTGATTTATAGGCGTTACAACAACAGCCTCCTCAAATCTTCATTCTTTGGCAATACTTTTGCACCCGGGTATTTCGTATGTATCTTTACCTACGCGAACCATTAAAACTTTAAACGATGAACGTACTGATAGTGGAAGATGAAAGATCGCTGTCTCATGAGATGGAGATCTACCTTACCAGACAGAATTTTAATTGCGATGTCGCATTCAACGGTCGCAGCGCCTCTGACAAGATTAGTGCAAACAGTTATGACTTTGTACTACTCGATCTTGGATTACCGGATATGGATGGTCTCGAGTTGCTGAAGGAATCAAAGAAGAGTGGAATTGAAAGTGCGTTTATCGTGCTTACAGCCAGAGGAGAAGTGGAAGATAAAATCACCGGACTGGATTTAGGTGCGGATGATTATATCGCCAAACCTTTTTCCCTCGCCGAGTTGCACAGCCGCATGCAGGCGATCCTCCGACGCAAGCATGGATTGAAATCGAATGTGATGTCGATTCACGATTTTGAAATTGATATTCAAAACAGAAGTGTAAGCTGCAACGGACAAACAATCAATCTTACCAAAAAAGAATTTGATCTCCTGCACTATCTCGCTTTACATAAGAACCGTGTTCTGACCCGTATTCAACTCACTGAACATATCTGGGGAGATGTACTGGAAGATGATTACGAATCCAACTACATTGATGTACACGTTAAAAACCTACGCAAAAAACTTTCAGCGCACGCACCAATCGACTGGTTTGAAACTGTACGTGGTGTAGGTTACCGTGTTAATTCCTGATCTCACCGGTGAAAAGTCTCTTCGGCAGAAAACAAATGACCATTCAGGTCAAGTTCGCGGTATACAATGCCGTGTCGAAGGCGTTGATCATACTTGCCTTCATCGCGTTGCTGCCGATTCTTGTTGAACGTATCGTTTACGAACATATCGACAAACGTCTCTATGCGCGCAGTGAACGCGTATTGCTGACTGTACGCAAAGGAAGTATTGCAGATATTGTCCGCGAGCAGGATTGTAGTTTTGAAAGTTACAATATCCTGAAAGAAGAGTTTGTCGCCATCTACCCTATCACCGATTTTAAACGGATGGAGCAAGGCACACTCATCCGTAACGAAAGCTGGTCGATTGAAGGAGAGTTATTGCAACACCGGATCATCAAACGTCCTTTTCTCTACGACAACCAGATGTACGAACTGAACATCGGAGAAGGAACAGGTGCCATTGATGATTTAAAATCGATTCTTCAACGATTCATGCTGGTGATGATGATTGCAGTGATTCTCATTTCGCTCTTCATCGATTTAGCCTTCGTGCGTCTCCTGCTCAGACCACTGAACAGTATCATCGACAAAAAATTAAAACCTGTACCCTCACCTACCAGCTTTAACTTTACACCTATTCCCAGCTCCACCACTGAGTTCACTCAACTTGATCAGCGCATCAACGAAATGATGCATAAACTGAAGGATACTTTTATCATCGAAAAAGAATTCATCAGCAATGTTTCGCATGAACTGCAGACACCAATCAGCATTATTCAGAACCGGCTGGAGAATATTATGATTGAAAGTGAAGTCCCGGACGAAGTACTGATAAAGCTCACTGAATCGCAGCGCACGTTGAACAGGATGAGTCGCATCATCAAAGCACTTCTCCTGATTTCAAAAATCGAAAACGATCAATACCTGAAGCAGGAAAGGACAAGTGTCACAGCATTACTTGATGAAGTCCTGGAAGAAGTAGAAGAACGATTGCAGGAAAAAGAAATCCGCCTTTACAAACACTTTTACGAGGACATTGAATACGGGCCATGCAATAAAACACTTCTATTTACCATGTTTATGAATCTCGTAAACAATGCCATCAAATACAACAAAGAAGGTGGCAGTCTGATGATCACCACCCGCAAAGTAAACGGACAATTGCAGGTAGAAGTAAAAGATACAGGCATCGGCATGGAGAAAGCAGAACTGCCCAGCATATTCGATCGCTTTAAACGACTGAACAAATCCAAAGCAGATGGATACGGTTTAGGCTTACCGATTGTAAAAACAATTGCGGGATTTCATCAGATAGAGATTAAAGTAGATTCGGAACCGGAAGTAGGAACTGTATTTACGTTACTCTTCTAAATCCACAATTTCTGGCCCCTGCCTGTCAGGAGCTGCTCCTCGCGAGCGACGCCTCGTGAAGTAGCGGCTATGTATGTTTCAGGTACTAAAAACTCTCACGCGTATCGAAGGGCTAAGTTTACAAGTTCAAGTTTTCTTTTTTGAAATACTGTCCGAAATCTAAACGAAATTAATTTCTTTAGAAGTAATAGATCTGCGAAAATCAGTGATTCCGCAGTTTTTAGCTAAAAACCTGCGGAACCGAAAAATCCGTGTTCCAGTCAAAAGATTAATAGGAACACGGATAAAACAGGTTAAACGGATTTACACGGATTTACATGGAAGTATGCGATGAACTCAATACTGACCGGTGCCGAGGAGCACTAATGTGCAGGCGATTTCAACCTGTATGCCGGCGTCGATGAGTTGTTGTTGAAAGCGGATGTTTTCTGTTCCGGGATTAAAGATAACTCTACGAGGTTGAAGGGATAGTACATAAGAAACGATATCGTCCTGATGTTGTGGTCCGATGTATAAGGTAACGGTATCTATATCCGTAAATGCGGGATGTCCGGTTTCAATGATTACATCTTCTACTTTACCGGGTTTGAGTCCGATCGCATGTGTCGGTAATTGATGGCTTCTTAAGCGACGAATCGCCATATTAGAGTATCGGGTTGGATTCTCGGAAGCACCGATTACCAGCGTAAAAGTTTTCATGATAGTTCGAGATAATCGAGGTCTTTAGAGAATGTTTCTTTGATGCTCCAGGTGGCAATCATGGCTAGTCCAACGCAAATGATTCCTACAATGACTGCACTTTGAACAGAACCCATTGTGAGTTCCATTGTTTTAAATCCGAGCGTAATTGGAACAACAGCACCACGCACAAAATTCGGAACTGTAGTGGTGACGGTAGCGCGGATATTGGTACCAAACTGCTCGGAGGCGATGGTGACAAACAAGGCCCAGTAACCGGTTGCGCAGCCAAGGAGGAAACACATGAAGTAGTACGCGTTGGCTGTAAGTCCCTTTGCGAAGAGGAAGATCGAACACAATACAATCGTTCCAACGAGGTAACCCATAACTATCTTCTTCCTGCTCTTAAATACCTGACTCAATATACCGCTGAGTAAGTCTCCGATCGACAAACCTATATACGCGTACATAATTGCAAATCCAACTTTCACCTCACCTGCTACTCCAACGATACCGGCGAATTTCTCCGAGAATTTGATCAGAATTCCAATACAGTACCATACCGGTAATCCGATGAGAATACATGCGAGGTATTTTGTAAATCGTTTTCTATCGGTGAAGAGCATAAAGAAATTTCCCTTCTTCACTTTTTTATTTTCTTTCAGCTGATCAAACATTCCTGACTCGTAGGTTCCCACACGAAGAAACAGTAAGAGTAAACCAAGTCCGCCACCGATGAGATACGCAATCTGCCAGGGCTGGAGTCCGAAAAAGTGAAATGGATTATTGCTGATCAATGCAGCCGCGACTGCACCTAAGGCTCCCATGGTAACGATGAGCATTGTGCCATAACCGCGGTGCTCCTTGTGCATAATTTCCGAGACAAGCGTAATTGCAGCTCCAAGTTCACCGGCGAGTCCGACACCTGCAATAAAACGTACGATACTATACTGCGTCAGATCCACCACAAATGCATTGGCGACATTGGCCAGAGAATACAACAGTATCGAACCAAACAGCACAGACTTCCGTCCTTTCTGATCGCCGAGGATTCCCCAAAGCAATCCTCCCACCAACATCCCTGTCATCTGCCATAGAAAAAGCAGGTAATCGTATCGGTCAACAATTGCGGGATCAGTGATACCGATGCCGCGAATACTTGTTTTACTAACGACATTGAACAACTGCAGATCATATATATCAACGAAATAGCCCAGTGCCGCCACGAGCACCACCAGGTTAAATGGATTTTTAGTTCCTTGTTTTGCCATACCTTCCCGAAATTAATACATACTGATCACATACGCCGAATTTGGTTCCAACCGGAGGGGAATTCCGCTGAACCGATCGTGTTCCACATAGAGTTTAGACGGAGTGATCGCGCCTTCAATATTAGTATTCAATAATCCTTTGTAATGAATCTCCTTTTTCCCGCTCAGCCCAATATGACGCAAGGCCTCAGCAGGTATTCGCAGGTGCAGGTCGTAGGCGCTGGTCCTGTTGAAATTTACGAGGATCAATAATTTTTCGCCTGCCGTATGTCGAATGAATGAATACACATAGCGTTCGTCGTAGCCTTCACTCTGGTGGTGGCGATTGATGTACTGCAAATCGTAAAAACCACCGTTAATGATCGCATCATGTGTTGCTGCGAAGTTTAACAGTTCAGCATATTGCGTGCGTAACAATTGCTGATCCTCTGATAATAACCCTCCATTGCATTTTCCTTTGTTATACCATTTTTGCAACGAAGGCACACTGCAATAATCAAAGATGGAAGTACGTCCACGCAACCCGGCGAATCCCACATTCTCTGCTGCGTCCTCTCCTGTTTCTTGTCCCGCATACACCATCACCGGACCCTTCGACAACAAGGCAGAAACATACATAGCAGGTACTCCCGCAAATCCATCTCCGGCAAAAAAAGAAGATGCTAATCGTTCCTCGTCATGGTTCTCCATAAAGGAAAGCATCTTTTCCGGGAACTTCTCTACGCTGCGGGCGCAATGGGTAAGCTCATCGGCAGCTGTATGTCCGCGAAGTACTCCACCTAACGTATCGTATAGCCGAACTTTATCATAGAGATAATCAAAGTATCCTTTCTCGAGATAACGTTCATAGAGCTCCGGTTTGTAAATCTCCGCGATGAACAATACATCCGGAAAATGCGTCTTCACACATGGTATCACCCACTCCCAGAATTCGGCAGGCACCATCTCGGCCATATCGCAACGAAATCCATCCACTCCTTTTTTTGCCCAGTACAATAAGATGTCGAGCAATTTCTGCCAGGTACGAGGCACGGGATCAAAAAAGCAGGTATGAGGCGGATGAGGATCTACACCGAAATTCAACTTTATCGTTTCGAACCAATCATTCGAAGAAGGATATGCACTATAGACATCGTTGCCTGTAACTTTAGCAGGGAACTCGACGAAATTCAACTGTGTTGCAGGAATTTTCATTCCGCCCAGTGGTTGATAATCGGAAGGCGGCACAAAGGACTCACCACTGAGATACAGGAAATTATTTTCAGGATGAAACAAAACAGTTTTATCATCCGAAGTGCCGAAATCGGGGATATTGCCCGGATTCATATCCGACTGATACGAACGCGCGACATGATTCGGAATAAAGTCAATAATGCTTTTTAATCCGGCTGATTTTGTGCGGGAGATCATCGCCTCAAACTCCGTCATACGGTTTGGAATATCTACCGCCAGATCAGGATCTACATCGTAATAATCACGCACGGCATAAGGTGAACCTGCTCTCCCCTTCACGATTCGGGGATCATCGGCAGGTTGATTTATTTCCGGATAAGCCGTCATGGTGGAATGCTCCAGCACACCGGTATACCAGATATGGGTCACACCGAATTCCTTCAGCGATTTAAGCACCCGTTCATTAATATCATTGAATTTACCGCAGCCATTTTCCTTCACTGTGCCAAATGGTTTATTCTTCGACTTCGTATTGGAAAACCAACGAAGCACCAATTGGTAAATGATGTGTTTATGTGTTTGCGGAGAGAAAGTAGTTAAGTTCATACCTATGGGCATGAAAATAACTCAATTCAAATCGTCAGGAAGAAAAGTGACGAATCGTTTTACACAGCAATGTGTTCTTAACCCTTTACACCGCGAAGAATCAACCGGGTAGTGAACCGGATATCTTCGATGGTATTGTTGTCTGATTGCTCTGTATCGGCACCATTCATTTTGAAGGCAGATGATACCTTGAGCAATACTTCCGATAAGCGGCTGGGGTCAGTACGATTGATCTCACCAGTATGAATGCCTTCGTCGAGCATTTCCTTCAGCATATTTTTTTCTTCCTGCTGAATTCCCTGTTGCAGCGTATAAAAAATCGGCTCAATCTTCTTCATCATGTTCATGGTAATTTCCTGAAGATGTTTGAGGCGTTTGTAAAACCGCGAACGTTCGGTGAGAAAGAAGATCACCTTTTCTTCTGCTGAGCGTAATGCACGCGTTTTATTGCGGATTTCTTCACGGAACCGTTGTGCTTCTGCATAAATCACATCACAGAATAAATCTTCCTTGCTGTTGTAGTAGTAGTACAAGGAGGCTTTGTTGAGCTTCACCTTGCCGCCGATATCGTCCAGCGTTGTTTTGTCGTATCCGAGTTGGGAAAAACACTCAGTGGCAGCATGTAGAATCATTTGCTTTTTTTCTTCCCTTTTAATCATTGTTTTGGAGGTTGTTAAGCAAATTTACGGCTCCCCTGTTCCTGTGAAATTAAAACTCTTCGAACCAAGCGTTCGAATGGCTGAACGGGAATAAGACGAACCTGAACGGGAAAAGACCTATGCTAAACCGGAAAAAATGGCGATTCACCCATAAAATCCATTTATTCACCTATAATTAGGGGTGTTTGGCCAAATTAAAAACCGATCATATTTCGGGAAAAGGCATTATTGCTGAGGCCTGAGTCCGAAATTAGAAAGGAAATGTGAATTGCAGTATTATAGATTGAATTTTAACTACCTCAAAACCAGGACCTTTTCTTCCGACTCGAGCTTCCGCCCAGTCCGAGGACGCCTAAAAGTCCGCGGGTTACTTCTCTGGCGATGGTTCGGGCCACTTGTCGTCCAACAGTGCTGTCAATGGCATCTCCGATCACTGAACCCTCCTCTTTTTCGGCCTTGGTCTTTTTCTCCGGCTTGGATTCCGGCTCTGCCTCGGGCGATTGAGCGGAGCTAATTTTCCCCATCAGAATTTCATACGCGCTTTCGCGGTCGACGGCCTGGTTATATTTCCGGTACATATCCGAACTATTGATAAGCTGGTCGAGTTCATCGGGAGTTAAGATATCCATACGTGAACCCGGTGCACATAAGGTTGTATGGACTAACGGTGCCGGAGTACCTTTCTCTGTCAATGCCGTCACCAATGCTTCGCCGATACCAAGTTCAGTAATGAGCGTGTCGACCTTGTAGTAACTTGTTTCAGGATAGTTTTCTGAAACCATCTTGATTGCTTTCCGGTCGTTGGCGGTGAATGCGCGCAAAGCGTGTTGAATTTTTAATCCTAACTGTCCGAGAATTGCCGGAGGAATATCTACCGGCGTTTGCGTACAGAATATAATTCCAACACCTTTTGAACGGATGAGTTTGATAATGGACTCTAACTGATCAAGCAATGCCTTACTTGCTTCTTTAAATATCAGATGCGCTTCATCAATGAACAATACGAGCTTTGGTTGCTCTATATCTCCTTCTTCGGGAAACTGCTGATAGATTTCTGCCAGCAAGCACAGCATGAACGTTGAGAAAAGTTTTGGCTTATCCTGAATATCGGAGAGTCTAACAATATGTATATACCCGTTTCCTTTATCATCCAGACGCAGAAGATCATTCACATCGAACGATAGCTCACCGAAGAATTTCTCGGCGCCCTGCTCTTCCACTTCAATTACTTTACGCAGAATTGTGGATGCAGAAGCAGTGGAGATTGCACCGTACTCCCGTTTGATCTCCTCCTTCCCTTCATTGGTGCAGTATTGAAGTACTTTTTTAAAATCTTTTAAATCGAGAAGCGGGAGAGATTTATCATCGGCGTATTTAAAAACAAGCGACACTACGCCCGATTGTGTATCGTTAAGCCCGAGAATTTTAGAAAACAATACCGGACCAAATTCCGAAACGGTAGCACGTAGACGCACTCCTTTTTGATCTGACAAACTCATCAACTCACATGGAAAGGACACCGGTTTCCAGGGAATTCCTAACTTCTCATGACGACCTGTAATTTTATCATTGGCAGTCCCCGGCATGGCAATACCACTCAGGTCACCCTTGATATCCATCATCATGACAGCAACACCGTTCGAAGCAAGACCTTCTGCAAGTCCCTGCAAAGTTTTAGTTTTTCCGGTACCAGTTGCTCCTGCTATCAATCCATGACGGTTCATTGTCGCCAGTGGAATTTTCACCAGTGCTTCAGGGTGAATGGCACCATCCAGCACACCGGCACCGATGGTTATACTATTTTCAGAGGAGTAACCCTTGACTACTTCCCGGATAAACTGTTCTTGTTGGTTCATGGTAACTTTACGCTCAAAAATACAAAATAGAGAAGACAGCAACTTAAAAGCCGAAAAATCGTAAAACAGACTTCATGAACCGCCTGAAATTCATCTCCATACTTCTTCTATCCCAATTATTTCATTATCACGATGAAGCAGTAGCACAAATTCAATATTCAAGAGATTGCAACTCCGATACATGTAAGGCAAGAGAACTCCTCGACAAATCATTTGATCTATCAGAGGCACAACCAGACTCGGCCATTCAATTAGCCAGAGAAAGCATTAAAATTACAAAAGTCAATACTCCGGCCTGGGGGCGAGCACATCAAATTATAGGGGTTTGTTATGATTATAAGGGATTGCTGGATAGTGCTATACACTACTTACAGCAATCATATGCCACCTATGAAATATTAAAAATGTCCGATAAACAATCGCATGTATTAAATGATATTGGACTGGCATACTACTTCAGCGGGAATTATGAACTTTCCCTAAGAAATCATTTTAAAGCACTTGATTTAAGAAAAGCATTTGGCGAAAAAAAGTATATCGCCATGTCAATGCACAATATAGGAATAGTATACAGGTCAAGGAAGGATTACAAAAATGCACTTCACTATTATAAAGAATCGCTTGATATTAAAAAGTCATTGAATAACGAGTCGGGGATTTTAAACACCACGATTAATATTGGCGGAGTTTACCAGAACCTCTCAGAATATGACAGCGCCCTGACATACGCTCAAAGCTCGCTGGAACTGGCTAAGAAATTAAAATCTTCAAATGACATCTCAATTGCATATTCTAATATAGCAACAGCTTACCTTGGAAAAAACAACTTATCACTTGCTGAAGAATTCGCCACTAAATGTTTAAATGATAGCGCTACAGCCTTTAATAAACAAACACTACAAACCTGCTATGCAACGTTAGGCGAGGCTGCAACAAGAAGAGGGAACATTCAACTGGCAATTTCCAACTACCAACAAGCATTAGACATCGCATCAAGTAATAAAAGATTAGAATCAATGTCCTCATATCACCAGTTTCTAATGAAATTGTTTCAAAAAGCCGGAGATACAAAAAACGCACTAAAACATGCTTTAAGTTACATCCAGTACAACGACACATTGTTCAAAACCGAAAATGAGCGCCAAATAGCAGAAATGCAAGTATTGTATGAGACGAAGGAAAAAGAATCGACCATAGCCGGACTAAATTTTAAAAATGAACTCGCAAATAAAGAGAATGAACAAAGCAGAAAAGAACGAAATATATCAATTATTTTTTCAACTTTATTGATCATTGTAATCATTTCCTTGTATCAGCTATTACAACAAAACAGAAAACAACGATTACTGCTCAGCCAACAAAACAGCACAATAGAAAAATCATTAAAGGAAAAAGAACTACTTGTGAGAGAAGTGCATCATAGGGTTAAAAACAATCTACAGATGGTATCAAGTCTCTTAAGCCTCCAATCGCGGCAAACAAATGATGAGTATGCAAAATCCGCCCTGAATGAAAGTAAAACCAGGGTTCATGCTATGGGACTGATTCATCAACATCTATATAAAGAGGACCTACAAACCGGCGTTCCACTTCATTCATATCTGCAAGAACTACTGAAAGGATTAACAGGGCAAACATCCAAGAAAATAAATTTTCACTTTGAATGCCCATCAATTGCACTTGATGTAGAAACGGTTATCCCCATTGGACTAATCATCAACGAATTGGTCACAAATAGCTTAAAACACGCATTTCAGCAATCTGAAAATGGAGAGATTTCACTTTGCCTGACAAAAAGTTCCAATGGTTTAGAAATTCAATATCAAGACAATGGCAACGGAGTTAAAAATGAGGAACAGCTTTATCAATCAGACTCATTTGGCATGCAAATGATACGTTTATTTGCAAAAAAACTCAATGCCACCTTTACGATTGAACATATTAATGGAATCAAAACAAAATTCATTATTCCCAACCACACTAAAATTCAGGAATGAGTGCCAACACCAAAATATTAATCGTTGAAGATGAGCCACTCATTGCCGCCGATATTGATGCTACACTAAATGACCTGGGTTATATTGTAGACGGTATTGCACATACAGCTCAAGAAGCTATTGCTTTTTTACAGTCAAACCATCCGGATCTGGTACTTCTGGACATCACTCTTGGAGTTGAGCAAAACGGATTGCAGGTAGCTGAATATCTGCGTCAAAACACCGAATTGCCTTTTATTTTTTTAACATCACATTCTGATAAGGCAACTTTAGACAAGGCGAAAAAATACCTGCCCAATGCATATTTACTCAAACCCTTTAACGAAACCGACCTGCTTACGACAATAGAAATTGTTATATACGGTCACCGTCAACAGGTTTTAAAATCTGAAATAAGACCAGAACTTGAAACCTTGAACCGAAAACTCCCAACAGCCATTACAGACAGAGAATTCGATATCCTTTTAGGCATTTATGAGGGAATGAGTAATAAAGAAATGACCGATAATTTTCATGTTTCTATTAACACTATCAAAAAGCATATTAATAGCTTGTATTTGAAATTTGAAGTAAATTCACGAACAACTTTACTTGTCAAAATCAGAGTTTTAATGTCAGCTTAAAGCACAATATTACCCAAAAGGGTAAGAAAAAAGTACTATCAGTGACAGAACTTTGGGGGATGAAAAAGAATGGAAAGCTTCCCACCCTTAAAAATGTTTATCTGATAATTCTGTTATTTACAGGAATCCCGACTTTTTCATCGGCCCAAAATGCAGGAATCAATACCACAACACCCGATTCCAGCGCCATTCTCGACATTACCAGCAATACAAAAGGACTCTTAATTCCCAGAATGACAAGTTTAAAGAGAAACTCCATTTCCAACCCCGCAAAAAGCTTAATCGTATTTGATTCAACAGCTAACGCCTTTTACTTTTACAATGGTGGAAACTGGAAAACACTTATGACCGAACAAACCGGATGGAATGTTCAGGGTAATTCAGGGCTTCATTCACAAAACAATTTTATCGGGACTACAGATGCAACAGACTTCAACATCAGGGTGAATGGACAATCTGCAGGAAAGTTGTCCTTCAACAAAGCAAACATCTTCCTTGGGCTAAATGCCGGACACACAAGTCACACTGGAGAACACAATATTATCCTTGGAGACTCTGCTATGATCAACGACTCCACAAATAATGAAAATATCATCATCGGTAGCAATGCCGGAAAAAATTCGCATTGCAGTTCGAGTGTAATCATTGGACACAACGCAGGACAGAATATTTCAACTTCCACTACACTCATAGGGTTCGAAGCTGGAAAATCAATTACGACAGCTTTGGGAAATACTTACATTGGCTACAAGGCAGGAACGCTAAACACGAATGGGCCGTATAATACAGGAATAGGACATCTGGCACTTTCAAATTCAACATCCGGATTTTATAATACTGCCCTGGGATATGCGGCCGGCGAAAACAATATAACAGGTAATTACAATATCAGTATTGGCCCTTTTGCAGGCCGAATGAACATTTCAGGAATATATAACATCTGCATAGGTACAAATGCAGGCTTCACCAATACAGGTTCAAATGGCAATGTATTTATTGGAATTGATGCAGGTCGATTTTTAACAAGTAGTACAGAACCCAACGTTTGTATAGGTTACTACGCAGGTCGTACAATGACCGTTGCAGCCAACAATGTACTTGCCGGAAAATTAGCCGGATTCGATATAACCTCCGGCTCCGGAAATTTATGTTTGGGGAATGAGGCAGGAGATAATATAACCACAGGCAATAACAATGTTGCTCTAGGATATTTAACTTCCCACACAGTAACAACTTTGAGTAATACCATTACATTAGGGTATGCTACTTCGGTTGCTGTATCAAACAAAATCCGACTCGGCAATAGCAGCATTACTGTTATTGAAGGTCAGGTAGGGTATAGCTTTCCAAGTGACGGCCGTTTCAAAGAACAAGTATTGGAAGATATAAAGGGACTGGATTTCATCATGAAACTACGTCCGGTAAGTTATCATTTCAATCGTAAAAAATACAGTAAATACATTGGTGAAAAACTAACAGAAACCGACTACTCGCAACTTGACTCGATTTCTCAAAATCGCTCCATAGGCTTTATTGCACAAGAAGTTGAAGAAGCAGTAATTGAAACAAATAGTACCTTCGATGGATTGCACAAACCTCAAAACGAAAGTGACACTTATAGTATAAGCTATGAAGCATTTGTAGTGCCACTTGTGAAAGCGGTACAGGAGCAACAAGCAGCCATCATTGCCCTTCAGCAACAAATCAAACAATTAAATCAGCTATTGAAGGAGCAGAAAAAATGAAACGTAAGAAATTAATAATTCTTATAATCAGCTGCCTGATACATTCATTCAGTGCTGCTCAGGTTTTGCTATATACAAAAGGGATCGACATTTTCAACTCATCAACGATGTACATTGGTGGCGCCATCCAAGCTGACACTGGGACGAGCATCTCAAATAACGGTACAATACAATTAAAGGGGAACTGGATCAATAATTCATCTCCATCAATATTTAATACCACAAACGGAACTATAGAATTCAGCGGCAACAATCAAGTTATAGGAGGAACAACAGGTACAAACTTTCACAATCTGACATTAACAGGAAACAGTAGTTACTATTGCAATCAACCCATTTCTACCGGAGGCGATGGCCCTATTCAAAATGGCATTCTTTCTTTGAACAGCTCAATACTTCTTTTAAACTCAAATATGCTTTATGTCAAAAACACAAGCCCATTGGCAATCACACGATTGAACGGATTCATAGATGGAGAGACAAATCCGGTAGCTGGTTTAAGTAAAATAAAATGGAAAGTTGGCAGTGCACCAGCTTTTTCTACATACATCTTCCCATTCGGTAATCAATCAAGTAATTCATTCCTGCCTGCAATCATTTCCTTTTACTATGCAGCACTTGGTCCGGATGGAACAATAATTGCATCAACCTACCCAACAGACCCATATCAATCACCAAATAATAGGCCGCTTCCACAAGGAATTCCATCTATTAATGACATTTATGGAAATGAGAATTCTTCTAAAATGTTAGATCGGTTTTGGACTATTGACTTTGAAAACTTTATAATTTCCTTGGTCGGCACTTATTCTTTCACCTACCGTGATAGTGAGCATAATACCGGAAACAACAGTATTTCCGAATCTTCCCTTAGAGCGCAGAAATTCACTAACACCTGGAACAGCATTCCAACAGGAGGATTGGTAGTCACCAGTTTAAACTCTTGCGGGATTACGAACATTACAGGACTATCAAGCGGAACCTGGGCTTTAACAGACTTGTCATCCCCTTTACCAATAGAACTCCTTAGTTTCACGGCCAATACGACTGAAGAAAATACCGTTAAATGCGATTGGATCACTACGGCAGAATTAAATAATGATTTTTTCACTATTGAACGAGGGTCATCACCACAGGCATTTGAAGAAATTGGCAGAATTGATGGGGCAGGGAATTCTTCTGAACCGAATACATATACCTTCATCGACCAGACGCCATTAAACGGCATCAACTATTATAGAATAAAACAATCGGACTTCGATGGAAGCTTTACATATTCAAAGGTAGTAGCTGTTAAATTCTTCTCTTCTTCTCAACTCCAAGTTATGCCCAATCCAACATACGGTTCTTTTGAAGTTCTATTCGAAAAACCTTTGTCTTCAGAGGGGATTCTGCTCATACAATCAACTGAAGGGAAACTAATTTTCGAAAAAAAACTTGACATAATTGGAATGCAAAGAATCACTATACCTGAAATCAGCACATCCAAGGGCACTTATTTTGTATCTGTTATTACTGAATTCGGAATTCAAAAAAGTAAAATCATAGTTTTATAAACGTTTTATCCCCTACTCAACCACTACCGTCATCTCAAATGATAAAGGATTCATCTCCTGAAGAAAAACCTGTATCATCTCAGGGCCCATCTTCGGATAAAACTGCAAAAAGTTCACCAGACGTTCCTGCGGCTCATCATCGGGATTAACTTTATCGAGAAGCGTCTTCAACTGATTCAAGGCAACCTCATGTTTACGTTTGAGCGCTGCAGTTCCTTTCTTCGATAAATTATCGAGACCATTGATCACCTTTTGCGCTTCCGCCTGTACCGATGCTGCGAGAGTCGGATCTGTCTTTGCAAAGGCTGCTGCGAGCTGGTCATAGGCTGCTTTCACTGCGTCAGTTGTCTTTGTAATATCATCCTGAAGATTTTCCTGTCCCGACAACCACACCTTACTCAATTCATCGTATGAACGAAACATATCCTTCTTATCAAAGCCAAGTTGCTGAAATTTTTCCAGCGGGCGAGACGGAAGAATTAATCCACTATTACGAGGAACCAGAATCGGAAACGATGCCTGATAATGTTCAAACATATCTTTCAACTGCATCCAGTAGGCCAGCTCTCCGGG
>JAGOJO010000136.1 GCA_017995075.1 Bacteroidia bacterium | reverse complement strand
AACAGCGTGAATAAAAACATCGGGTTTCTCAGTCTGCCCTACTTCGACCGCGACACGGAATTAAAACGTGACATCTCCGGCTTCCTCGTTGCGCTTATCAATTTATACGTACTGCTGTTCAGCGTTTCCATTCTGATCGCCTTCTTCATCTCCAACCGCATCACACAACCGCTACGCATCATCCAGGACAATCTCCGCAAGACCAAACTCGGCACCAGCAATGAACCCATCATCTGGAAAACGAAGGATGAAATTGGTGCATTGATCAATGAATACAACCGCATGGTAGCAGAATTGCAGAAGAGCGCAGAGTTACTTGCCAAATCTGAGCGTGAAAGTGCCTGGAGAGAGATGGCCAAACAGGTAGCGCATGAGATTAAAAATCCGCTCACTCCGATGAAACTCGGCATACAACATTTGCAGCGGGCCATCAACGACAATCATCCCAACAAAGAAGAGCTCGTACGTAAGATAAGCAACACGATGATCGAGCAGATCGATACTTTATCGAATATTGCGACTGAATTCAGTCACTTCGCCAAGATGCCGCGACCGGAGTACACTCAAGTAGAGCTGATCAGTGTATTACAACACACCTGCGATTTATATGTAGAAGACGGCGACACCAGCATCCTGTTTGAAAATCATCCGGCAGAAATATTGGTACGAGCCGACAAAGACCAGCTCATCCGCATCTTCTCCAACCTTATTAAAAATGCACTACAAGCTATTCCGGACGACCGCAAAGGAGAAGTGCAGATACTCCTACAGGATCTTGGAAAAGAAGTAATCATTACTGTAAAGGATAACGGCATCGGCATACCGAAAGATCAGTTATCGAAGATTTTTGTCCCCAACTTCACTACCAAATCAAGTGGCACCGGACTCGGACTCGCCATGGTAAAAGCGATGACAGAAGGAATGGGTGGACAGGTATGGTTTGAAACAGAAGAGAATAAAGGAACCAGATTTTATGTTAAACTGGTAAAAGAATAAACAACTGCATTCGTTGATAAATTACTCAGGAAATCAGCTTTGTTGGTGCAGAACCGTATTGCTTACGGAAGGCTTTTGAAAAAGAATGGATATCAGAAAACCCACAGGCGGTTGCTGCTTCTGTCACCGAAAGCTGATGTTGCTTCATTAAACCATAGGCATACGACAATCGCTTACGAATAACAAACTGCATCGGACTTTGACCATACACGGATTTAAACAACCGATAAAAATAATACTCTGACAATCCACACGCTGCAGCAACAACCGGAACATCGATAGGGCCTGCAAAATTTTTATTCAGGAAATCATGGCCAGCACTTACTTTACGATAAAGATCCTTCCGGGTTTGAGATTTAACAGCCTCCACTCTTTGCAATTGCTGCACAATCGGAACATAATCTTTCACGATCTGCTCCGCGATATTGAAATAGAATGCGGTATCAAACTGATGATTTTCATATGGATTCTCCGACAGCATCAGATCCAGTTTCGACAATATCTTTCCCAGATTTGTATCCTCCGACTTAAACTTACTCTCGAAGAAATCATCTGAATCGAAGAAGGTATTCATTGTAACATCGACCATCGGTGCATTCGGATTCAACAGCGTATGCACTACATCATTCAGCAATTCAGGAGAAAGATCAATACATAAGCCCGTCACCGGCACTTTACTTTCAATTTCCACGGCACCATTCGAAAAATTATTTGCGAGGATATACTCTCCCGACGCCACTTTGAATCTCGTATCATTGATCGTATACCGCTCATAGCCGCCACTGACATACTTGATTGAAAAACTACGAAACGGAATCTTACAATAATACTCACTCAACAGTGAATAATTGATCAGATTACTGCGCGGAGGCAGTTTGATAGACGACTTGGTTGTATTGGTAAATACAGAGTACATATGACATGGTTTTACCCAATACACGATGTTACGAAAAACATAATTACACAGGATATAAATCCGACCAACCGTATGAATCCAACGCCGAAACGTGACGTTCGGGTTACAAAATTACCTTACCAAACGTGAAGTGCCGATGATTTCACCGTCTTTCAGCAACTGAATCAGGTACATACCGGCCGACAGTGAGCCGAGATCATTCAGCCGGCAAACAGTACCACCCGGAGCAGCAGTAAACTCCGACGTCACCAACACCGACTGACCCAATGCATTCCGCAACACCAGTTGCAAATCACTATCGTTGCCCACAGCCGGAAACGATACTGTAGTAAACTCGCGACATGGATTCGGATAAACACGCAAGGTTACCTGTGAAGGAGTATATTCCGGAGATGAAGTAAGCAATAACCAGTTGTTATACGTTTTCAGCAATGCAGATACAACAGGCAATAAATTCCATGATGTAAGACCATTGTGATTCATCAGCACCGAGATACTGATATCGCGATCGGTGATGTACCAGGAACTTGCTGCATACGCCAGATCACCGCCATGACCATACGCTTCTAATCCCTGAAAAGTATTTCGCATCAATCCCAGACCATATTTTCCACCTTGTGAACCCGAAGCATTGATCACTGTTTTTGCCTCCGCCATCATCGCAGGAGAAACAACATCTCCTCTCATATACGAACGCATCCAGCGCGACAAGTCAGATGGAGTAGCATAGTAACCACCCGCAGCACCGGCAGCAGAATTCAAGGAGAGATAGTTGAAATAAAAACTATGTGCATCATCCAACACTCCATCATTATTCAGATCGAGCCATAAATGCGCCACCGGTTGAGCATATGGTTCAAAGGATGGAATACCAAATGTTGTATATCCGTAATTTCCATAAAAGCGATTCCGAAGTTCAACATAATAGGGATTACCTGTTGCTGATTCGATAATCATACTCAGCAAAAAATAATTCGTATTGCAATAGTTCCAAACACCACCTGCACTGGCTACAGGAGGCAAAATAAAATTAGTGATTAAATCATTGGCCGACCAGATCGCCGAAGTGTTACCAATCAATGCAGGCTGACAGGCAGGATTATTCAACACATCATACAAACCACTCTGATGACGCAGCAACTGACGAATCGTGATATCAGGATTGATATACTGAATCGTATCCAGCCATTCATGCAGACTATCATCCAGTGATAAAATTCCCTGATCAACCAGCTGCAGAATACAGGCAGACGTGATCGTCTTCGTTACACTTCCGATCAGGTAAGCATCGTCGGTCGTCACATTCACACCCACACCTGAAATACCTGATGCATCCGCCCAGACAGCAGTATCCGGAAACTGGATAGCCGCACTCAGCGATTTTGCATTCAACACCGTACGCATACTATCCAATGTATTCGAAAGCAAGGTGTCCAGCTGCAGATTACCACTCGACTGCGCGCTCGACGCCGAACTACTGAATAGTAAAATAATCAGAATGGGAAATTTCAGGAGATATTTCATGAATCTTTATTTAGGTTCAAACCTACTATTTTCAATTGGAAGACCTTTGTCAAAATCTGCAAAGTCATTCCTTCAAAAAATAAGATATTGGTAACAGATAAAACTATCCTCTCATTTTATCCAACAACATATTTAATTGCTGGACATCCTGCTTCGACAAACCCTTGAACTGCTCTTCGAAATTCTCCCGGAGTTTATCAAGTTCCGCCAATAGATCAAGTCCTTTTTGAGTAATCCAGATATCCACCTGACGGCGATTGTGTTTACAGATTTCCCGTTTCACAAAATTCTTGGTGCGCAGTTTTTCTACCAGCCGGGTCGCGTTGGAGTTTTTATCGATCATCCTTTCGGTGATATCAGACAGACGCAAGGCATTCGGGTACGAGCCTCTGAGGATCCGTAACACATTGAACTGCTGGGGGGAAATACCATACGGTTTAAAATGCTGAATATTGGTAGCATCCAGCCAACTGGCAGTAAATAAGATATTTACAATCGCCTTTTCGTATTCATTTGTAAACTTTCGTTGCTTAATCGCCTCTTCAATGGTACCCATGGTGCAAATATACAATTACAATTGTTGTTTATACAAGTTTAATGCGAAAAATCATACTTTTACAGCATCTACTGGCTGAAGAAATAATCAATTGGCGTAAATTCAGCCCATCAATCTGATTTAGCGAATCATCAAACTATGAGAGACATCACCAAAAAATATTCAAACGGAGAGGTAACCGTTGTATGGAAGCCATCGATGTGCATTCACTCTGCTATATGTTTTAACGGTTTACCGGGAGTATTTGACCCTCGCCGTCGTCCATGGATCGAAATGGAAAATGGTGGAACTGATGAAATCATCGCACAGATAAAAAAATGTCCATCAGGTGCGCTCTCGTATTTTATGAATAACGAAGAACCACAACCTGTGTCTGTAACCGGAGATAGCATTGTAGAAGTTACACCGGATGGCCCATTGCTGGTGTATGGCAATCTGACCATCAAGGACCGCGATGGAAACACCACGAAAAAAAATCAGGTGACTGCCTTCTGCCGTTGCGGATTTTCTGAAAACAAACCTTACTGCGACGGATCACATAAGAAGAAAGGATTCGTTGGTTAACTGACGATGCACTCTTAACGAGAGTGTAATTTTCCCGATCGTACAAACGATAAATAAAAAACCCTGCCTCCGAATGAACGAAGAGCAGGGCTGAAATCCGAAAAGGAAGGTACTATCGGTTAACTTTAATTTTTTGTACGCCTTTCCCTCTGAAAGAAAAGATGTATTCACCATCGTCGGTAACATCCAGGCCGTCTCCGTATACATCTCCGCCTCCTTTCCCTTTAGACTTCACTATCCCTTTAATGACACCGGTTTTTAAATCAACCGCTGCAATGGTATTGCTACTCTCTTTTTCGCGACGCAGGAAGAAGTTATTTCCGAGATGGTGATAGTTGGTCACCCCTCTGAATTTATCGGTATTGTACACTTTAGCGCCATCCTTCTTACTGTAAGCGGCCATACCATTATCACAAACAAGTGCTACATTATCGCCGTTATCAAATGCCCACATGGTTTTTCCAACCTTGCCCTTGCTATGATCTACGTTGATTTTCATTTCACCTGACTTCACTTCAAAACCATAAAACTCATCTCCTGATCCGGCAAATACCATTCCCTCACCGAATACCAGGTTGCTGATACGTTTGTCGAATTTCTCAGAGCGCCAAACCTGCTTTCCATCGGCAGCATTGAGTGCAAGCACACCGAAGCTGCCCATGAAATCATATTCATTGTTGTAATAGGTAATGGTTTCTGTTCCTGTTTGTGTACGATTAATTACACGCTCAATGGTTTGTTTATTTACAATTCCACCTACCTGCACAACAAGGCGATCTTCGATTAAATGGATAGCAGGTAATGCCATTGCGTTGGTAATTTTTTCAGATGTCCAGAGAATTTTACCGGTATTGAGATCGTGCTTCTGTACAAATTTTGTTTTGAGTTTATCACTTCCCAATACAATGTAAACGGCATCACTTGTGTACAAAGGTTTGCTGATGGCACCATATACACCACCTTTCAATACCTTTCCACCGTGAGGACCGCGGTTCCAGAAATTGGTACGCACACCCTGATCACTTTCATATACTGCGCTCCAGATTTCTTTTCCATTCTGAAAATCGAATACCTGAAGTCCATCGAGTTGTAAGAATATTTTATCACCCTTCACATCAATATCTACGATTGGTTTACGGGTCAGTACTTCTTTCTCAACGATACCTCTGTATTCTACATCCCAGATCACATTTCCATTGGTTGCATTGATTCGCACCAATTGATTCTTGAATCCGGAGAACAATGCACTCAACCATGTTGGTTTATAGTTGATCATGAGCATCTCTTTGGTAGATGGGAAATAAATATACTTTCCTACTGAACCCTTGAAGATACTTGTCTCCCAGATTTTACGACCGGTACGTGCATCTACCAATAC
>JAGOJO010000047.1:6579-22663 GCA_017995075.1 Bacteroidia bacterium | reverse complement strand
CGTTGTTTGTGTAGTATGTTCGGAAAGTTTTCGGCCATTTCTCCGGGATGCTGTATCGGAAGCAAAATCTGTTCTTCGAGTTCTTTGAATTGACCATCATGTCGGAAGCTCGTTCTCCAGGCGAGATTGATTAACGCAGGAGCATTTCGTTTTCCGATGCTGTCATGTATACCGTGACTGAGTGCATGGTCGGTGTGTGCGAAAGCGTTGTAGGGTGAATGGCAACTGGCGCAGGAGATGCTGCTGTCGGCGGAGAGTAGTGGGTCGTAGAAAAGAACGCGTCCTAGTTGTATTAAAACAGGTTGGGTTGGCAATGGATGAACGGGTTCGGGCCATCCTTTGGGTTTGGTGGGGAGGTGTTGTCGGTGACCAGAGGATGCGGCGAGTAACCAGCAAATAATCAATACGAGAATAACCCGGAGTTTCATTGCTGGTTGGTGGAGAATATAGTGGTGGCTTGTTTGCTGAGTTGGATCGCTTGTGGACCAGGCGACATAATATGGTCAGATGATTCTAAATGGATTTGGTTTAAAAGGGAAATTGGATTTACATAAATTATTATGGTTTCGGCTGATACTGTAGGAATATAAAGCTCCTGAAAACTATTGTTTGGATAGCTGTATCCACCAAGATGAAATTCGAATTTGCCTCCGGGAGATAAACATCGACTGTCTGTTCCTTCAAGTTTAAAGTTAATGTATCCGCTTTGCCAGGCCCAATACATACCGGTGGATGGGTCAAGTGGTCCGTTTAGGATGCCTGATGTATTGGTGATACTGTCTATTCCTAATCCGAATTGTATTTGGTCGAAGGTTATTCGGGAAGGAGTGGTTAGTGTAAAAGATAAACTGGTGGTGTCAAATGCGTCGAGCAGGTGGTAGCTGTTTTTTTCAGTCCATACAACCCGATTCTTTTCTACGAGTTTAAGATGGCTAATGTACCATTTGAATACGGTGATATTAGTTGTATAAGCCGAATCATTTTGCTGCAGGTTTACTATAAATCGTACAGTGGTTTGTCCGGTACTGCCAAGATGGAAAAGCAGGAATACCATGGTGAGGAGGCATGGGAATTTCTTTTTCCTGATGAATGTAGTCGGTGTTTGTAGATTCATGGGCTGACGAATCGTGTGGGCATGAAAAAACAATGCCCGAAGTTTGATCTCCGGGCAATGCCTGTTAATTTTCTACCATCGCTCCGTGGCAGCTTTTGTATTTCTTTCCTGATCCACAGGGGCAAGGTTCGTTTCGGCCTACCTTGACTTCATTCCGTACCGGCTCATGTTTTACAGGCGGCGGTGGTCCTTGCGGAGGTGCGTCGCCGTTAGATGATGGTCCGGCGGTGGAACTTACATTCTGACGGTATTCATCATGTGTAGCCTTGAGTTTACTTAAGTCCGTCTTCGGCTCCTGTGCCTGTTTTACTTCTTGTGGCTGCTCAATGGCAATCTGCCCTTTGAACAGGAACGACATCGTTTCGCGGTTTACTTCTTCGAGCATTTTTTTGAATAACTCAAATGATTCGAATTTGTAAATCAGCAATGGATCTTTCTGCTCATACACGGCGTTTTGTACGCTTTGCTTGAGGTCGTCCATCTCACGTAAATGTTCTTTCCAGCTATCGTCAATCAAACCGAGTGCGATATTGCGTTCAAAGGCACGTGTGAGTTCGAGTCCGTTACTTTCGTAGGATTTTTTCAGATTGGCAAGCACCTGCATGGCGCGAATTCCATCACTGAATGGTACAACAATGTTTTCATATTGTTGCCCTTGTTGCTCATATACCTGCTTCACGATCGGGAAAGCTCGCTCTCCGATTGTTCTGGCTTTGTTACGGTAATGTTCGTCGAGTTGGGTGAATACTTTTTCGGTAATAGCGTCTGCTTTCCCACCGAGGAATTCTTCCTGTGATACCGGACTCTCAACAGCAAAATTACGGATGAGATCGAGGTTGAAGTTTTCAAAGTCGCGGTTTTCCTGATGCATTTGTACAAGACCATCTACCAGATCATACAACATGTTCTGTAAGTCGAGTGCTAAACGTTCACCGTATAATGCGTGTCGACGCTTTTTATAGATGACTTCGCGTTGTGCGTTCATCACATCGTCGTATTCAAGCAGTCGTTTACGTGTGCCGAAGTGGTTTTCTTCGACTTTGCGTTGTGCACGCTCAATCGATTTGCTGATCATGCTGTGCTGAATCACTTCGCCTTCTTTGAGTCCCATGCGATCCATCAGACTTGCAATACGGTCTGATCCGAATAAACGCATCAGGTTGTCTTCAAGTGATACAAAGAATTGTGATGAACCCGGATCACCTTGTCGTCCGGAACGTCCGCGTAACTGACGGTCAACCCGTCGTGATTCGTGTCGTTCAGTTCCGATGATGGCTAATCCGCCTGCTTCTTTTACTCCAGGTCCTAATTTGATATCTGTACCACGACCTGCCATGTTGGTGGCAATGGTAACAGTTCCGGCTTGTCCTGCTTGCGCTACAATATCTGCTTCGCGCTGATGTTGTTTTGCGTTGAGTACGTTGTGGGCAATCTTACGTTGCGACAACATACGGCTGAGCAATTCGGAAATTTCAACCGATGTGGTTCCGACCAGTACCGGGCGTCCGGCTTTGGTGAGCTTTTCGATTTCTTCAATTACTGCATTGAATTTCTCACGAGTGGTTTTATAAACCAGATCGTCGTCATCTTTACGTACTACTTTACGATGTGTAGGAATTACAACAACATCCAGTTTGTAGATTTCCCAGAATTCACCTGCTTCCGTTTCCGCTGTACCTGTCATACCGGCAAGCTTATGGAACATTCGGAAATAGTTTTGTAAAGTGATGGTGGCGTAGGTTTGTGTAGCCGCTTCTACTTTTACATTTTCTTTCGATTCAATAGCCTGGTGAAGTCCGTCACTGTAACGTCGTCCATCCAGTACACGTCCCGTCTGTTCGTCTACAATTTTAATCTTGCCTTCCTGAATGATATATTCTACATCTTTCTCATAAAGTGTATAGGCGCGCAATAACTGGTTGATAGTATGAATTCGTTCTCCTTTGATGGCAAAATCACGGAGAAGTGTGTCTTTGCGTGCAGCTTTCTCTTCTGCAGTGGCTCCTGATCGCTCAATATCGGCCATCTCTGAACCAACATCCGGTAACTCGAAGAAATGCGGATCTGAAGCATTGTGTCCGATAAGGTCAATACCTTTTTCGGTCATTTCGATGCTGTGATTTTTTTCGTCGATGATGAAAAATAATTCCGGATCAACTTTCTCGCGCATGAGTCGTCCCTGTTCGGCGAGATAGGTGTTTTCGGTTTTTTGCAGTAATGTTCGTACGCCCGGCTCACTGAGGAATTTAATGAGTGCTCTGTGCTTCGGCATACCGCGATTAGCACGAAGCAACATGAGTCCTACTTCTTCCTGCTTGTCTTTGTTGTCGAAGTGTTTCTTTGCTTCAGCAATCAACGAATTGACATAGTTCCGTTGTGCGTTGACAATGATTTCAACTTTTGGTTTCAATGCGTGAAACTCCTGGTCGTTGCCTTTGGGTGTCGGACCTGAAATAATCAATGGTGTTCTTGCATCATCAATCAATACAGAATCGACCTCATCCACAATGGCGTAATGGTGCTCGCGTTGTACAATATCTTCCGGACTCCGGGCCATGTTGTCGCGCAGGTAGTCGAAACCAAATTCGTTGTTTGTTCCGTAAGTGATGTCGGCGAGATAGGCTTTGCGTCGCTCTGGTGAGTTAGGCTGATGTTTATCGATGCAGTCAACGGTGAGTCCTAAAAATTCAAACAACGGACCATTCCACTCAGAGTCACGTTTTGCAAGGTAATCGTTCACAGTTACTACGTGTACTCCTCTTCCTGCAAGAGCGTTCAGATAAATCGGTAATGTTGCAACCAGTGTTTTTCCTTCACCGGTAGCCATCTCCGAAATTTTACCCTGATGCAATACCGTTCCTCCGATGAGCTGTGCATCGTAATGAACCATATCCCAGGTAACTTCGTTGCCGGCTGCGATCCAGGTTTTCTTGTAAGTAGCCTGATCGCCGTTGATGATAACATTGTTCTTACGGGTGGCGAGATCGCGATCGTGTTGCTGTGCTGTTACAGTCAGATCACCCACTTCCTTGTATCGTCGGGCCGCTTCCTTCACAACTGCGAATGCTTCCGGATGAATCTCCATCAGCACTTCTTCGATCTTTTTGTTGCGCTCTTTTTTCAATTCATCTACACGGGCGAACATGCGCTCTTTCTCCTGCAAATCCATTTCAGGATCCGCTTCGGCGGCAGCGCTCAGCTCTTGTAGCTCTTGCTCAACATCGGTGATATGAGTTTGAATGCGTGTCCGGAATGTATCCGTTTTGGCACGCAGCTCGTCGTTACTTAATCCGCTAAGTTTAGCAAATTCGGTATTAATCTTTTCTACGTATGGAAGCAGTTCTTTCAGGTCACGGTCAGATTTACTGCCGAGAAACGACTTCAATACTTTATTGATAAAATCAAACATGGTATTTTTCTAGAATTCAGAGGAGGGCAAAGGTACGTTAATTTAGGGAGATTTTTCACTCATTTTCAGAGACGATGTTGAGTTTAACTTATTGTGAAAGAAAGCATTGTGTTTTCTTATCTCTTTGATTATTAGGTAGAAGGAGTTGGGGGTGCAAATGGCGGCTCGTGAAGCCGGGCGTTTTAGAGGGATTATTTTATCCTGTTTCTGTTAATGAAATAATAATATTAGATGATTGGACTCCCTTATTTAAGGGGGATATGCGGATTTCTTTTTTGATGAAGAATGAACTTTTAGCTTTAATAATTAATTCATTAAAGCCGGTAAACGCTTATTAACGGCTATGCACTTGACACGGATATGTTGAGGGTCTATCTTTGAACCGTACCTAAAAACCTATAACCATGTTTTGGAACAATGACGACGATTTTGATGAATCTCCTTTTGATGATGAGGGTGCAAATGATGAAGCACTGGAAGAAATTAAAAAAGAGCACGAGCGTATCTATGCGATGCCTGTTATGTTGAAGGCGAAGCAGATTTATGAATTGGTGCGTGCGTTGGTGGAAACCTTTCCGGATGATGATGATATGGCTTCGCATTACCGCGAAATAATGCTCTGTGATGCCGGAACGCTGGGCGCAAAGATCGCCGGAGCAGAAGGTGGTGATCTGTTTACCATCCGTATGGAAAATGCGGTGCAGATTAAAATTGCTGCAAGAAATCTCTTGGCGCAAACTTCCGGTCTCCGGATGTTGGGTATTTCTGAACCGCACTATCTGCAGTTATTACGTGATGAAGTGGAGGAGTTTCGTCTCTTGTTTATCGATTGGGTGAGTGGTTTCGATCGCTCGAAAGATGTTCAGGACGATTGGGGTCTTTTTTATTGATCTGATTTGTAATTATCTGACTTGTCTGAGATTTTGAATTACTCAGAGGTCGAGATTACGTAGCTTCGGTGCCTTTTTCCAGGTGGTGGCTACGACTAATAACGTCATCGCACCTCCGAAAACTACCGAGTTGACAAGACCAAGGAATCTGGCTGCTAATCCCGATTCAAAGGCGCCGATTTCATTGCTGGATCCAACAAAAATGCTATTCACTGCTGATACTCTTCCACGCATTTCATTGGGTGTATAACTCTGTAAAATCGTAGAACGAATAACTACGCTGACATTGTCGAGCATCCCGCTGATGATGAGTACGAAAAGTGATATCCAGAAGTTGGTTGAAAGTGCAAAGGCGATCATGCAAAGCCCAAATCCTGCTACACACCATAACATGAGTTTGCCCGCTCCTTTTGCAGGTGGCCGAAAGGCAAGTAATGCGGCCATGAGTACTGCTCCAATAGCTGGTGCTGATCGTAAAAAACCGAGTCCTTCAGGTCCGGTGTGTAAAATCTGATCGGCAAAGGCAGGCAATAACGCTACCGCACCTCCGAAAAGAACGGCGAAGAGATCCAGACTGACGGCTGATAATAGTAATTGATTGCTGAAGAAAAATTTTATTCCTGTTCGTAATGCTTCTTTTACCGGTTCGTTGCGGTCAACTACGGGCATCGGTCTGTTTTTAATGAGCATGTAGGCTACAAGCACAATCGCAATGAGGATGCATACGATCAAACTGGTCCATCCGGCTCCGATCCAGGCGTAACATAATCCGCCTATGGCTGGACCTGTCACTGCTCCAACCTGCCATAAGCTGCTATTCCATACAGAAGCATTGATGTATTTCTCTTTTGGTAGTAGTTGTCCCCAAAAGGAAGATTGGGCTGGATTGTAAAAACCTCGTGCCAGCCCGATGAAGAAAATGACCGTATATGCAGGCCAGGTTCCGATGGCTGCAGTGTCGCTGAAGGTGTAAAATACCAATGCTACCGATACCAGTAACATCAGTACTGTGGAGGCGATCATGAGTTTGCGGCGATTGTAACGGTCGGCAAGTAATCCTCCGGGTAATGCCAGTGAAAGTGCTGGAATGGCTTCGGTTAACCCGATGAGTCCCAGTGCGAAGAAATCCTTGGTTTGCTCGTAAATCAGCCAGCTTGCAACGATGGCCTGCATCTGTAAAGCAATAGTGAGCAGCAGTTTGCCGAGCAGGAAAAAGCGAAATCCGCCATAACGGAGCGCAGCATACGGATCATGTTGGCTGGACATACGACAAAACTAAACGAAACTAAAGTGAATTTATGTTGACACGTATAATTTTGTTCACCATTACTTTCATAGCTTTGGAGAAAGCACTCAACTATTGTCGTATGAAAGATAATTTTTCGGCAAGATCAGCCGATTATGCCCGCTTCCGGCCGCGTTATCCCGAAGCATTGTTCGATTTTTTACTCTCAAAGGTGGAAGGCCGTTCGTCGTTGTGGGATGTGGGAACGGGAAACGGACAGATATTGACGCATCTGGCCAAACATTTCGACCAGGTATTGGCGACCGATATCAGCGATTCGCAGTTGAAAAATGCTTTTCCGTTTGAAAATGTCAAGTATAGAAAAATGGCTGCGGAAGATGATTTTGATCCGAATTTGCAGTTTGATGTGATTACTGTGGCTCAGGCAATTCATTGGTTTAAGTTCGATGCTTTCTATGCTAATGTGAAGGCGCATCTGCGGCCGGGAGGTGTTCTGGCGGTACTCGGGTATGGACTTCCTTCTGTTAATCCGGAGGTGGACGCCTTGGTTCAGGTGTTTTACAATACTGATCTCGGACCATATTGGGATCCGGAGCGGGTGTATGTTGATGAAAATTATTCCACTATTCCGTTCCCGTTTAAGGAGATTGAAACGCCGCAGTTTCGGTTTCAGACAGCGTGGAGCAGAGAGGTGATGATCGGTTACCTGAGTACCTGGTCGGCTCTTCAACATTATAACCGGCAACACGATCACGACTTGTTAGGAGATTTGAATATGGCATTGGCTGCTGTTTGGCCTGAGGAGGAGTTGAAGGAAGTTGTCTTTCAGGTTTTGTTCCGGCTGGGAGAAATGGAAAGCAAGGCAGATTGAGTAGTTAAGCGATTGTCTTTCAGTTCAACGATAACGGTACCCGAATACTCATTATCTTTGGTACAATTATGCCGCAGAACGATACTATTTCCGGTGATAAACCACTGCGCGTTTTCGTAGTGGAAGACGACCTTTGGTACGGTGAGTTGCTGGTGCATCATTTAAGTTTGAATCCGGATAATCAGGTGCAACGTTTCGAGAGTGCTGCTGATTTGATGGAAGCGCTGAATGAACGCCCCGATGTGATCACACTGGATTATACACTTCCTGATATGAGGGGAGATGTGCTTTATAAAAAAATCAGAGCTGTTCTTCCGGATGCAATGGTGATTATGATTTCCGGTCAGGAAGATATTACGACCGCCTTGAATCTTTTGCGTGAAGGTGTGTATGATTACCTGGTTAAAAATGAAGAGACAAAGGATCGTTTGTGGAATGCAGTAAATAATATCCGGAAAAATCTGGCCTTGCGCGACGAGGTACAGGCACTCCGCGAACAGATCGATCATCAGTTTGATTTACAACATCTCATTATCGGAAATTGTGAGCCGATGAAGAAGGTGTTTACCTTAATTGCGAAGGCTGCTTCTACCAATATCAATGTTTCAGTGTCGGGAGAAACCGGTACCGGAAAGGAACTGGTAGCAAAAGCAATTCACTATAACTCGCAGCGTTCAAGGAAACCGTTTGTGGCGGTGAATGTGGCTTCTATCCCTCGTGATCTGATCGAGAGTGAATTGTTTGGTCATGAAAAGGGATCGTTTACGGGTGCTGTGGCTACACGCATCGGAAAATTTGAAGAGGCGAATGGTGGAACGTTGTTTCTGGATGAAATCGCCGATCTTGACTTGGCATTGCAGGTGAAACTATTGAGAGTGTTGCAGGAGCGGGAAGTGTCACGTATCGGAAGTAATCAAGTGATCAGTTTTGATGTGCGCATTATAGTGGCAACACATAAAAATCTGAATGAGGAGGTCGTAGCTGGCCGTTTCAGGGAAGATCTTTTTTATCGTCTGCTTGGACTCCCTGTTGAATTACCACCCCTTAAAGAACGGGGCAATGATATTCTGCTGTTGGCGAAACATTTCCTGGATGCGTTTTGTTCGAGTAATAAATTGCATAAAAAGAATTTTAACTCTGCGGCCCGTGAGAAGCTGTTGAATTATCGGTACCCCGGTAACGTTAGAGAGCTGAAAGCGGTGGTGGAGCTGGCGGCTGTAATGACAGATAACGATGCTATCGATGCAGAAGATATTTCTTTCACTGCTGCCCGAACACCTTCTGATTTACTCGATCAGGATCTTACACTGGATGAGTTCAATCAGAAAATTATTCGTCATTACCTTGGTAGGTTTGATAACAATGTAGTGGATGTAGCACGTCGGCTGGGTATTGGGAAATCAACGATCTACAGGATGATGAAGGAAGGAAAATTATAGTTTATACTTTACTTAAAAAAATATGCCATTCGCTAACAAAGATAATTTTTTTGAGTCGGTGGTCGAGAACCTGAGAGGGGATATTGCGATTTTAGACCGGCAGCATCGTTATGTGTATGTGAACCCCTATGCGGTGAAAGATGCGGAAATCCGTCAGTGGCTGATAGGGAAAACAGACCTGGAATATTGCTTATATCGTGGACTTGATCCTGAATTGGCTCACCGTCGCAGAGATAAGTTTAAGGAGGCCGTTGAGTCGCGTGGTACAGTAGAGTGGGAGGAGCGTTTTTTGGATACAGAGGGGAATAATCGCGTTTTTCTTCGGCGGATTTATCCAATCATTAATGCGGAGAGTGATGAAGTGACATATCTGATCGGTCATGGTCTCGATATTACGGAGCGAAGAAAGATTCGTGATGAGCTGGAAATAAATCGTCGCTTTACTGAGACCGTTTTGAATACGAGTCCTAATCTGATTTTTGTGAAAGATAGCAGGGGGCGTTTCCTTATGGTGAATAAGGCAGTTGCTGATCTTTTTAATATGACGCCACTCGCCATCGTTCAAAAGAGTAACGATGATGTGCACAATAATGAAAAGGAACTGGAGGAATATGCGAATAATGATGCGCAGGTAATTCAGTCAGGAAAGAGTTTACGTATTGAAGAGTCGTTTACCAAACCGGATGGAGAAACCGTTTGGTATGATACTATTAAAGTGCCGTTGGTGGAGGCTGATGGTTCTGTCAATGTGTTGGGTATTTCAACAGATATTACCGAGCGCAAAAGAAAAGAAGGGTTGCTGAAATTAAGTGAGCAGCGATTGGTGGAAGGGCAGGAGTTGACGAAATCAGGTAATTGGATTCGCCATCTGAAAGATGATAGTGTTGAATGGTCCGCTGGTTTGTATAGAATATGGGAGAGAGATCCTTCTGAAGGTTTTCCCTCGCTGGATGAGGTGATGAATTATATTCTGCCGGAAGATCATGCAATGATTTACGACAAAATAAATTCTGTGATCGCTACCGGTGAGCCTTGTGAGTTTAAATACCGGATTCATCTGCCAACGGGTGTGAAACATATGCAAACGTATGCCAAGGCTGTTGTTGATGATTCAGGGAATGTGACGGATGTATTCGGCTCTGTGATTGATATTACTGAGCAGGTATTGACGGAGGGGCGCTTGCGGGAAAATGAAGCAAGGTTAAATGAAGCACAGTCGCTGGCGAAGATGGGTAGTTATGAGTTGGATCTGGTGACAAATTCGATACATTATTCCTCTGGTGCATATTTGATTTATGAGTTGAATCCGGATGAACCTCTTCCTGATCCATTGGAGTTTCAGGCAAATATTCACCCGGATGATCTTGTTTATTTTGATAAACTCTGGGAGGAATTACCAAATCGGCGTGAAAGGTTTGATACATCGTTCCGCTATATTACTCCTTCAGGGCGATTGAAGTATATACATGTGGTGAATCAGCCTGAACGTAATGACCAGGATGAGCTGGTTCGGGTTGTGGGTACCATCGCTGATATCACCGATTTAAAACTGACAGAGGAAGCACTCTTGCGTAATGAACAGCGTTTGAATGAGGCGCAGGAGTTGGCGAAGATGGGGAGCTTTGATGTAGATCTTCAGACAGGAAATATTGAATGGTCGAAGGGAATGTATCAGATCATGGAGTGGGAGGAGAAGGACGAGGTGTCGATGGAGAAATTTATGAAAATGATGCATCCGGAAGATATCCATTTAGTGGATGTGAATTTTTCTGATTTGTCTGAAAGACGTGAGCCATGGACTATCGTGTACCGGGTGATTACCAAATCAGGTAAAGTGAAGTTCATTGAAGCTTTTTCGAAAATTGTGCAGTCTTCTGATAGTATCGGCAGTCATTTGGTGGGTTCATGTCAGGATATTACCGAGAAGAAAACTATTGAAGAAAAACTGCGTCTGAATGAACATCGTCTTTTTGAGGCGCAGGAGTTGTCAAAGTCCGGTAGCTGGATTATACAATTGCAACCAGAGTATTTTCTGGAGTGGTCACCAGGAACGTATAAGATATGGGATCAGGATCTGGATGAACCTGCTCCTTCGGCTGAGGAATTTTATAGTCGTATTCTTCCGGCAGATGTGGACAAGGTGCGGGAAGCATTTCGGATTCTTATTGAAGAGAAACGTCCTGCAGAAGTGAAGTATCGAATAAGGTCGTATGAAGGTGTGGAGAAAGTGTTCTTTTCGCGTGGTGTTCCGGAACCGGATTTGAAAGGGCAGGTGGTAAAAATCTATGGTACTACTGCTGATGTGAGTGAGCGGGAAGAGACTGAACGTCGTTTGCGGGAGAAGGAGCAGAGTCTTTTGCAGGCGCAGCAGATTGCGAAGCTGGGCTCTTGGTTCTTAAGTCTGAAAGATTATTCTCTTGAATGGACGGATGGTGTTTATCATATCTGGGAACGGGATTTACAGCTTCCTCCGCCTACTTTTGAAGAGTTGAAAGAGTCGATGAATCCTGATGATGTGGAGGTGTTCGAGGAGGCGATTATGTTTACAATTCAGTCGGGATTGGAGCAGACAGTGGAGTTTCGTATACGCATGGCCGATAGAAGAGTGAAAACAATTGAAGGTCGTGGTCGTGTGGTGAAGGATGATACAGGTACTGCCGTGAAGATTTTTGGTACGGTGATGGATATTACCGAGCGCAAAAGGGTGGAGGAGGAACTGATCAGGGCCAGAACACAGGCGGAAGATTCGTCGAAGGCAAAGGAGTACTTCCTGGCGAATATCAGTCATGAGTTACGAACGCCGTTGAATGGTATCCTGGGTATGTCGCGGTTGTTGCAGAAAACAGCATTGAATACTACGCAACGTGAGTATACAGAGGTGTTGCATTCTACCGCTGGAAATCTGCTGGTAATTATTAATGATATTCTTGATTTTGCAAAAATTGAGTCGGGGACCGTGGTGCTGGAGGATGTAGATTTTGATCCTGCTCGTGTGGCAGATACTGCTATTCAATTGCAGATGTTTAAGGCGGAGGAGAAGGATCTTACTTTACGGCATTTGCATGAGGGTCCTCCGTTCCCGAAAGTGATTGGCGATCCTTATCGTCTGAGTCAGGTACTGTTGAATCTGTTGAATAATAGTATTAAGTATACCAATCATGGTGAGGTAACACTGGTGCATCGTATCCTGGAAGAGACAAATGAATCGGTGCGTATTCAGTTTACAGTGTCTGATACAGGTATTGGTATTCCGTATGAAATGCAGAATGAAATTTTTGAGTCGTTTACGCAGGTGGTTTCTTCTGACCGGAAGCAGGGTGGTATTGGCCTTGGCTTGACAATTTCGAAAAGTCTGGTGGAGCGTCAAGGTGGTAAAATCTGGGTGGAAAGTAAGCCGGACGTGGGGAGTTCTTTCCATTTCTTTATTCCTTATCAGAAGGCGAATGATGTTCCGGAGAAAAAGATATCGGGTGAATATGAAGAGATGAGTCTGGGTTCGCTGAAAATATTATTGGTGGAGGATAATAAGGTGAATCTCTTTATTACTGAGGCGATGTTGAATGATTGGGGATTCAAGGTGGATGTGGCCGGTAATGGTCTGGAGGCTATTCAGCAGATGGAGAAGAATGATTACGATATGGTGTTGATGGATATTCAGATGCCGGAAATGAATGGTCTGGAAGCAACACGAGTGATCCGTAAACTGGAAAATCCTTTGAAGTCGGGTGTGCCGATTATTGCGATCACTGCAAATACCTCACGTCAGGCTCATAAGCAGTTTATTGCGGAGGGAATGAATGATTGGGTGATTAAACCTTTTAAGGATGAAACCTTGTATAAAAAAATTGCTTTACATATTAAGGATAAAGATCGTCTCGGGTCAAATATCAGTAAGCGGAAGTTTCCACAACGGAAACGACCGGTGATGGTGTCAGAGGCGCTTTATGATCTGTCTTCTTTGAAGCGTGATCAACCCGAAAATAAAGCCTTTATCCGAAGAATGCTGACAATTTTTGTGGAGTCTATTCCGCCTATCGTGGATCGTATGCAGTTGCATTTTGAAAAGGGTGAAATGGAGGCGGTGAGTACTCTGGCGCATAAAATTAAACCAACGCTCGATGGTGTGGCTATTCATTCGTTGAAAGATGTGATCCGGAATATCGAGGGTTATCGTGATAAGAAAAGAACCAGTGAGCAGCTAAGAGAGGATTTGGAAATATTGCAGACTGTAATCACTGAAGTAGTGAAGAAGTTTGAAGTGGAAATAGATTCGCTGGATAGCTAGTGCGCTATTTTAATTGCCCAGTGAGCTTTTTGTGAATGGACGAGGAGTGGCTTTCCCAGCTGAAATGTTCAAAAACGAATCGGGATGCCTTTTCTGCCATTTGCGTATATGCTTCGGCGTTAGTGAGCAGTAGGTGTATATAGCGGGCGTATTCTTCCGGAGTGTTGGCTACAAATACTTCTTCTCCGTGTCGCGCACCCAAGGCGTTGTTGGCATTGGGTGATACAACACAAGGGATCTTCATAGCCATGGCCTGCAAAATTTTATTCTGAAGTCCAATGCTGATTAACATCGGTGCAATCATGACTCTGCTTTCCGCGTATGCGTCTCGTATATCGTCCATCCATCCCTGTACCTTTATGCCGGGCTCTTCCAGTGCAGTCACTTTTTGTACCGGATTGGCTCCTGCCAGTAGCAAGGATGCGGATGGGTGAATCTTTTTTAAAGCGGGAAAAATTTCTTTTGCTGAATAAACGGCGGATGCAATATTGGGCGGGTAACTAAGGTGTCCGTTGAAGAGTAGGTCGTATTTTTTCTCTCGCTCAATTGGGTGGAAGAAATGAAAATCTACTCCATTCGGTATTACGTCAATAGTTGCTTTTTCTGGATGCGGAATGAAGTCGCGATCCTGTGCGGAAATGATAAAATGATGGGAGAAATCATTGAATACCTCGTTTTCATAGCGCAACAGCCGCTGATGTTCCACTTTTGTTGGCAGTTTCATCCATAGCGGACCTTTTTCGTTGAGTCGTTCTATGCCTCTGGAAAAGGTGTCCATGTAGTCGAGTGCCTTGATTTTTAACGGTAGCTTCCGTGCGTATTCAGCTGTACGGATCAAGTGTGAGAATACCATCTCCGGTTGTGTGCGTTCTACAAATGCATTGAGTTTCTTTTGTGCTGCTGTGGTATAAAAATAGGCCACCTGAAAAGGTAAATGATGTCGTGTTAACATCGATTTTACAGAATCGGCTTTGGTGATGACTGCCGTTTCGATTTCCCTGCACCAGGGCTGAAGCGCTTCGATATTTTTCTTTTCCGGTGGATGTTCGTTCAGGGCAAAGAGGAAAATGTCAAACTGGTGACTGAGTTGCCGGATGAAGTGGTAGGCACGTAGCTTGTCTCCTTTCTCGAGCGGATAGGGGAATCGTGAGGTGAGGAAGAGGAGTCGTGGCTTGTTCAAGGGAATGGCTGGCTGCAAATTTAATGCTTCGGCTGGTGATTCCGCACTGTTCTTCAACGTTTCTTTACGTCGCCGCTTCCGGTGATTTCAGTAATAACTGTAGGTTCTCCGGAGTAAATAATGTCGCCACTTCCGATAATTTTTGCATTGAGTTTTCCGGTGGCATGTACAGCTGCATCACCTGATCCGTTGATGGCAATTTTCGTCTTTTCTGTGATGAGCTCTTCAGCTTCGAGGTTGCCTGATCCGTTGATTTGTGTGATGGCAGTCAGACTGGTACCTTTGAGTTTTACATCGCCCGATCCGTTAATGCGGATATCGGTTTTCTTCATGTCGAGGTTTAGTTTTATATCTCCGGATCCAACTACTTTAAGGTCGAGATTATCTCCATGCAATGTGTTGATGCCTATGACTTCGCCGGAACTGTTTACTGTGATAGCTTTGAGTGATGGCAAGGTCATAATGATCTCAATAGGTTTGTTGGTGGTAAAACCATGTCGTGATGATATTTCAAGCTTTTCTCCTTGCAGATTGGTTTTGATGTTGTCGAGCAGATTCTCCTGTGCGGCAATTACCATAGAGAAGCTGTCTGCTACGATGAAAGTTACCTTGGCCGACATGTCAAGCTCCAGTTCGTTGAATTCGCTGATACTACGAACCTGTTTTACGAGGGGGCCTTCACCTATGATTGATTGTTTGCAGGCAGTGAGGAAGAGCAGGGCAAGTAGTAGAAAGTGACGGTTTTTCATGTTATTTCTTTATACGGCTAAAATACTATAGTTTTTCGAACGTTGTTAGGTTTATCTTTGTCAGCTAATGGGAATAATAATGGATGGATTCAAGCATAAGACCCGTATTCAGATACGGTTTAAAGATGTAGATAAGATGGGGCATGTGAATAATGCGAACCATATTACTTATTTTGAACTGGCGCGGATGGCCTATTTTGCGGAGGTAGTGGAGGGAAGTATCGATTGGGTGCGTCAGGGAATTATTCTGGCACATACTGAAATTGATTATAAAAGTCCGATTTTACTGGAAGATGAAGTTTGGGTTCATTCCCGTGTTTCTCGCCTGGGTAGATCCAGTTTTGAGGTGGAGTATGTGATTACCCGTACTGCCGGTGGAGATACTTCTGTGGCGGCAATCGGGAAATCGGTGCAGGTTTGTTTCGACTATACAGAAAATAAAACGATCCCTGTTCCGCAGGAGTGGCGCGATAAGGTGATGGAGTATGAAGCATTGAAGCCGGCGCTGTGATTTCTTAAAATGGAAATGCGCTTGCGTATTTATCAGTGAACTCTTTGTTGAAACGAAGGTCGTTGTATTGGCCCTGATCTTCGAGATAAAAAATGCGATATCCATTACGGTGATACCAGGCTAACTCGGGCTCGTCAATATAGTGCCTGACTACTACTTTTTCATTGGTTTGATCTTGCCCGTATACTAGCAGATCCGCTTGCCACCATCCGGTGATGAGTACCGTTTTCTCCTGAATGCGTGTTCGTGCAACAATGACTTTGTCTATAAATGCTCTGCGTTGTTGTCGTTTACTTTGGTCAGCGAGCATCAATCCGTTGAGCGGGTCGATGGCAATAGGTTGCCCGCTGATGGTGGTGGTGTAACTGAATCGACTTACCGCTGAACCTC
>JAGOJO010000047.1:0-6479 GCA_017995075.1 Bacteroidia bacterium | reverse complement strand
CCAATTGCAATACCAACCATGATCCCTGCGGCAATGAGTTGTTTGTTGCTGATGTAATACCCTGCAATCAATACAAAGGCCATTGTCCAGGTGTAGTCCATGGCATTGCTGCTGTTGATATACACAATGGGTGTGAAGGCAAGTGTTGCGGCAATGAGAAAGTAGCGCCGGAAGCCGAAGTTTTTTAGCATCGCGGCAAAAGCTGCAATCCCAAGGGTGCTGATGAGTAAGGTGAGACTATTGAATGCGATGGCACCCCCTCTCCAACATGTGGTGTAGATAATCTCCTGAAAAGGATGTCCTGGTAATCGCGAAACTTCGTATTGTCCGGTTTGAGTCATTCGCTCTGCTACAATGCGTAGTTCGCAGGCATCTTCTTCCGATCCGTATCCATCAAAAAGAAAGGGTAATCGGGTTAAAACAATCAGCCCGAAGAAAAGCAGGAATGGAAGCACTCGTTTTTCCATCAGGCAGATTGTCGAAGAATAGACATCGCTTTAATGAAAGCCGGATCTTTTTCGTGCAATACAGGATAGAGCCCCTGATTCTGGAAGAGGAGTCGGCCGATATATGCTTTTATCTGTATGCGCAGGAAAGGTTGTGAACGCTGAAATTCTTTTTCGTTTTTCTCAACTCCTTTGACGGATGCATATTCTACAAATTCTTTCAGCAATTCATCACTGACGCTGTATCCACTGATGTAGTCCTTTGCATTGGTGTATTTTCTGAACGAGGCACGGTTCGCATCAACATAATCATAGGAAAACTGATTCATACTTCCACTGGCGAATAACTTGTCGAGATAATTTGTTTCGTAAGAAGTGTCGATGGGCACGAAAATGTCAGGCATGATTCCACCACCTCCATATACAATTCGTCCTGCCGGGGTTTTGTATTTCAGCGAATCCGGGAAACGTATGCTGTCCTTGCTGTTTAACTCACCATGTTTATAGCGTGCGTATACTTCTTCTTCGTAGGCTTCCAGTCCGCCTTCATAGGGCTTTTGAATACTTCGACCGGTGGGTGTGTAATATCTTGCAATCGTTAAACGCAATGCTGATCCGTCAGGTAATACTGTTTGTTCCTGTACCAGTCCTTTTCCAAAGGAGCGACGGCCAATGATTGTTCCCCTGTCCCAGTCCTGAATAGCACCTGATACAATCTCAGAGGCGGAAGCAGATCCTTCGTCAATAAGCACTACGAGTTTGCCTTCTTCAAAGAGGCCGTCATGTTCGGTATAGTAACTTGTCTTTGGTCGTGCTTTTCCTTTGGTGTATACAACAAGTTTTTTTCCGCCGAGGAATTCGTCAGCCATAGCTGTGGCTGCGTCTAGGAAACCTCCCGGATTACCACGCAGATCGAGGATGAGACTCTTCATACCCTGTTTCTTGAGGCCACTCAGGGCAGTGGAGAATTCTTCGTACGTGGTGGAGCTGAAGCGGCTTATTTTCATGTAACCGATAGTTGCGTCGGCCATGTAGGCAATTTCGAGACTATTAATCGGAATTTTGCCGCGTGTAATTTTAAAGTCGATAAGCTTACTATGTCCTCTTCGGTATATCGATACCGTTACAACGGTGCCGCCTTTACCCCGTAGCGTTTTTAATACCATTTCACTGGTGATACCCACACCGGCCACTGTTTTCCCGTTCACTTTTACAATGCGGTCGCCCGGCATGATGCCCACTCGTTCACTGGGTCCTCCGGAGAGCGCCGATACCACCATGATGGAATCTTCCTGCAGATGGAATTCAATTCCGATACCTTCAAATTTCCCTTCGAGAGGTTCGTTGGCTGATTGCAGGTCTTCCGCTGGAATATAGCCGGAGTGCGGGTCCAGTTGTTCGAGTAGTTTTTCGATGGAATGATCAACCAGGTCCTTGCGGTTTACAGTATCTACATATTCCTGCTCAATGTAATCGAGTATGGAATTGATTTTATTATCAGCCGATACAACAGGTGCAGGTGCCAGCTTCGATCCGAGATAGATGCCGAAACCTAATACACAACCTAGTAATATGGGAAGCAGGATAACCCTGGCAAAGGGACGTTCGCTCATGTTTTAATTTATTTTACCGTTTGCGGGAAGTGAACTACTTCTACTCCGAAACGCTTTAAAAACTCTACGCCTTCTTCTATATCAATGCCTTTGTAGGCGGCGTAACTGTTTTTGTAAATTACTTTTCTGATGCCTGTAGTATAGATGATTCTCGCGCAGGGGAGGCATGGTGCGAGTGTTACATACAAAGTGGCGTGTTCGAGTGTGATCTGGTTTTTGGCTGCGTAAAGAATAGCATTGGCTTCTGCGTGGAGGGCCAGTGAACAGCCGCCTTTACGGTCGCGCGGACATCCTGTTTCAGGCCATTCTTCGTCGCAGTTATGGGTCCCTGCGGGCGGACCATTGTATCCCAATGAAATGATGCGTGTATCTTTTGAAATGACAGCACCTACCTTCGCCTTTACACAATGTGATTTTTTCGCGAGGTTCTCCGCCAGTTCCATGTACAGCTCATCGAAGCCGATTTTACTCATAGCTACAAAGATAATATGATTTTAGCTGCAGTGGCGTTTAGGCGACCGTTGATGTGAACATTACACCAGTACATTTTTTAATCTTCCCGTATACTGCGAATGATTTCTCCCGGGAAAACCTTGATTCCTACGGCAAATACAGGAGAACTCATGCGGGTGTCAATGTCGGGGTTGTTGGCAAGCATAATGCGGTATCCGAATCCCGCGGCTACGCCAAACCATTTCAGGACTTTGTACTGTGCATTGATGCCGATTTGTGATGCGAGTATGCCGTGTTTGAATATTTTCCGGCCACTATCGTTCTTGTCGAAGTATTGAAAATAACTGTTGCCATATCCGAGGTGTATGGGGGTGCTGAGTTGCCATGGATCCTTTCGGTAAAAGATATATTCAGCCATTACAGGATAGTACGTGAGGAATAATTGCGCCTTTACAGTGTCGTTTTTTGCGTAGGATATTTCTTCGGCGGGAAGCTTTTTGTATTCGATGATGTCGGAGCTGAGTTTGTTGTATCCAAATCCAAATCTCCATTGTTTGTTCCATTCTACTCCGGCCTTGAATCCCCATACGTCGGCACTTTTGTTTCCGATGAAGGAGTAATAACTGTCAAAGACTAAAAATGGCTGTACGGATTCTTTTTCCTGTGCCTTGCAGTGTAGGGTGCTGAGCAGGAAGAGGAGGAGGAGGAGCCGCGGCATGGGGCAAAAGTAATGGCTGGAAATGAATTTTAGGGGTTCAGGAGAAAACGTAGAATAGAATCCCGTGGAGGAGGAGGTTTCCGTCAACGAGCAGGAGGTAGGTGTTATGTCCTGATTCCCTGCGGAGGAAGAGTATGGCGAGGAGTGTGGCGGCATGACTGAGTATCGCGGGAAGTAGGAAATAATCGTTGAATTGTAGATGATGATAGTAAACTAACGCCGTGGCGAGGCTCAATAGTATGACAGAGATAATTTTTGTGGCAGGTATTCCTATTCGTACAGCAAGGGTGTCGACCGATTGTTGTTGGTCGTGGTGTATATCGCGCATGTCGATGAGCAGACTTAATACCAGAATGTATAAAAAGCGTTGTAAAAAGAGATAAATGGTGGTGCTTTCTCCTGGGTGAACCGGTGCTGTCACCAGGGTCCAACTGAGTGCGAGTACAAGGTTTTTGATGAGGAAAAGGCTGCGTGTCCCGTGGAATTTCCCTTGTGGGGTATGCCATACCAAATAGTAAGAAAGAGTGAGGGTCGCTGCAGTGAAGTATTGCAGCAGGAGTATATCGGCAGGTCGGAGTAGAATAATACAGCCGATGGGAAGCAGTAATGCTGGAATCAATAGTCCGGGCAAAAACGACCTTCTTCCTGTTTGTGGAGGGATGAAGATGGCCGGTTTTAATGTGGCGATGTAGTAGGCGATGAAGGTGGCGGAACTGATGAATAGAAAAATAAGGATGGATCCGTTGAGAATAGCAACATGATTCTCAGGGTGAGAGGACAGACTCATAAAGCCTGCCGAAATCCCCATCAGCAGCGGATAAAAAAGTCGGTGGCGTAGGAGCGCTTTCATGGAAGTTAATGGCAAGGAAAATGGCCGGAGACTTCAACACTGGAAGCCCGCAATTCCGGGAAAATCAAACGCGTGGTAACCTAGGCTTATTTCGAACTGACACCGTAGATGATGAGTCCGGTGAGTCCGGCACCTAAACTGATATAACCCCACTTCAGGCTCCTCTGAATTTTAATATTCCGTGCTCCTTTCTGGTACCCCATCTTGTAAGAATCACTGTTGATGAGTTGTGGGTCGTATCCTTCAGGTACCTGAATTTTTTTCGGACTAAATCTTCCTATGGCAACTCCGTATAACATCGGAACAGGTAAGGCATAAAAGGATAAGATACTCGCTCCGGCACCAACAATGCCTGCACCGATTGAGGCTCCTTTGGCTTTATAAACTTCTTTGGCTGCCTGTTCTCCTTTGATGAATTCACGCGCTTCGGCAATGGTGAAATCGAGTGAGTCTGCCGGAGTGTAAATGACTTCTTCCTGCCCGCTGCTGTTCGTAATTGAAAATACATCGTAGCGATCTACCGCCCTCGAACCCGATTTGCGGTCTCCTGTTTTCGTGTAGGTAACGAAGATGTCTCCAACATTGTAGTTGGCAGCTTCAATTACTTTTCCGTTTGTCAGAAGAATCTTGTTTTGCGCCGAACTTTGAAGTGAAAAATAGTACAGGAAGATGGCGGTGAGCAGGAGGATTTTTTTCATAGACTTCAAAACTAAGAAAATGAATTTAATTAAGGAAAAGTTTATGAGGGGGACCTGCTTTTGACCCGTAGATGCCTGATTTCTGCAGGTGAAAGGGCTTGGAGCTTTATCGCTGATTCCGTTTGACAGATTCAGGGACAAGAATAGCTGATTTTTTTGCAGAAAAACTGCAACAATTTGATTTGTAATATACTATGTATTTATTCGGGAAGAACACCTTCCAAGCGTGTTTTGTAACTTTGTACTCCATAATGAAAGATATGTCAAACTACCAATTCACCGACCGTCATATTGGGCCGGATACACGCGAAACACAGGAGATGTTACTGGCCATCGGCGTTTCTTCTCTGCAAGAGTTAATCAGTAAAACCATTCCGGCTGATATTCGACTGAAAGATGATCTGAAAATTCCGGATGCTGTGGATGAGGCAACGTATTTGCGGGAATTGCGTCAGGCTGCTTCGAAGAATAAAATATTTCGTACATACATAGGGTTAGGTTATCACAATACTATTATTCCGGGTGTTATCCAACGGAATATTTTTGAGAATCCGGGTTGGTATACTGCCTATACTCCTTATCAGGCAGAAATCGCTCAGGGTCGTCTGGAGGCTTTGCTGAATTTCCAGACAATGGTGAGTGATCTTACCGGTATGGAATTGGCGAATGCTTCATTGCTGGATGAAAGTACGGCTGCTGCAGAAGCAATGGGTATGCTGTTTCATACTCGTACCAGAGAGCAGGAAAAAGGTGGTTGCAATAAGTTCTTTATTTCTGATGAAGCTTTTCCGCAGACTATAGATGTATTGAAAACCCGTGCGCTGCCAATTGGTATCGAACTGGTGGTGGGTGCTGTTGATGCATTCAGTTTTGGCGCTGATTATTTTGGTGCTTTGTTGCAGTATCCTGGTAAAAACGGAAATGTAACAGATTACTCTGCTTTTGCTGCAAAATGCAAGGAAGCAAATATTCGTGTAGTAGTGGCGGCAGATATTATGTCGTTGGTGTTACTTACTCCTCCGGGTGAGTGGGGTGCAGATGTTGTGGTAGGTTCTACTCAGCGTTTTGGTGTTCCAATGGGTTATGGTGGTCCGCATGCGGCCTACTTCGCTACGAAGGAAGAATATAAGCGCGATATTCCCGGACGTATTATCGGTGTGAGCGTGGATGCGGCAGGGAAACCTGCATTGCGCATGGCATTGCAAACACGTGAGCAACATATCAAACGTGATAAGGCTACTTCGAATATCTGCACTGCGCAGGTATTGCTGGCGGTTATGGCTTCGATGTATGCAGTGTATCATGGTGCGCATGGATTGAAAGCAATCGCTTCAATGATTCATGAACGTGCTGCTACACTTGCACATGGCTTAACCAAACTTGGATATAAAATTCAACATGAACAGTATTTCGATGCTGTTGCTGTAGTTGCAACGGGTAAATCAGCGGCTATCCGGAAAATGGCCGAAGATGCTGCGATGAATTTCCGTTATGAGGCGAACGAAACAATCGTGATCAATGTGGATGAAACTACGTTGCATGATGATGTTACGGAAATCATTTCCATTTTTGCCCGTGCGGCCGGCGTTGACTATAAACGCAATGGTATGGATGCATCGGTGCAGCCGGTGATCAATCATAAACTTTCTCTGGCACGTAAGTCTGCATTCCTGACGAATGTGGTTTTCAATAAATACCGTA
>JAGOJO010000046.1 GCA_017995075.1 Bacteroidia bacterium | reverse complement strand
ACTTTACAACTGAAAGTTACATTTCCACCGGTTGGATTCGGATACATCGATATTGATTGCAATCCCTCCTGCTCCACCAGATTCACACAGGAGCGCACTTCTGTTTTAAGTATCGATTTATAGACACATCCATTGGTGGCAGTGTACTTGTACTGCACAAGATAAGTACCAATACCTGCAACCGACGGATCAAAAGTAGACCCACTCACACCGATTCCCGAGTAAACTCCACCGGCAGGCGTTCCATTCAGTGCAACAGGCGAATCAAACACACAATACACTGAATCAATTCCTGATAAACTAACTGCAGGAGGATTTAATGTCAATCGTAATACCACCGAATCAGAAGCGGTACATCCGGTTCCGAGATTGGTAACGACTACTACATAATCTCCATTCTGCGAAACAGCCAGTTCATTCTCTGTTGAACCACTCAATATGTTTCCGTTTCGGTACCACGCATACGTTAGTGAATCACCCGGTGGTGTTCGTAATACGCCGGTAGCATCGCAAATCCGCAAAGTATCTTCATCCGATAACCAGGCAGCCGGAGCGCAAGAGGTAGTATCTACTAGTTTGCGAATTTGTCCATTGTATAAATTGGCAACATACATCGATCCATTTACACCCGAACCGAATGCCGACATTCCTGCACCGGACCAGGTACTATGCGCGAGATAGTTAAAAGAGGCACCTTGCTTTTGCAATGTTCGAAGACTGGGCACACAAAAATCAGTGAATACATAATGCCCGAATAAGTTCCCATACTGTCCGCCACGATATACTTCTCCTCCGGTAACACTGCAGTTTCCGCTTGCATGCTGATATTCATAAACCGGAGTGATATACGACGATGCCGACTGACAACCACTGGTATTAAAAGCAACACTTGCCTCATAACATCTCCAGCCATAGTTACCGCCACCACTATTACTTGCTTCTTCTACATCAACTTCTTCCCAAACATCTTGACCAACATCACCAATCCATAAATCTCCGTTAGCACGATCGAAATTAATTTTCCATGGATTTCTCCATCCCAGACTCCATATCTCCGGGTAATACAAGGTATCATTCACGAAAGGGTTATCGGGAGGAATCAGGTATGTATCACCATGACTCACATCCCAACGCATAATTTTCCCGAGATAGGACTTCTTATTCTGAGCTCTGTTCTGTGGATCATTTGCACTGCCTCCATCTCCTAAAGGAATATAGAGATAACCATCCGGTCCGAATTCAATATCGCCACCATTATGATTCGTATAAGGCTGAGTAATTGTTTTCAGAATTACTTCCGACGATGGTAAAGCAAGATTGGAATCAGCAGGGTTCACACTGAATCGGGAAATCACTGTATTGCCACTGTTGTTGATGTAGTTCACGAAAAAATATCCGTTGGTTTTATAATCTGGATGAAAGGCAAGTCCCAATAAGCCTTGCTCGGTACCTGTTGAAAGCACTTGCGCATTGATATCAAGAAACGGAGTTGAACGCAAAACGTCATTTAACACAATGCGGATACGTCCATCCTGTTCTACAATAAACAAACGGCTATCCTTGCAATTGGTTATTTCCACCGGCTTCACCAAACCTGAGGTGATATACGGCTCTGTAATCAGATACGGATTCTGCGCCGCCGAAATCATCGGCAAGAATGCCAGTAAGAGAATGATCAGTTTTTTCATGGGTTCTTATTTGCTCCGAAAATACAACAAACATTGGGTGAACGTATGAAAATCGTAGGTAAATATTAACAATATTGTAGGCAAACTCAATTTTTTCAAAGATGAAAGCAACTTGTTCGGAAATCAGAAAAATCAGTTGATTTCAGGTCATTCACGAGGGTCAAATGCTGTATTATTGTGCAAAACTTAGGTGAGGCCGGAACACTTTTTCTCCGGCGACCAGGTTTTATATTTATCACTGATCGTAAACCTGTGCAACCCAAAATCAACCGGCTGTTTTCTTCCCTCATTCAGAGAATTCAATCTGCGGGCAATTGGCTTTGGCAAAAAAGAAAAACCTTATTGCTTGTTTTACTTCCTGTACTGATTGGTTGCTGGATTTTTATCTGGTGGAGCAATGCTAAGGTAGAAGATACTGCCGGTAAGTATATATACGACGACCTGAATGCTATACCTATGCATAAGGTAGGATTGGTATTAGGCACCAGTCGTTTTCTGACAACAGGTGCTCCGAATCCTTACTTTTCCTATCGGATTCAAGCTGCCAAATCGCTGTATTTCTCGGGTAAAATCAGGTACCTCTTACTGAGTGGCGACAACCGTTTTTTCTCGTACAATGAACCCCGGGAGATGCGTCGTGAATTAATTCGCATGGGAATTCCGGACTCTGTTATCGTACTTGACTTTGCGGGATTCCGAACCTTTGATTCTGTGATAAGAGGGAATAAAGTATTCCGATTAAAAAAGTTTGTGATCGTTTCTCAGGAGTTTCATAATCTGCGTGCTGTTTACATTGCCCGACATTTCGGCATCGAAGCCATCGGTTTCAATGCGCAGGATCCTCCGGAAGATTTCACCTTGAAAGTTCGGTTACGTGAATATCTCGCCAGGGCAAAGATGATGCTGGACCTTTATGTCTTTCATCAGGAGCCTTATTTTCTGGGAAGCGAACAGTTGCCCGCGGGAGCTTATGAATAAAAACTACTAATACGAGCCCGAACGTTTACGTACAAACCATTCAGCTGATAGCAGTAAAATCACGAGCACGAAGAACCAGGGTTCATTGAGTAAATCTTCGAGTTTTTTATGCATGAATGATACACTCTTCAACTGTTCATTTTGCTGCAATGCCTTCGATAATTCAGCGGCCTTTCCGGGATAATACACAACTCCGCCGGTGCGTGATGCTAATGCCTGAAGAAGTCCATGATCGGCTATGGTAACTGCTGTTTCCATCTGAAGCGCACTCACGCTGAATTCACCTTGTTGGGTATAGATTTTATCGCCCAGTTTTACTTCTGCTTTGTAGCGGTAATAACCTACCGGAAATACTCCCGCATCGAGATGATAAGCTTTCTCGGTACGACTCATGGTATACCGGAACTCCTTCCCTGCACGGTTGGTGATATTCAATCGCACTTCAGGTTCGTTGACGAGCTGATCAGCCTGATTGTATAATTGCGCATCGAAAATTAGTGGTTCGTTCTCCCGGAAATTATTACGGGTAAGTATCCGGAACGGACTTCTGTTTTCCTTCACTGAAAGATACTGAACCGTTCCTAAAATTAACTCATTGGAGAGTTCATGGTTGCCGGCATTGCTGAACTCGGCCAGTTTCCAGCGCCAGATTCCTTCGCCGGTGAGGATGGCTGTTTTTCGTCCTTCTATCTCGGAAAAACACAACAACGGCTGCGAAGTATTCACCGAACCGATGCGCTGATACAGGAGCGGATATACATCTCCATTCAACTGATACACTCCAAACGGTGACTTCAGCGGAGGCCAGTTACTGATCTCTTTGTTTAATCTTTCGCTGAGTGAAAACAAACTGAATCCATCCGAAACAACAGGTTGCACATCGTTGAGTTGACCGTTGGATTGAGTGAGTTTTATTCCTATTCCGGCTGCATTAAACGCATCAACGGAAATATTCGCCCCCATGATCACCCATACTGATACACCGGCCGCTTTAATTTTTTCGATCAGGGATTTCGACTCCGGTGTTGCAGCAGGCAGTGAATGCAATACCACCAGATTATAATCACCGATTCGTCCGTTGAATTCGCGGAGATCAGCAACGGTCACCTCGTAATTCGGACTCGTTTCAAGCGTATTGCGGATAGCCGAGATATCAGGATTTGGTGCAGCGGAAAGGATCAATACCCGTTCCTTCTGCTCCACTACTTCGATAAAAATATCCCGCACATTATTGATCTCTGTTACTTCCCCTTCGATTCTACTCAAGCGGATGCGGTAATGATGAATTCCTTTCGACTTTGCTTCCAACAAGACCGGCACTACCGAATGAAAACCGGAACCGGTGATGGTAAGTGTCCGTGAAAACACTTGCACACTATCTTCTTCTACTGTTAATAAGGTTTGTGTCCCTCCGACCTGACGTGCATCTGCCACCACCTCTAACGGAAACGCATTACCTAAAAAGGCAACTCTGTTATGGTTAACAGCAGAAATATAGAGATCTCTGCGTACTGTAGTATCACCCAGGGCCAGACTATATACAGGGACTTTCAGTCGCGAAGGTCCATACACCGGACTCGCACCTTCGTTATACAAACCATCGGTCGCCAGCACCACAGCTCCCACATTTCTGTTCGCAAACTGTACATCCATCTGCTCATACAATGAACTGAAGTCGGTTTGACGATCAGTAAAATTATAGGAGAGTTCCGGCCGTACTTTATCTCCAAAGGCAAGAGTGCGTACATCAAACTTATCGCCCAGCTCCTTCTGCAAAAGGGCCATATCCTGTTTCAACAAGTCCTTGCGCGAAACTGAATCCTTGCTGTTCATCACAGAAGCCGATTCATCCATCGCCAGTACTACAATCGGTTTTTCCACTTCCCGGCTAAACGTGCGCAACATCGGCCCCAGCAGCAGAAATGCCAACGCACTTACCGTCAGAAAACGAAACGCCACCAATGCCCTCCGGAGCCAGACTGAAAGATCATTCAGCAACGGCTCTTTACGGTACAAGAGAATTGTATAAACAGCACCGGCTGCCAGGCAGAATAAAACATACCAGGCCGGATAAGATGTAATCAATGACATACCCACTTCGACAAAAATAAACGGAATCGGTCTATCCACATTGCCGTTCGTTGATAAATTCCCACAGTTTTACGCACAATATCTGCCACATTAACAACAGCTGATCTCCGAAATGGTTCTCTGTGTATATTTGTCCCATGTTGGTCATCGCTCAAGGGCTGGAAAAATCATACGGAAGTTTACATGTCCTGAAAGGCATCGATTTAACCATTCAAAAAGGAGAAATCGTTTCGATTGTTGGTGCCTCCGGTGCCGGGAAGAGTACCTTACTGCATTTGCTGGGAACGTTAGACATGCCCGACAAAGGGAAAATCAGTCTGAACGGCGCAGAAATCCAGGACCTCCGGGGACCTGCTCTTGCAAAATTCCGCAATAAACATATCGGATTCATTTTTCAATTCCACCAGCTCCTGCCCGAATTTACTGCCACCGAGAATGCCATGATGCCTGCCCTGATCGCCGGAAAGTCATTTGCGGAGGCGGAATCTGCGGCGGTTCAACTTCTCGAAATGCTGGGACTTAAGGATCGTCTTCAGCATAAACCATCACAACTAAGCGGAGGCGAACAGCAACGTGTCGCCATTGCCCGGGCGCTCATCAATGATCCTGCTTTAATCCTGGCCGACGAACCCTCGGGAAACCTCGACTCTGAAAACGCCAAAGCCCTGCATGAACTGTTTTTTGAATTAAGAGAGAAACTGAAACAAACGTTTGTGATTGTTACCCATAATCAGGAACTGGCCGACATGGCGGATCGGAAACTGGTAATGAAGGACGGACAAATCTGTCTATAATTTTCAATTCTCAACATCCACGAATAACCTTGAAAAGGTTTTTATTCATCGAAAAACTTATCATCAAAATTCAGCAGGTATAATTTTTCCGAAGAACGGGTAAAGGCGGTATACAACCAACGGTAATACTCATTGTTAACCATCTCATCCGTGAGATAACCCTGATCAACAAATACAACAGGCCATTGTCCGCCCTGTGCTTTATGACACGTCACCGCATATGCGAACTTCACCTGCAGCGCATTGTAATACGGATCCTTCCTGATCAACGCATTCCTTCGTTTTTTATCTGTCTCCTCCTCGCTGTAATACTCGTGCAAGGCATCAAATAATTTCTTCTGATCACCCGGTGACAAGGCCGGCGCTTCCGTATTCAGCGTATTCAGCATAATCATGGCTTCGAATGCCGGTTGATCGGGATGGTCGCCTGACTCCAGCAAGGCCATCGCAAACCGAAAACCAAAACGTTCCTCATGCCGGAACACCTTCTGCACCTCCAGTACATCACCATTCGCAATGAAGCCTGCAGGATGATCCTCCGGTAACCAATGATAATTGTTCTTCACAATCATCAGACTATCTCCACCGCCAATCTCATCTTCCATCCAGAGCGTCTGAAACCGAATGAGCCGGTTATACTGAATCGCTGATTTATTTGAACGCGTCACCACCATCACATTCTCCTTCCCGTAATTTTTATAGAGGCTATGTAATGTCTCGGGAAGATCACGCGGATTCAATCGCTCCACATCGCCTTTATTCAACAGCTTCATACTCCCCTTCTCCACTTCTTCCTGCTTCAGTAAAGTTCGGATATGCGTCGCGTTTAGTAAGATCTCACTCTGCTCCTGCTGACGCACCACTTCTGTCAGCTCCACATGATACACCTTACGGGCAAACTTCGCCTGCAGGTGATCCGGGTCGAGGGCCGGACTATAACTAAAATGCACAGGAGGCAACTGGGCCGTATCACCCACCAGCATCAGCCGGCAAGAGACACCGCTGTAGACATATCGAACGAGATCAGTCAGCAGATTTACGCCGGGAAACGGACTCGACACATCATCAATCGCCGCATCGGGAATCATGGAAGCCTCATCCACGATGAACAAGGTTTTACGGTAGAGATTATCCGCCAGACGCAGCATCATTCGTCCGTCGCTGGTAATGGCAGGCCGATACAAATGTTTATGGATCGTAAACGCCTGCTTGCCCGTATACGACGAAAGCACCTTCGCCGCCCTTCCCGTAGGAGCCAGCAACACGATATTGTTAAACGAAGCCGTCAGCGCCGACATCATCGTGGTTTTACCCGTACCGGCATATCCTTTCAGCAAAAATATTCCCTCTTCGCCATCGCCGGCAAACTCACTGAATTTACGAATGAACCTCTCCTGGCCGGGTGTAGGAGGAAATTTCAAAAAGCTGTTGATCCGGTTTAAAACCTGCGCGGCCTTTTCCTGCTTATTCACGTTGTCAAATACCCTGCAAATATCGTGAATCAGGATGAACCGGCCCCCTTCCATCGCGCGATTCCTTTAGATTATCTATTTTTGCATAACATGGTAACTACCGACCTACAGATCAATTTACACCAACAAGTAACCGACGAATCCTATACCCAGGGAATGGTGGCGGATCCCGTCTTGCTTTTACAGGCCAGCCGCGGACGATTTCAGTATGCCGTCATCGATCGACAGCGACAAAAGGCCGTCATCCTTCGCGACTACCAACTTGTATCTGAAGGCGATAAAGAAGAAGTGTATATATCCGGTCTGCTACCAAAAATTTACGAAGAAGACGATCTCCTGAGTACACTCCTGCCCGATCAGGTCATCATGAGTATTCAGAGCACGAAGCATAGTCTTGCCCCTGATCCATTGTTCTCGAAAGAGCATCTCCGCGAAACCTTATCACTTACCTGCACTACCGGCGACGACGACCGTTACTACGAAGACGCAATCCGTTCAGCCAATGCCCATATGATCTTCGCCGTGAAAGAAGATTTCCTTCGCGAAACGGGTGAGTTATTCAAGGAAGCTACTTTGTTTCACTCATCCTCCGCATTCATCGAAAGCCAGCTACGTCTCAACAAACACGAAACCGAGCCCGTTATTTCCGTATTGCTGGGCACAAAGGATATTTCGATTGTGGTCACACAGGGCAGCGAACTCCGATTCTTCAACATCTTCGCTTATAACTCAGCCGAAGACTTTATGTACTATCTCCTCTTCGCATTCGAGCAATTACAACTCAACCCGGATGTAACACCTGTGCGTTGTTATGGAGAAATCGAAAAGATCAGTGCACACTGGATGATGGGCAGAAAGTATATACGCAATATCAGCTTCGGCGAGAAACTTGAAAGCCTCTCGTACAGCTACGGATTTGATAAGATTTCAGGACACCAGTATTTCGGATTATTCAGCCAGTATCTGTGCGTATCATAAGCGGCATATACGGCGGGAGACAATTACAGGCGCCGAAAAGTCTCCCCGTACGCCCAACAACCGACTACGCCAAATCAGGACTCTTCAGCATTCTTCAGCATCGCTATAACTTCAAAAAACTCGAGGTAGCGGATTTATTTGCCGGCACCGGAAGTCTCACCTACGAATTCCTCTCCCGCGGATGTCCTTCTGTTGTCGCCGTCGACAAACATCCCGGCTGCATCAAATTCATCCGCGAGACCTTCGGAAAATTTGGAATGACCGGAGGCTCTGCCATCACCGCCGACGCCCTGAAATTCCTGAAAAACCGACTCAGCCCTTTCGACATCATTATCGCCGATGCACCCTTCGCCGACACACCTGCCGAAGCACTCTCCGCAGCCGTCACCGAAGGACGACTACTCAAGAAAAACGGGGTATTGATCATCGAACACCAAACCAAGAACAGTCTGTCGCAGGTACCCGGATTCCTCGAAACCCGTAAGTACGGCAATGTCAGTTTCTCCTTTTTTGGCATGAGTGAAGAAGCACCGAACGAATAATCTCCTACCTTCGTTTTACAAAAATCCGGTTCCTATGTCACGCATTGCACTCTTCCCCGGCAGTTTCGACCCCATCACCATCGGACATGTAGATGTCATTACCCGTTCGCTGGATCTCTTCGACAAGATCATCATCGGCGTCGGCAACAATTCCACGAAGAACTACATGTTCCCTCTACAGGATCGCGTCGACTGGATCAAGGATAGTTTCTCGGAGTATCATCAGGTAGAAGTCCAGGCCTACAACGGACTCACTGTCGACTTCTGCAAAAAAGTGCATGCACGGTTTATTCTCCGCGGACTCCGCACCTCTGCCGATTTTGAATTTGAGCGTGCCATTGCACAGATGAATCATTACCTCGAGCGCGGAGTAGAAACAGTATTCATCCTCTCTTCCCCGCAGTACGCACCTGTTTCATCCACCATCATCCGCGACATTATCCGCAATGGAGGAAACGCCGCACCATTCGTAGCCGACGGAGTAAAACTCAAATAGATTTTTTTTAGAAAGTCCGCGCAAAGTAGCCCATCAGATCATCGATTGGCTGCTTGATTATTTTACCGATACGGAATCCCTTCTCTGCCGCCACTTCATTCAGCTCCTTCTGAAAGAGATACGCCACTGAGCCCACGAAATGCACATCCACTGATTTATAGTTGGGATAATCGCAAACGTATAACTCACAAAAATCGCGCATACCCTCACGCACCATCTCTTTGATAAACGGATGCTCATAATGAGCCGTCAGGAAACGGGTAAACGAAGCCAGCCATACATTCGCATTCGGCTCTTTATATACTTTATCGATAATATCATTTTTACCCAGATGGTAGGCCTCTTCAAACGCTGCATGTAGATCTGCCGGAAAGCGCCCGTACAAAAACCAGGTCAGCAGTTTCTTTCCGAAATACGAACCACTTCCCTCGTCACCCAGGATATAACCCAGACCATAATTTTTCTCAAACACCTCCTTACCATCGAACCAGCAACTATTGGAGCCGGTACCGATGATACAGGCAATGCCGGGCTGATCGCCGCAGGTTGCCAATGCACAAGCCAGGAGATCATGCTCCACCAAAACCTCCGCATTAAAAAAGAAAGAGCGAAGTCCTGAAGCAATGATTTCATTCCGCTGCACAGAAGAACATCCCGCCCCGAAGAACTTCACCGAATTGATTTTTTCCCGCAGCTTCACCATCTCCGGATGTTCCATCATAGCATCCATCACTGTATCCGCCGTATGAAAAAAGGGATTAAATCCCATCGTATGTAATGGACCGGAAACGGTAGTACCATCGTAGAGCAGCCAATCGGCTTTTGTAGATCCTGAGTCGGCAACGAGCAGCATAAGTTCAGATTTATGCAACAAGAATACTTCAAAATGACAGACTTTCAAAGAAAAAACAAGTACCGGAAAAAAAGTTTATGCACCGACCATCGCCTTTATTATCTTCGGAAAGTGAATAACCCAACCACACCAACGCTCGAACGCCGCCTCGGACTATTTCAAAGTACCGTCATCAACATGATCGACATGGTGGGCATCGGACCCTTCGTGGTGCTCCCGCTGGTCATCTCCTACATTGGAGGACCAGCCTTCTTATGGGCGTGGATAGCAGGAGCATTTCTCAGTTATATCGATGCTATGGTATGGTCGGAATTAGGAGCCGCCTACCCCGAAGCCGGAGGAAGTTTCAACTTTTTAAGAGAAGCCTTTGGCCGTGAAAAATGGGGACGATTATTTTCCTTTCTCTATGTATGGCAAACGCTCATTCAGGCACCATTGGTAGTAGCCAGCGGATCCATCGGCTTTGCACAATATGCTGGCTACCTGATTCCCCTCGACGAAATCAGCCGCAAACTCGTATCCGGAGCAGTAGTAATCGTACTAACGGTACTGCTGTACCGAAAAATCGATTCCATTGGACGCATCGGTACGTTTTTATGGATGGGAGTCATTCTCACCATCGGCGGACTCATTTGGGGCGGAGTACAACATGGCAATATGCGACAGCCGGTAGCAGATATGCTCGATGCCGGTAACTTATCACTTCTTCTTTCAGCAGGATTCGGATCAGCCATGATCAAAACCATCTACTCGTATCTCGGCTATTACAATGTATGCCATCTCGGAAGTGAAATAAAAAATCCCGGACGCAACATACCCCGCAGTATGTTTTTATCTGTCACCGGTATTGCCCTGCTCTACTTACTCATGAACATCGCCGTCACCAGCGTAATACCTTGGAACGAAGCCATGCACTCAGAATTTATCGTCAGCACGTTTGTAGAAAAGCTTTACGGAGTCACCGCAGCCAAATGGGCCACCGTGATGGTGCTCTGGGTAGCATTCGCCAGTTTATTTGCCGTCATGCTTGGTTATTCACGAGTCCCCTACGCTGCAGCGAAAGAAGGAGAATTTTTTGCCTCCTTCGCCAGGGTACACCCCACCAAACATTTTCCGCACATCGCATTACTCGGACTAGGAATCACCGCCTTCTTCTTCAGTTTATTATTCAAACTTTCCGAAGTCATCACCGCTATCCTTGCTATGCGGATACTGGTACAATTCGTTGGACAAGCATTTGGACTGATGGTATTAAGAAAAAGAAACGGTACAAAACATCTGCCCTTCAAAATGCCGCTGTATCCGCTACCCGTCATTTTAGCCATCCTCATCTGGCTCTGGGTATTTTACTCCACCGGCGCTGAATTTATGCAAGCCGGACTCATTGTTATATCTCTCGGAGTAATCGCCTTTTTAATAAAAGCAAGGATGGCCAGACATTGGCCGTTTTAAAAAATCTACAATAAAGTTCATCATCGCATCACCACCAGTTTCTTTGTTGTTTTCTCGTTGCCACTCCTGATTACGCAGGTATAAAGCCCATTGCTCAGCTCCGGTAATTGCACAAACTGTAAGGTGCTCCAGGGCGGTAATTGCTGGCTAAACACCCGCTGCCCGGTAAGATCAAATACCTCCAGCACTCCTGCTTTATTTTGCGGCAACAGATAAGTGAGCTTTACTACTCCATCACTCACAGGATTCGGCGAAATACTGAAACGAAAATCATGTGCCGGCTCTGCTAATCCTACACTCAGCGTATCACAAATACTACCCACTACCGGACCTAAATTATAGTTGGGATGGTTGGGGACAGCTCGTAGTTGAGCATAACCTAAACTTATTGCATGTTGTTGAACATCGCAGGCAACTCCTGCACTATCCGGATAATTCATTTCATGTAAATGCTGAACACCACTACCACTCGTGATGTATATTTTTCCATTTGCAGCCAGGTACATATTCCAAAAACTTGTTGCACAACAGGTTTGACCCGGTGGTGATATAAATCCATCGTAGGTGGCGACGGTGTCTACTGTAAAAGTAGTTGTATTTATTTGGTAAACAGAATTACTCGAGCACGTGTAAAGCAAATCATTTGTATTACTACATGATAATCCCCACAAAAGGGAATTTGTTGTTATCTGTTGGACAATACAATTTGTGAATAAACCTGAACATCGATCAAAATTAGCGATTGCTACAAATGAGTTTACAGTTGCTGAATCAAATAATGGATAGTAAAATTGACTGCCATCCTTAGAAAAGGCTAATTGACTAGATGTATACCAAGCTCTGGGCATATTTAACTTTTGCCAAGAATGAAAATTAACACCTTGGCTTGTAAACAAACATAATAAAATTGAGTCTGTATTATGTTTGCTCATAGCTATCCACCAATCTCTACCGTTAGCGTGTTTACAAGCTGTTATCCCCCAATTTAAAGTGTCGGAAATAACAATAGAATTTTTAGTAGTTACCCCACCAAGCCCTCCACCTAGCTGTAAATCTATATAACTCACATAAAGTTCATTAGCTGGATACGAATAACCATCGAATGTGGCAGTATGATGAAACAAGGCATACTTCGTACTATCCCCAGGAAATGGCAAGAACATTGAATTGGCAGTCATAGGTAATCCATACACCCAATTACTTGTGACGCCATTCGGATTCAGCCCGCTTCCATTCAACATTGTATCATTATTGGCATTAGCAATCCAAATACCATTTGTACTCATCAGGAAATTCCCCTGGGCATTGCAGATGGTAGCTTCTGTACCCCAAAATGGCATTTTTCTAGTTTCTGGGTAGTGAATATACCCAGTTGAATCAAACATAATTCTGCCTTTAGGATCTGTTGGGAATATGTAGCTACCTAGTAACCATGCGTGATTGTAAAAGCCTTGGCCCAACAACTTTTCAGTCGCCATCAACATTAGTAGAATAATAAACCTGTATTTCATTTGATAATTACTAATTTCTCAGATTCAAATTCTCCATTAGTTTTAATCACATTTACAGTAAACAAGCCATTTGATAAAAGTTCTGTGTTTAATATCAAGCTTGACAAGTGATGATTAATCAATCTGTTTTCAACAACTTTGCCTTCATTATTTATAATTTGGATTGTATAGTTTGACGTAGGTGGTTGATTAAATACCAACTGCGTTTGGTGATGTGCCGGATTTGGTATTAATACAAATGATCTAACGGGATCTTGATTGATTGAGTTCTGTTTCTTGCGATAAATACCCATTTGTGCACAAACACCGGCATCATCATAGATAATACTATCATTTACATTGCGTATAATATTTCTTGCTCTGAAAACTGCTTCTCCACCAGCTGATGGACATTGTTGGGCGATGGATAAAATATTTGGATATTCATTTATTAATACTGAGCGCCCGATTTGTTTGTAACTCAAATAAAGATAATTCAAATATTGTTCGTTGTTATCCGGGGCTTGTTCACCTATAATTCCAATATTTGCCTGAACAATCTGACCATTTGTGCTATTTACAGATTGTTGCTTTGAAGATAATGTAGAACTTAATTGAGTTCGAATAGAGTAAAAATCAGATATCAGATTGTTTTTGATAGTAATCAAATTCGAATCTAGAGTTTCAAAGTACAAACTATCGATCAGTTGTATACTATCTTTAACAGATTGGGCTTGTTCGTTAGCCAATTGGTTTGATACTAGAAAAGAACTATCATTTGAATAATTATTATAAATGTTTTCATTCACTACGTGAAGTAACCCGACAGATTCTACACCTTTTTCACTCACGTACTGCAAGTAATCAGGTAGGAGCGAATCTTTTTCCAATAACAAATCAGCATATACAAGTTGATTGGCTATCAACTTTGATTCGGGAATAAATACTGTGCTAACAGCACTATCCTGAATGACCATTTGACGAAATTGTTCATCGTCCCCGCCACCGGCTACTGCTGAATTGCATGTCTGACTCTGAATACAATTGAAGGAATTGCCACTAAACTGCGGGCTAAACCAACCCAGATCATTTACAAAAAATGGTCCGAGAGTACTGTCTGTCGGAATTAGCGGATTGTGGTAATTATTTGTACTATTGGTAGTAAATAATGAGAATTGAAGATTTTGAGGTGGAAAATCATTTAAACTAGCGGCCCCAAATCCACTACTATACCTCATTGAGTCCAACCAGATATTACCATGATAAAGTGCCCCAAGACCTAAAACAGGCTGCAGACCAATATTCGCCTCCGAATTTAAATACAACCCACACCAGGCATTGCCCATGTGATTACCCTTGAAGGAAGTGTTTAGATTAGCAGCTCCTTCAAAGCGGAATGAAAATCCTGTGGAATCGCTGCTGTTGCATTGGAGGATATTATTGTTGGATTGTGCAATTCGGTAACCATATCGCAAAGTATCACTCATTGTGAGTTGGTATCCTTTCCCCACCACGGAATTGCAACTGATGGTATTATCACCACCTGCAGTGATGTTCATTCCACTGGTGACCGGAGCCGAATTGATGCCTTTATCGATGGTAATACGATTGTTGCTCACCAATGAATTTCTAACACCGGATACCTGTATTCCTGCGCCTGCATTTATTATTTGAACAGTATTGTTGTTGATTGAATACGTATTGGTAGGTGTTCTCACAAATTCTGCTGCTCCAATTCCAATTCCTATTTTGCTGCCATTGATGTTTATGAGATTATCCTCAACCACGATCTGATCTCCGCCATTGTTATCGTAAAGATTAATGCCATAATCGGTTGCCTTGATTGTATTGGCAATGATCGTAGAAAAGATTCCGGCAGTAGCCTGATTTACTTCTATCCCAAAACGCATGGAGTCCATTTTGCATCCGCTGATGCCAACGGCGGTGTAGGAGGCATAAATTCCTGTTCTGGAGGAGACGACATTATTTATTCCGCCCGGTACAGGGAACACTTTTAATCCTGAGGGCAATCCACTTATTTCTAAATCACCTTGAACGGAAATCGCACTTCCATTCTCATTGCCACCGGTATGATAAAAACTGGTCAATTGAATATTACTAAAGGAACAGTTGCGAACCGCTATTTCACTTCGGAAGGCACGTACTCCATTATTCATATTGTTAAATTTATTTATGGCATGGTCATCTCGCCCGATATCCAGGTAAGCATCGTTCAGGAATACACCCGCAAAAGGAATTACCCCGTGTGCAGGCTGGCCCTGATAAGATGTTCTAAATCCGGAGGATGTCATATCGAATGTGACTCCATTGAGCAAGAGACTACCTCCAAAGATAGAAGGATAAACCTCCGGATTGTAAATTCCGGTGACATTGTTTTCAAATATAGACTGATTTATCGACGCATTTCCGTTTTGCCCCAGGTCAATCCCGGTTTGAGCATCCCTCAACACCACATTGCTTTCAAACGAAATTGTCCCTCTATCACGAATCAGCATCCCCTGCCACATGGTATCACAACCCGAAAAAGTGGTGTTAAATGCATTTAGCTGATTGCTTCCTAATAGTTGAATGGAGGCTCCGGCTGCTGCTTCTACTATACAGCCTTCAAAACTAATATCCTGGTCTACATAAAAGGTTCCTGCAATGTAAATATGCCTATTGACGAAAGCTGAACCATAATTTGAAGCAGAACTGTCATTACGAAATATTATTGTTGAGTCATTGATACAAGGATTTGAAACTTCCACACAAACACTGGCAGAATCCAGGTATAGGTTCCCGGATACAACTACAGTATTTATATGAGTAGGGTCATCACATGGACCAACGGTATTAAAATATCCGGTTACGGTAATGGTGTCTGAACCTTGTGCAGGAATTACATATCCCGAGGGTAATGAACTGTTAAGCACTGTGAAATCCGATGGGTAAATTTCACTAACCCAAACAGATTGAGTAGAACCATTATTACCTGTAATAATTATGTTAAACGTCAACGTATCCCCCGCCGGCACCGGATTCTGCGATGCTGTTTTGGTTACCGTGAAGCAGTTGGTGCATTGGTTGCCTGAAATGACAATTGCTGAACTATAACTTGCTTCGCTGGAAATTGTATCGCCACAATAGCTAATGGTGTAAAGGTTAATATCTGGTAAGTCATTACGTGAACTTTGATAGTCACAACCGGGCCTAAAATGAGCATTGATGGAAATACATTCTCCGGCAGATATAGCTGAATCACTCAGGTAATTATTGTAATTAATAGCCAATAAATCAGCTGTTGAAATGGGCCAGGTTTGAGTAAGTGAATCATAACTGAGTTGAATGGAGTCAGGAGCGGATGCGGTTAACATGCAGCTGTTGCTGATCCAAACGCCTAATAACTCAAGTCCAATGTTATTTCCTGTTAGTTCCACATAAGCAGGTGTTAGATGTCCTTGCCCGGAGTTTTGAAATATTGCACTGGCAAAGATGGTGTCGCAGAGAGCGATGGTAGCATTTTGAGGGGATTTACCACTGTTGGCTAGTGCCGTAGTACTTTGCTTAAATGATACAGGAAAGGTGAATTTTCCGCAGGTGTTGGTATCCAGAGCATCTATCGGAAAACCCTCACAATTCCAGCCTGTTTTAATTTCAATCGTAGGCAAAGTATCACAGCTATTTACCCGGGCACATAATGAATATATAACCGCTGCATTATTTGCAAATGAACTGTCGACATGAATTACCCCATTCACTGGTTGAATGGTATCAACGCCCTGAATTAATTGCCAGTTGGTAAATGCCGGGTTGGTGGGTAATTGGATGTACACAAATCCTGCATCCTCAGCCACAGTAATCCCGTTAATTATTCGTGTTGGGTTTGTATAGGTCAGGTCAATACAAAAGGTATTCTGAAAAAGGTCGATGGTGTCCACAGTGGTTTGTACAATCAGATTGGGAATATGGTAGTTATTGGCGATACCTGCTATGGGAAATGCATTTCTGACAATGGAAAAAGTTTCACCACACAAGATACTATCGGTGCAAGTGGGTTGATAATTACTAAAATGTGCAACTAAGCTGGTATCATTTACCACAAATCCCGAATCAGCACAGGTCAATGGTGCCAATGTGAAGTAAATTTCCCGGTGGTTTAATCCCGAGGTTACGTACAGATTAGTATCACCCACCGACACAGGAAATACGGAACTATCGTCCAGACAAACTCCCTGTGGCAATTGAGTGTTGTAAACAACTACTTTACCAATAGTGTCACTTAATTGAATCGGAACAAAATTGGTGCTTTTCCACCTTGGTGCATTTATGCCAAAATCATAAACAAAACATTGGTGTTGAATTGATGCTTGTTTGATATACATCCCGGTAGGAACATTAAACACAAGGCTATCTACCGTAAGCGCCGGTGGGCGGAATTCATAAGGGTAACTGCGTTGGAATTGCTCATACCCACCACGCTCCGTTCTGGTGATGGCGGAAATCTGATAATTACATCCGGGAAGATTTGAAATTCCACTGAAGTACTTTGCATTCTGTGAAAGAAAATAATGGAGGCCTCCAAAAATTTCACAATAAAACAAACGACTATTCGAATATGCGGTATCCATTATTGAGTATGGTGGGACATTATTAGGATATATTGTTATGCCGACTTGATTTAATAGATTAACAGAATTTAACATATCTTTCGTGGTGTCGACACTAGCTAAGGTGATTTTTCTTCCGCAGAGCCACATTTTATTGGTAATTTCAGAACGTTTTATCAGTTCATTAAATTCCTGCACGTTGTTATTAGATGAAGTAAAGTTACCACAAGCGGAATAGGTTACCTTCAGTCGGTATCGCTGACTCTCATAAAAGCCGGTGAAGGGAAGAGAAGTGTCTGAGTAAATAATCGAATCTCCTAAATTACCATTTGCTACTGGTGGCGCTTCAAATGTGAATAGCCAACGGTTATTGGGTGCGTCAATGTCTACATAATTGGAAATGCCTGCTTGTGAAACATGAATAGCCAGCATTGTCTTGTACTGCGATGGTATCTGAAATTCATTACAATCTATGCAAGATCCAGCTGTTCCAAGTGTATCGATATAGAGTGTAAACTCCTGGATTTGTAAGTTCATGGTGTCAATACCCGCGGGAATTGTCCGCAAAAGTTGTAGATATGGCAGACGAATATTGGTAGGTAAATTGTACATTTGAACATAGGTATAGCCACCGGATGATGAATCGCCTGGTTGAAAATGGGCCCAGAGTTTATCTTCAATAATATCACCAAGGGAAGATTGATTCAAATCCAGCAAGTTTTCGTAACCGGTGAACCAGGAATTACCCTCTACTATTGGTATAAAGCCTGCATCTGCAATTGCATCATTGTCGGAATCCTGAAAGCCAAATGTTTTTCGACGCATTTTATAATTATCAACAATAATACCCGGTGCAGCACACCCCGGGCAATGAGTAGCAATCCTGCTACCTGTCATTGATAATGGTATCCAGGCTGTACTACAATTCACTCCGGTACAACCGGGAAAGGATAGATGGGTAGTATCGGAAAAGTCCAATGTATAACAAGTATCTGTGCCGTTGGGCAAAACATGAAATACTACATTGTAATCGGTAAAAGGAGGATTTTGGGGCACTCCACAACATGCCTGCAATTCAAACATAAATTTGCCGTTGTTGAGCGTTTTGTACATGGTTGTGTCAAGTCTAAAATAAAAGTAAAAATCGCCTTTCAAACATTGATCATCTGGAACACTATCGTGGTAGTAAACGGGGTAAATAGTATCGGGGATTCCGTTGAATAAGTTTAAGAAATACACATCCTTCTCCGGTTCCGAAACCCTTAACCCTTGCTCACAATGAATTTTAGCAGATAACCACCCATTAAAAGCAGTGAGTTGTTGAGTATTATATCCAAAGATTTGAAGGTCATTTACTGAGCTTACAATTTCATTGCAATCAATGTTAAATATGGTGGAGTCCCCGAATGTTTCTCCGGGCGGGATACTCATGTCTGTAACATTGGGAAAGTGAACAATTACCTGATTCAGATTCCCATCCCCCGAACCACTGTATAAGCTTATTTTTGGAGGAGTCAGATCGCCACTTACATTTCCACAGATTGACCTTCCGGATGCACCAAAGCTCCAATGGTTAAAAAACTTTGCCTGATTTATTAAGGCTGTATCATTCTCACCGCAATTCATGGTACGGAACCGAAATACGATAGAATCGTTTTCCATAAAACGGCGAACTATATATTGCCTGGATTTTAGCGCATCAGGAACCAGATTTGTACATAACGCAGAGTCCCTTAATACAGTAATCTCACTTATTGTACATTGATTGCAATAAGGAGTAAAACTCACACTTGAATTTGGGATTAAAGTGAGTTGGGATATTAATTCATCCGGATTATATTCCAAAGATATAATCACACTATCCAGTGTCTCTCCTTTCTCATTTAAAACGACATATTCCCACTGTACTCCATTGGTATCATTCAGGCAGGTGTTGTCATAAAAGTTCACATCCGAAGGCAAATTTCTTCGGGAAACCAGTTTAGTTGAATCAGCGGAAATTATTCTATAATTAGATTCAATAAAATTCACACATGTATCACAAAACACTCCTGAATTAGCCAGCACATTATTGCATTTCCAATTCATTTTCACCTGACGGTTGCAGTCACAGGTGGTGGTATCACAAATTACACAGGAAGTGTTTAGCACAAACTGGGTAATAATTAACGTATCACCCGGATCGAGTAAAACTGCAAGATCATCTTGCGCAATGAATGAAACTCTACTTCCTGATAAACCAATCTGATATGTAAGCGAATCCTGAGGCAGTTGATGACAATATTCATTGGTGTCAGGTAAAAAGTTGACGATGACATCAGCCTCTGTATTGCCGGTATTTTTATATAAAAATTGTAGTGGAATAGTCTCCAGATAGGCCGCTTTAAATCCTGCAGGAATTATTGCAAGTATGTACGGTTTATAAACTGGTAAACTCAGAATCGGATTATTGTTCAGGCTTAATGTATCCGAGGTTAACGAGTCAATCCAAACTTGTTCAAGTTCCAGTGTTGCGGTACTCGTGTCAGGAATAACGCTACAATCAATCAATATTTTATAGTACAACCGGCAGGTATCATTCCCTGAAAATGGAAAAGTAGCTGTCCATGTTCCATTGATAGTATCGTGTATGACATTGGAATATGCAAAACTCGATGAATCTACTATCAGAACAACTTGTTGGTGATTGGCCCCAGAATTATCATCACATGAATTAATAAGGTTTCCGTTAAAATCAAGCGAGTAATGAATTGTTATCCTTGTAGTATCAGTTCCAATAACTGTGGCCTCAAAGCCATTCTCTTTGCAAACAGAAATGGAATCATAAACCAAATTTACATTGATGGGTGCTTGACATTTCCCATCCAAATGGGCGAAGTACAAGCATAAGAATAGGAGCAGATGTTTGAAATAGGTTTTCATACATTAAAATAATTTTTAAGGTGAGAAGCGAATGAGTTATTTTCCGGCGAAGGGAATTTCCAATAACAAGGTCTGACTCCTGTTGCTGACAGGAGCTAATCAAAAGTCGATAGCAAAACAGATCCATTTACATTGATTTAAAAGGGTTTACTGACCTAAAAGTAAAAAAATATTTGAATATTAGTGTAATTCTGACAAATAATTGAAATAAAATTCACAGAAAAATAACATTTCTGAAAAAAATCAAATGAATCTTACAAAAAAACACCCTCACAATCCTTATAACAGAATCAGTGAGGGTGTCTAATACTATTTTATTGCTACCTGCCTTTCAGCAAGAAGTTATTATTTCTTCAACGTCTTCCGGATTGCATCCAACTCCATGTTGTAAGAGTTTTCGGTGATACTTTGAGAATTCTTAAAGAAGAACACACCACCATAACTATATGTAACGCGCAGATAAGTGGCTTGTACAGCGTTAGATTTTACGATGGAACGCAGGATGGTACGGTTGGTTTCCACAATGGTATCCTGTGTAATTCCTTCTGCAATAAACTGCTTATCGAAATCAAATTTATAGGCACTGATATCGGCTGCAGGTTTCTTCGGGGCTGTTCCACCACCGGATCCTGCTAATGCTTTCTTCTGTGCTTCTATTTCTTCCATACGTTTCCGCTCAGCATCTTCTTCCTGTTTCTTTTTCATTTCTGCAGCTAAACGAAGTGCTTCTTCTTCCTGGACACGTTTTGCATTCTCGAGTGAATCTTTCTGTGCCTGTATTCGTGCTTCACGTTCCTGCTCCAGTTTCAAAGCAGCCGATTTGGCAGATGCAATAGAATCCTGCACAAACTTCGATCGTACTTCGGCGAGTGAATCACGTACTGCTTTTTCACGTGCTTGTTTAGCTAGTTCTTCCTGACGGGCTTTTTCACGAGCAGCCAGCATTTCTTTTTCCTTCACCGCAGCCAATGAATCAGCTACTACTTTTTCACGCGCCTGTCGGGCAATTTCAGCTATACGGGCTTGTTCCTTGGCTTGTGCAACGGAATCTGCTGCTGCCTTCTCGCGTGCAACTCTTGCAATTTCGGCGAGACGGGCTTGCTCTTTGGAAGTGGCGATAGAATCCTGTTTTGCCTGTTCGCGGGCAAGGGCTTCCTGTCGCTGTTTTTCCTTCGCAGCCGCTAAGCTATCCAGTTTCAATTTTTCATTCACACGGGCTATGGAGTCCTGTACGGCTTTTTCGCGGGCGGTACGGGCCAATTCCTCAAGTCGTGCTTTTTCTTTCACTACAGCCATTGAATCTGCAATCGCTTTTTCACGGGCTGCTCTTGCAAGTTCTGCTACTTTAGCCTGTTCACGTGCAGTATTGATGGAATCCTGTTTTGCTTTATCACGGGCCAATGCTTCGAGGCGTTCGCGCTCCTTGGCTGCATTTACGCTATCAAGTTTAATCTTGGCATCTACACGTGCAATGGAATCATTGTAGGCCTTTAAACGGGCTTTCTCGGCGGCTTCTGCAGCAAGCTTTGCTTTCTCTATAGCAACCAGACTATCCTGCCTTGCTTTTTCTTTCACGGCAATGGCTGCTGCTTCGAGACGCTGTTGTTCCTTTACTTTAGCCACTGAATCAGCCGACGCTTTTTCTGCAGCGGCTCGGGCGAGTGCTTCTATACGTTGTTGTTCTTTTACTTTGTTCAATGAATCCTGACGCGCTTTATCTAACTCAACAGCGATCTTCTTTGCCGCGAGCAATGAATCGGTGCGTGCCTTGTCCATAGCAGCTTTCTTGGCGGCTTCCTGTTTGGCGACTTCTACAGCCATCTTCTGCTTCACCTGATCCATTTCCGTCTTCCGTGCTTTGGAATATTCAGGATCATAATCGAAGTCTTCGTATACATCACTGTAGGCGAGTTTCGTAACAGGGGGAGCAGCTTCCTTGGGAGGTTCCTGTCCTTCCGGTGCTTTGAAGAGATCTATTTTAAACTTGAAACTGAAAATCTGTTTCTGGTACTGCTCGGGGACTTTGGTATCTACGAGTACCGATTTGGTGATGCTACCATTCTTTAAAAAGATGATGGTGTATACATGTCCCAGGTCGAGATTGAAGATAAACTTCCCGCCCGCCGAGGTGAGTAGATTGTCGGCTGCTTCGGTTCCTTTCAAAACTTTGATCTCTGCACCTTCCAGTCCTTTACCGTCTTGTTGTACTTGTCCTACAAGTTCCAGATAGCCCTGATCCTGTGACATCGCCACACCTGACAGGAGAAAGAAGAAGAGGAGAAAGATTGAACTTTTGAAAGTCATAAGACAATTGATTTTTTTACTGAATATATCCACGAATTTACTGATTCGCATTTTAACGT
>JAGOJO010000045.1 GCA_017995075.1 Bacteroidia bacterium | reverse complement strand
CGTGCACGTATGCAAAAACTGACTCAGGATCCATCGAAACGTATGAATACTTACCTCAGTAACTCCTCCGACTGGGTTACGGTACATACAGTTTTCAGCACGAGCGATGATCAATTGGCGATTGCTCCGGGTTCGTTGTTAAAAGAATGGAAAAAAGATGGTCGCGCTTATTTTGAATACCAACTGGATCATCCTTCCATGAACTTTTATTCTTTCCTAAGTGGCCGTTATGAAGTGAAGCGGAAGATGCATAAAGGAATTTCGATGGAGGTATATTATGATGCAAAACATCCATATAATGTCGATAAGATGCTGATGAGTATGGAGAAGTCCATTGACTACTACTCTACTCATTTTGGGGCGTATCGTCATAAACAAACAAGGATTATAGAGTTCCCACGTTATGCAAGTTTTGCGCAGGCCTTTCCGGGTACAATGCCTTATTCGGAGTCGATTGGTTTCATCGCGAATCTGGAAGATCCGGAGGAAATAGATATGGTAACGTATGTGGTGGCGCATGAAATGGGTCATCAATGGTGGGCTCATCAGGTGATAGGTCCGGATATGCAGGGCTCTACCCTATTGTCTGAGTCGATGGCGCAGTATTCGGCTTTAATGGTAATGGAACAGATGTATGGTAAAGAGCAGATGCATAAATTCCTTCTTTATGAAATGGATCGTTATCTGCGTTCCCGCGGTGGTGAAAGTGAAAAAGAATGTCCATTGCTGGAAGTGGAGAATCAAGGATACGTGCACTACAATAAAGCCAGTGTGGTGATGTATTATCTGAAGGAGATGATTGGTTCCGATAATGTAAACGTTGCTTTGAAAAACATGGTGGATAGTTTTGGTTATCGGGAACGACCTTATCCTGGTTCTTATGAACTGGTGAATCGTTTTGAGAGTCAAACTCCGGATAGTCTCAAGTACTTAATCACTGATCTGTTTAAAAAAATCACCATCTTCAATAACCGCGTTACTGAAGCGTCGGCTAAAAAAGTGGCAGATGGATATGAAGTGACCTTTACGGTGACTGCTGCGAAGATGTATGCCGATTCATTGGGTCGTGAGAAACCTGCTAAACTTGCCGATTGGATGGAGATTGGTGTCTTCGCAGAACCTGCTGATGGAAAGAAATACGGTAAAGCCCTGAAGATTGAAAAGATTCTGATGAAGGAAGGTGAACGAACATTTACACTGCTAACGAAGGATAAACCCTATCAGGTTGGAATTGATCCATACTATTATCTGGTGGATCGGGTTCCGGAGGATAATATGAAAAAGCTTAGTCTTTAAAATGAAAAAAAGTGTGTCAGAAACGGCACACTTTTTTAATTATAGATATCCGGCAATACCTTTAGCGGCAAGATGTCCTGATGTCCATGCATGCTGGAAGTTGAATCCTCCTGTCACTGCATCTACATCGATGACTTCACCACCGAAATAAAGTCCATTTATTCGCTGGCTGCCATATGTCTTAAAGTCGATCTCTGTTAAAGCAACTCCTCCGCAGGTTACGAATTCATCTTTGAAGGTACTCTTACCGGAGACTTCATATCCTCCGTTCTTCAACTGTTGGACGAGCGCCTGAATTTGTGTATTGGATAAATCTGCCCAATTCATTTCGTCGTTTATTCCGGTGCGCTCAGTGAGGTAGTTCCATAGCCGCTTGGGAATTTCATGGAAGGGAGAAAATGTATTTATCTTTTTCCGTGATTCTGTTCTGCGGTGTTCTTTGAGATCATCCAACAATGTTTCTTCCTTGATGGCCGGCAGAAAATCGATTAATAAACTGAACTTGTAATCTTTTTCTTTGAGGATACGCGCACCCCAGGCACTTAACTTTAAAATGGCAGGACCACTAAAGCCCCAATGTGTGATTAAGATTGGACCTTCTGTTTCAATAGATGAATCAACAATAGCGGCATTGATGAATTCAACACTCAGCCCTGATAAAGCCTGAAGTTTTTTGTCGCGTACATGAAATGTAAATAAAGAAGGCACCGGAGGAATAATCTCTAATCCTAAACCCGAAAGTAATTCCCAAATCATTGAACTGCTTCCGGTGGCTATCAATACAGCCGCAACGGTAACTTCTGTGTTATCGGAGAATTGAAGTTGCCATTCATCACTTTTTTGTGATAATCCTGTTAAACCCTTTTGCAGATGAATACGGATTTTCAATCGTTCAGCTTCATCTAAAAATGTATTCACGATTGTTTGCGATGAATCAGTTACCGGAAACATTCTTCCGTCAATCTCAGTTTTCAGCTCAACATCCCGCTGTTCAAACCAGTTAATCGTGTCTCCAGGTCCGAATTTTGAGAACGGACCACGTAATTCCTTTTTACCACGCGGATAATAACTAACCAATTCTTTCGGATCAAAACAGGCATGAGTGACATTACATCTTCCGCCACCTGACACCTTTACTTTACTGAGTACCTGCTGACTTTTTTCATAGATATCAATCTGCAAATCCGGACGAAGAATGGCCAGTTCAATGGCAGCGAAAAAACCGGATGCTCCTCCTCCTATTATAGCTACTTTTTTTCTCATGTTTGTATGAATCGTCCGGCTTGAACAGGATGATAAAAAAAGCCGGAAGTTTGTTTCCGGCTTTTCTTTTATTTCTTAAATAAGTCGTTGGAGTCGATGATCATCACCGCCGTGGCCTTAAATGGATAAGCCTTTACTACTTCATCTTCGGCATGAATTTCTTTTGACAATACGCTCTGCAAAGCATTACTGTACGACATTGGCGACTCCAGTCCATCACGCAGACTCCGCGCTAATGGAATTACTTCTGATTTATCTGTGACAATGGAGACAAACATATTTTTTGTCTGCCAGTATTTTTTCATTGCTGCATTCACTTTCTCCAGTGTGCAGGAAGCTAATAATTCATCTGCTTTCTGAAGCCAGTTCTCTCTCCCATAAAACTTTGAATCGAGGAGATATCCCAATTGCTGTTCCGGTGTCTGTGCATATAATTTCATGTACGAACGAAGGAAAGTTCTGGTAAGCTCAAAATCTTCCTGAGTCATTCCATTTACAATCATCGATTCCATTTCACGAATTGCCATACGAAGTGCGAAATGAGCGTGTCCAATTGAAATATCTTTCAATTCATCGTATTGACCTTTCAATCCCTTTGCAGTTTGAACCGGACGAATCCAGATGGAGAAATAATTGCTTCTGCGTGGATAGCCAGGGCGAGGCAACATGTTTCCACCACCGTTATTATACCACTCGATATAGGAATAATCACCATAGTTCATTGAACGCTGTTCACGAATTTTCTGATAAAGGCGTGAGTAAGACTTGCGGTGTTCCCCCAGCCATGAATTTGCGATCATTAAGGCGGCAAAATCATCATTGCTTCTGGTAAGATTCATTGGGAATCCTAAAAAGATGGCCGATCCAAGAGCGTTTTCTTTAGAAACAAGTTCAACCTGTATTCCATTTGGCTGACGAGGAATCGCCGGAGCAGGAATGGTTCCTTTAAGCTCAGGTAATTTTTCCATATCACTTTTAAGTTGCGACAGGAATGCAGTAGTGTAGTTGCCGGCTATTCCGATAGTAAGATTAGATCGGGTGAACATAGCTGCAAAATGCGATTTCACATCGTCTACCGTGCAGGAAGTTACACCTGAGGAAGTACCTCCTACCGGATGCTGATAACTGCTGCCCTGAAACATAATATCTTCCAATGCTTTTTTAGAATATTCTTCGTCAGAGGAAGTTCGTATCACTTCGTCAATATAATTCTGCTGATTTGATTTCACCCGCTTAAAATCTTCCTGATCAAATCGGGGTTGTAACATCAGATCACGAAATATAGCATAGAAATTATCCAGGTGATCTTTGTGAACGCGGAAAGTGAAAATGGTTACTTCTTTATCAACGCTTACACCATATGAAGCCGCCCACGGATAAATGGTTTCGCTGATTTGTGTACTGCTTAATTTTTGAGTGCCGCCTTCTGAAATACAACTGGCGGTAAGAGAGGTTAAACCCTCCTTTCCTTTAGGATCCGACATTGAACCATTACGGAACATAAGTTTGACAACTACTACATCTGACTTTGGTAGTTTAAGTTCTACCACATCAGCTGCCGAAGCCGCAAATCCACTAATAAGGAGGAAGTATATCAGGATTAATTTTTTCATGGTTTATCAGAATTAATTATTATTTAACCGGACCTGATTCGTCCGCAGAAATGGTTCCAATTGTAAGACTGTTCGGCACCAGGAATTTCTTTGCCGCAGCCATCATGTCTTCCGCAGTGATTGATTCGTAAACGTTATACGTTTTATTAATCGATTCCGGATTTCCGGTAACCCAGGTGTAGAAGGAAACACTCTCTGCTATCCGACCCGGACTATCCATTCCCATCGCAAAACTGTAACGAAGACGCATCTTTGCTTCCTTGATATCTTTTTCGGAGAATGGAGTGCTTTTGGCTTTTTCAATCGCCTTGTCAATCTCTGATTTTACATAGGTCATATCCTTGGCATCTGTAAGCGATGCTTCAATAGAGGCCAGATATGGATCGCGCGTGAATTGATAAGAACCATCAATGCTTCGTACTTTCTGTTCAGTGATGACCAGCTTTTTATAAATCTCTGATTTTTCAGAGAACATCATCGTTAATAACAAATCGAGTGCAATCGCTTCTTTACTGCAATCACCGAAAGAGGTAGCTTTATAGTTCAGTGAAATCATCGGCGGGAAATTCGCTTTCTGAATATGTGTATAGCGCGTTTCTTTTTGTTCAGGTTCAACAGCAATAGAACTTACATAATTGCCCGGCTTCCATGAACCAAAATATTTCTCGGCCAGCATATTCACTTTTTCAGCAGTAACATCTCCTACCACGATGATGGTTGCATATTCAGGACGATAAAACCGTTTGAAGAACTCAAGTGAATATTCATATTGATTGGGCATATCTACTACATCTTTGAAGAACCCCATCGTAGTATGCTTGTATGTATGCTGATCGAAAGCTACATCATTGATCTTTTCGTTGAGTTGAGCATATGGACTGGAATAACTTTTCGTGTACTCCCCTTTTACTGCACCTGCTTCGGTTTTAAAATCCTGAATCGAATACTTCAGGTTCATGAAACGATCTGCTTCCAACTCGAACATTTTTTCGAGCTTTTCGGCATTACCGGTCATGTGATATACTGTCCTGTCGAGGGAGGTGTTAGCATTTGCACTCGCACCTGTAGCTTTCAGTTCATCAGAGTACTTCTCCTTTGGATATTTATCGGTTCCCCGAAACATCATATGCTCAAAGAAGTGGGCGAATCCCGTTTTACCAGCTTCTACCTCATCTCTTGATCCAACCCTTACTACAATGTAAAAGGCAGCAAGACCAGGACTATCATAAGGAATCGTTACCACATTTAATCCATTCGGCATTTTTTTCTGCTGAATCGGATATGGAAGAATGTTGGTGGCTGCATTTTGGGCTTGTACCAATGCACTTGAGACCAGCAACACCAGAATTAGCGTGCGTATTTTTTTCATGATTTAAGAATTCGTTGTTGAATGTATTAAGCCTGCTGGTGATGGTCAATTCAATTCGACCATTTAGTTTCTTTCATCGACCAACAGAGACAGGTGGAGATTTTATCTTCCTAATAACAGCATTGAATCAGGTTAACATTCCGCCATCAACGTTGATCACCTGACCAGTAATATATCCTGACCAATCACTGGCAAGAAATACAACAGTACGTGCAACATCTTCCGGGGTACCACCTCTCTTCAAAGGAATTTGTTCTCTCCATTGTTGTACTGTTTCAGGAGCTAATGCACCAGTCATCTCCGTCTCTATAAAACCTGGCGCAATTGCATTACAACGGATATTTCTGGAGCCTAATTCCAATGCTACCGATTTAGTAAATCCAATCATACCTGCCTTTGATGCTGCATAGTTGGCTTGTCCGGCGTTTCCTTTCACTCCTACAACCGACGAAATATTAATGATACTTCCATTTCGTTGTTTCAACATTGGCTTTTGACAGGCCTTGGTAATGTTGAACGCGCTCTTTAGATTGGTTCTGATTACTTCATCAAATTGCTCTTCGGTCATCCGCATCAACAGATTATCACGGGTGATACCGGCATTATTAACGACAACCTCCAAACTCCCAAAATCTGTTAAAATATTGGCAATCAACTCTTCAGCTGCTTTAAAGTCGGAAGCGTCTGATTTATAGCCTTTTGCTTTTATTCCCAAAGACTGCAGCTCTTTTTCGAGTTCAAGTGCTTTATCCGGTGAGCTGAGATAAGTAAATGCCACATTTGCACCCTGTTGAGCGAGTTCCATGGCAATTCCACGGCCAATACCGCGGGAGGCTCCTGTTACCAGGGCGTTTTTTCCGGTCAGAATTTTTATCATAATATAAATGCTTGGAGTATTGACTGCTTTCGATTTACTTTGCCAAAGATAACTAAGGAAACAATCCACCACATTATGAAAAAAATTATCGCAATTGCACTCTTCCTAGGCAGTTTTACAGCTGTTCAGGCGCAGGAAGGTGTACGCCTCGGAGTGAAAGGCTCCTTCTATTCGACCTGGCTCTTTAATAAAAACGTGTCTGATCAAAACTCCAGTCTTGATTATGCCAGTTCTTTCGGTACTTCCTTCGGAGCCCAGGCAGTATTTATGTTTGCCGAGACTTATGGAATGAGCGCAGAACTGAATATCTCTTCTCATAATCAGAAATATGATGGTTATTTGGTTAATGAAGACAATACTTTTACCAATGAAATTAAACTGAAGTATATTGATATTCCGGTTTTATTCCGTGTGGCTTCACCAAAAGGTCCTTACTTCGAAATCGGACCTCAGTTCAGTCTTCTCTCTGGTGCTAAAGAAACATTTACCCTGGATGATGATCCCCTGGATTTCAGCTATACTGATAAAGATTTCAAAGATGATTTCGCTGGTTTCGGTATTTCCGGTGTATTAGGTTTCGGTATCGATATTAAACTTAGCGAAATGGTGAACCTTACTACCGGTCTCCGTTTTGGCTATATGTTTACTGATGCTACTACTGAATATACTGAAGATGAAGCATTGGATCTCTTCGCTGATGATAACCTGAGTTATGTTGCAGCGTTTTCTCATACCAATGATGAAGATGAGTTCGAATACAAAAAATCAAATCGTGTGTTCGGCGGACTTCAAATCGGTCTCCAATTCAACCTGGGCAAATAATCATTACCCTACGTAAAAGAAAGGCTGTCGCTTCATTGTGACAGCCTTTCTTTTTATATCCAAACGCAATAAGGAGAAACAATCTCAACTGTCTTAAAAGCAAATGCCCGACTGCTCAATGAAGAACAGACGGGCATTTAATTTATTGATAACTAATATCTTTTACGCAGTCACTTTACCTAATACTTCAGCAACTGTTTTGCCGATGTACGCTGGTGAATCCACTACATGAATTCCACATTCTTTCATGATAGCCATCTTCGCAGCAGCTGTATCTTCAGCACCACCGATGATTGCACCGGCATGTCCCATACGACGTCCTGCTGGAGCTGTTTGTCCGGCGATGAATCCTACAACCGGCTTTTTATTACCGTTTGCTTTAATCCAACGTGCCGCTTCAGCTTCCAATCCACCACCGATCTCACCGATCATTACAATACCGGTAGTCTCAGGATCATTCATAAAGAGTTCAACAGCTTCACGGGTAGTAGTTCCGATAATCGGGTCACCGCCAATACCAATAGCAGTACTTACTCCCAGACCGGCACGTGCAACCTGATCAGCTGCTTCGTAAGTTAACGTCCCAGACTTAGAAACGATACCAACTGGTCCGCGCTTAAACACAAAACCAGGCATGATACCAACTTTCGCTTCACCCGGAGTAATTACCCCAGGACAATTTGGTCCGATCAAACGGCATTTTTTATCTTTCAGGTATTCCTTCACCATAATCATGTCGCGGGTTGGAATTCCTTCTGTAATAGCAACAATTAATTCGATACCTGCTTCAGCAGCTTCCATCATTGCATCTGCTGCAAATGCTGGTGGTACAAAGATGATCGATACATTCGCTCCTTCTTTGGCTACTGTTTCTGCTACTGTATTAAACACCGGTTTGTCGAGGTGCTTGGTTCCTCCTTTTCCTGGAGTTACGCCACCTACCACATTGGTGCCATATTCAATCATTTGTGTGGCATGGAAGGTTCCTTCATTGCCGGTAAAACCCTGTACGATGACACGGGAATTTTTATTTACGAGTACGCTCATTTTATCAGTTATCGGAAGCGCAAAATTAATAAAACCAAGATACTTTACCCGCCGATTCCGAAAAAAGGAATGAATTTTTTCAGCTTAATGTGGTCATAAACGCACTTCTTATCATGTTGAATAACAATGATCTGCAAAATGCGGTTACAAACTTCAAACCGGATTAACCCTGTTTCTGTTGATACTGACGGAACAGCATGGAAATCGCTCTCCCTCCCCTCTCCGCTAACCGATAAACCGTAAATTTGCACCTGCATCAGAAAATCTCATGAACGTTTCAGCACCTTATACTCCCAAAAATAAAATCCGCATTGTTACGGCCGCCAGTTTATTCGATGGCCACGACGCGTCCATAAACATTATGCGCCGTATCATTCAAAGTTCAGGCGCTGAGGTAATCCACCTTGGACACGACCGTAGTGTGAATGAAGTGGTGAATTGTGCCATTCAGGAAGATGCAAATGCGATTGCCATGACTTCTTATCAGGGTGGACACATGGAATATTTTAAATACATGTTCGATTTGCTGAAAGAACGGGGTTGTGGACATATCCGCATTTTTGGCGGCGGTGGTGGTACTATTCTCCCGGAAGAGATTGCTGAGTTGCAGTCGTACGGTATCGCCAGAATTTATCATCCTGATGATGGTCGCACAATGGGACTTCAGGGAATGATCAATGATATGTTGCAGAAATGTGATTTTCCGACCGGCTTTAATCTGAACGGTGAAGTAGGAAAAATCGGCACAAAAAATCATTATGCGATTGCCCGTTTAATTTCTGCTGCAGAAAATAACCCGGATGAGTTTTCGAAGTTTCATACGGAGATCAAAGCGGCGGCTGATAAATCAAATGCTCCTGTTCTTGGAATTACCGGTACAGGTGGTGCAGGTAAATCCAGTCTGGTGGATGAACTGGTGCGTCGTTTCCTGATAGATTTTAAAGATAAGTCGATTGCGATCGTTTCGGTAGATCCATCTAAACGTAAAACCGGCGGCGCATTGCTCGGTGATCGTATCCGGATGAATTCTATCAATAACGATAGAGTGTATATGCGCTCTTTGGCTACCCGTCAAAGTAACCTGGCTTTGTCGAAATATGTGCAGGAGGCGTTAGATGTGGTGAAGGCGGCCGGATTTGATTTGATTATCCTCGAAACTTCGGGTATCGGACAAAGCGATACTGAGATTACAGAGCATAGCAATATGTCGCTCTACGTGATGACGCCGGAATATGGTGCGGCAACTCAGTTGGAGAAAATCGATATGCTGGATTTTGCAGATGTGATTGCTTTGAACAAATTCGATAAACGTGGTGCGCTGGATGCTATCCGCGATGTGAAGAAACAATATAAGCGCAATCACCAGCTTTGGGATACAGATGATGAGCTGTTGCCTGTTTATGGTACCATCGCTTCTCAGTTCAACGATCCGGGCATGAATCGTCTGTATAAAACGATCATGGAGCGATTAGCGGAAAAAACAGGTGCTCCGCTGAAATCAGATTTTCATGTGAGTGATGAGATGAGTGAGAAGATCTACATCATTCCTCCGCATCGTACCCGTTACCTGAGTGAGATTTCGGAAAATAACCGCAAGTACGATCAATGGTCGGATGAGCAGGCTGCCGTGGCGCAGAAAATGTTCGGTATTCAGAAAGCATTGGAGGCGCTCGACGGAGTTGATGTTGCTGCGAAAGAACAGGCGATTCCGGTATTGAAATCAGCATATGCTGAATGGGAATTGCGTCTTGATGGGCAGAATAAGAAATTGTTGCAGGTGTTCCCGGAGAAAGTAAAAGCATACAAGAGCGATTATTATATTTTCAAGGTTCGGGATAAGGAAATTAAAATTCAAACCTGGTATGAGTCCCTCTCACATTCACGTATTCCTAAAGTCTCTGTTCCGAATTACGAGGCCTGGGGCGAACAGTTGAAGTGGATGCTGCAGGAGAATTTCCCCGGGGATTTCCCTTATACTGCCGGTGTGTTTCCATTTAAACGTGAAGGAGAAGATCCAACTCGTATGTTTGCGGGTGAAGGTGGTCCGGAAAGAACGAATCGTCGCTTCCACTATGTGAGTCTGGGTATGCCTGCTCATCGTTTAAGTACTGCTTTCGATTCGGTGACATTGTACGGCCATGATCCTGCTTATCGTCCAGATATCTATGGAAAGATTGGTAATTCAGGGGTGAGTATCTGCTGCCTGGATGATGCGAAGAAATTATATAGTGGATTTAATCTTGCTGATCCCAAAACATCTGTGAGTATGACGATCAATGGTCCTGCAGCAATGTTGACCGGATTTTTTATGAATGCAGCGATCGATCAGCAGTGTGAGTTGTATATCCGTAAGCATGGACAAGAAGAACTCGTAAACGAAAAGATCGATGAGATCTATAAGAAGAAAGGATTGCCTCGTCCAACTTATCAGGGCGATTTGCCTCAAGGTAACGATGGTCTTGGTTTGATGTTGCTGGGTGTTACCGGCGATCAGGTGCTCCCGGCTGAGGTGTATGCGAAGATCAAGGAAGATACACTTGCTCAGGTGCGCGGAACTGTTCAGGCAGATATCCTCAAAGAAGATCAGGCGCAGAATACCTGTATTTTCAGTACGGAGTTTGCTTTGCGTCTCATGGGTGATATGCAGGACTATTTCATTCAGCGTAAAATCCGCAACTTCTACTCTGTTTCGATTTCAGGTTATCATATTGCAGAAGCAGGTGCGAATCCGATTACTCAATTGGCTTTCACATTGGCGAATGGTTTTACTTATGTGGAATATTATGTGAGTCGTGGAATGGATATAAATGCATTCGCGCCTAACCTGAGCTTCTTCTTTAGTAATGGTATTGATCCGGAATATTCGGTGATTGGTCGCGTGGCGCGCAGAATCTGGGCGAAGGCAATGAAGCTGAAGTATAACGCGAATGAACGAAGTCAGATGCTGAAGTACCATATCCAGACATCAGGACGTTCATTGCACGCGCAGGAAATTGACTTCAATGATATCCGTACTACGCTGCAGGCTTTGTATGCGATTTATGACAACTGCAATTCTCTGCATACGAATGCCTATGATGAAGCGATCACTACGCCTACCGAAGAAAGTGTGCGTCGTGCGATGGCGATTCAGCTGATTATTAACCGTGAGTTGGGATTGGCGAAGAATGAAAATCCATTACAGGGTTCCTTCATCATTGAAGAGTTAACCGACCTCGTTGAAGAAGCGGTGCTGACGGAATTTGATCGAATCACCGAACGCGGTGGTGTGTTGGGCGCTATGGAAACCATGTATCAGCGTGGTAAAATTCAGGAGGAGTCGTTGTATTATGAAACATTGAAGCATACAGGTGAGTTCCCGATTATCGGTGTGAATACGTTCCTGAGCAGCAAGGGCTCTCCTACTGTGACTCCAAAAGAAGTCATTCGTGCAACTACAGAGGAGAAGGAATACCAGATCAATATGCTGAAGGCTTTGCATGATCGTAATGCTGATAAATCGGCAGATTTGCTTCGTCATTTGCAGCTGACTGCTATCCGTAACCAGAATATGTTTGAGGTGATGATGGAAGTGGCGAAGTATTGTTCGCTGGGTCAGATTACTTCTGCGTTATTTGAAGTGGGTGGACAGTATCGCCGAAATATGTAATCGCAGTTATGAAGGTTCGCTCTATTCCCGTTGTATTCTTTTTACTGTTGGTTGCATCATCATTGGTTGGTCAGGATATTGATTCTGTTAAACCAAGACCTGTATATGACGTAGCGATTATATCAGGCGGCGCTTCAGGAAATTCGTCAATCTTCGGGTTAAATGACTTCCGGAAAATTTATCCTGCGTCTTCGATACTAAAAAGAGACCTGAGTGGATTTTCGGGTTATGGGGAGAATTACTTCAGCGAGTATTTCGGCTTTGGGGTAATGGTTGGCCGGACTTCACGTCAGATGCGGGTTTTGGGTGAAAGGGTGAAGGGAACACTGAGGGCTGGATTTTATTATGATGAGGCCTCCTATTTCTCTTACACTTTGACCGATGGATCAAATACCAGGGTGGATACAATTAAAAATTCACAAGGTGTTTCACAATTTTATATTGACTCAGCTTATTATAAAACTGCCAACATGTATTATGATGCGAAGAGTCTCCGTGCTGAAGTATCTGCTTTGCTCCGGTTCAATGATGAGCAGCGTTGGTCGTTTTATCTTGGCGTCGGACTTTCGGCGGGTATGACATTTAATAATTCTGTCAACGTTTCCTATTCTGAACAGGAAGTCATCGAGACATATCCGGCTGAAGGTTTGAGTGGAACGTCTGCTACGAAAGTGGAATTTCCGGTCTATGAAAACGATCAATCTGCTGTTTCTTCCGGTTGGGTAGTGAATGCTTTTGTACCTCTTGGCATCGATTTCAGATTGGCAAAAACAGGTCGATCACTCGAGTTTATGCACCTGTTTACGGAAGTACGTCCTGGAATCAGTTTTATGGAAATTCCGGATGTACGGACAATTTCCGGAACGCAGGTATCATTCCATCTCGGATTAAGATGTACACTAAATTAAGCGGAACGATTTTTTCGCTTTCTCTTCACCGTTTACAATCACACTGATTTCATGTACACCGGGATAATAAACTCTGGTAGTAATGGGTTTAAATGTATGCCGTTTGGTGAGTGTCATTTGTTCTTTTCCGTCAATCTCCCGTTCGCTGATTTTAAATACTTTCTTTGAGAGATTCCCATTCTTCAGCCGGAAGTAAACTGCATACTCCAACCTGACTTTCGATTTCTTTGTCGATTGATTTTCCAGCAAACAATCAAATGTGATGGCTTCTCCCCTCTTGATTTGCTTCTGCTGCAGAGAAAAATCTGATACCAGTAAATGATTACTCTTTAATTGATATAGCTTCAGTACTTCCGGATTTCCGGCTTTGAATAAAGTACGACAGGCATGTTTAATGATGGCATCTGTTTCTCCGCTTTCTCCTTTCCATTTGCGCGCAATCGAGATCATTAAATCCGGATGATCTTTCGAGATATCATTCAGATGATTGGCTACACTCCTTCTCACGATTTCACATTCGTCGGTTTTCAGTTTCTCCAATACGGGTAAAAGTGGTCGTGGATCTTTTTTAAGAGATGGAATCGCCATTCCCCAGGGTAATCGTGGACGAGATCCTTCCGTGGCTAATCGTCTGACACCACGATGTGAATGTGATGCCCATTTCATTGATTGCTGTATCATCTCCTTTTCATAGCGAAGAAAGAACGGGCGTACGGCAAATTCACAGCTGCAAAATTTTGTAATTCGCTCCATCGCCTGAATGGAGTCCTTTAAATGATTCAACCCCTGGCGCGCAATAATCTCCGGGAAGAACATATACCCAAAGCTAGGTGGCGCGTCCGGCATTTCTTCAATTACGTCGATTATTGCACAGACCTGTTTCGCTGCTTTTGGATAATCCGGAGATAAATGTGCTGTTAATACGTCTGCTGTATGCCACATGCGTTGTTTGAGTTCATACTTCTCAAACTCTTTCGTGAAAATTGATTGTTCGAATTTCTTAACGGGGAAACCAGGAACAGCGATGGTTGCTGCTTTGGAAATGAACCGATAAAAGGATGGAGAATAAATATCTTTTAGCAGCGAGCTCATGATGTTTTCTTTTTGCAAACATAAAAAAGTGCGTTGTTCTACTCGAATAACTGTTGAATTTTATTAAAAAAAAGAGGCGATCCCGTTGTAGAAGATCGCCTCTGTGATTTGATTGATTTTATCGTCTGTTCTCCTGACTTCCTGAACTTCGACTACCGGAACTGCTTCTGGTTGTCCCCGCAGGTTTAGAAGGCGATTGCCGTGGTGTCCGTGAGGGTTTTACTTCTGCTGGTTTAGTTGGAGCAGGTTTGCTAGGCTGTGTTTTCGGAGTAGAATTCTCTGGTCGCACTTCCTGTTGCTTAGATGGTGCAGGACGAATTGGCTCCTGCTTCACCGGAGTTGCAGGACGTGTTTCCTGATCCTTGGATGGATAGGTCGGACGTGTTGGTTCCTGCTTCACCGGAGTTGTCGGACGTGTATCCTGATCTTTGGAGGGATAAGTCGGACGTGTTGGTTCCTGCTTCACCGGAGTGGTTGGACGAGTATCCTGCTTCACCGGAGTTGTCGGACGTGTATCCTGATTTTTGGAAGGATAAACCGGACGAGTAGGCTCAGGTTTTCTTCCGGGAGCTACTGGTCTTCCCGGGCTAACTGTCGGCTTTACGATAGCAGGATTTCTATCAAAAGGAACTGCGTGATTAGCATAACGAGGCTTACCTGTTGGACGTGGTGACGGACGCGGATTATTATAAGACCTGTCATATAAACCTGCTGAACGGTTTCTCATGTAGATAGCTGATGCACGGCGACTGCTGCGATAAGGTCCATACCAGTAATTATGAAAGTGATTATGCGGAGCTCTCCAATACCACCATCCGTTCCAGCTATGCTGATAGTACCAATGATTGTAATAATTATCATAATACCACGGTGACCATGGACGATACCAGCCCGGATAATATCCCCATCTCCAATGCGAATAATAAGGACGATAGAAAGGCGTATAGATGTAACGCACAATCACCCAGGAATGTGGAGCCGGAGCATAATCTGGACGATCATTGTAATAGTTGTTGTCGTTATTATAATAATAGTTATTCACGACAGTTGTACCACCATTTCGATAGCCGGGATTCGGAGTAGCAGAGCGTGCAGTAGATGTTTGATTCTGCGAAGAAGGCTCTAGTATATAATCCTTCCCGTATAAATCTTCATCACCCACCATTTGAATAGAGACATCCTCCCCTTTCTTCTCAACAAAAATCACCGCCACATCCTGCGATTCCTGATCACTCAAATCTACTTGCAGAACGATTGTATGCAAATCACCTTCTGGTTTATCAAATACTTTGATGTAATCAACCCGTTCATCGTTGTTCAAATCAAGGTTGTTTACTTTACTTGTATCGGAGTTTAAGGCTGCTTCAAAACTCTCCAGTGTTTGTGATCGCTGAAAGATATCCAGCACAGCTGCCAGATTCAGGTTATCGCCCGGCAGTCCAAGGCGTTCATCATTATTTCCCTGTTGTGCTTGAACCGAGGTTGAAATGGCCATTATTGAAAGAGCCAGCAACGAGGTTTTGAGAGAATTTAACTTTTCCATAAGTACGGTATTTATAAGTACTAATCAATAGATCAAAAGTACAGCCAAACGTTTAACCAAACGCCACTTCTTCATCTAAAATTCAAAGTCCGGGAGATTTAATTCTCTTCAAACGACTTTAGCTTGTTTATATAGACAAACACTGAATGCCTACTTTTTAGGTGTTTTAGTCTTTTTTACTGATGCTTTTGCGATTAAATTGTAATCCAGCGCTAATTGGACCCAATAATTCAGCTTTTTGCTGGTGGAAAGTGCATCGATATCCACAAACACATATCCTTTCATAGGTCGTCCATTGAAATCCATCAGGCTGCAGCCATCCAGTTTTAAAACTTCTTCATAGATGGAAGGATTGAGGCGAACCATCAAACGTTCTGTTTCTACCCCGAGACACATTTTACCATTTACCATAAAGCATAATCCGCCAAACATGCGCTTCTCTTCCACCTGATCATGGGTGATGGCAATTATTTCCCGAATGCGATCTGCGAGTTGTACGTTATAAGCCATATCAGCTTTTACGTTTTACCGGTATATATACTTCTTCCTCTGCATTTGGATCATCCGGGCGATAACCCTCTGGTATAATTTCAAAATGCGGACGATCTTCTACTATAAATTCAGAGGCAGGAATCCACTCACCAAAAACATATCGGGCTGTGGCAGGATAATCCATTACCGTTCCTCTGTAAATGAAAGTCAGGTATTCACCGGCAGGAATTTGCAACACTTCCATTTCTTGCGGAAGGGCAGAACTATCTGTAACAGCAACAGCCGCCCATTTTTCAAATTCCAATCCAGGTTCCTGAAAATATGTTTCAATACTTTTGGCATAACATTGCACACTGAAAACAGTATTATCGATCCGGTGAAGAATTGATTGACGCTGAGGCATAAACTGTCGGTACAATTCAGCGTTTCTGTCGTTCATCCACGACATCATCAATCTTTTCCCTACAAGAGTGAATCCTGCTGATTGAACAATTTTTATTTCAGGCGGATTTATCATGGTTTCTTCTGCCAGATTTTATCAATACTTTCCAGATACACCGGTAAAGCTGCGGAGCCATACCATGGATAATACTCTACAGCCAGCACACCGGAATGAATGGCAGGATCAGCAGCCATCAACTCAGCAGCTTCTGTCTGATCTTTTACGTCCAGAATAAAGAGTCCCCGAAATCCACTTTCATTTTTCATAAATGGACCGGCAACAATTAATTTCTTCTGGTCCACCATTCGATTGATATTGGCCATATGTCCGGCAAACAGACTATCCTTGACTTCCTTTGATAATCCGGTAACAGGACCGGTTTTAATCAAAACAAACAAATATTGTTTCATTCCATACTCATCCGCACCTAGCTTTTTCGCCAGCGTAGAATCATAGGCTGCATTAGATTGTTGCGCATAACTACTCAAGCTAAACAACAACATAAAGAAAATAGAAATATTTTTATACATTTTGTTCAGCAATTTTAATTTCCCTGGTTTTCTATCAGTTCTTTTATAGCAACAAGAATTGGCTGCCATCCATCACCGTTATTATAAATTTCCTTGTAACGTTTCTCCCCATCCTCTGCCTCTTCAAAACCGTACTGCGATACTTTAAATTCAACAGCCTCCCCTATCTCTGTTAATTCATACAATACCTTGAGATGATTCGCCGGCGTTTTATCGTAAGGTGCATTGGGATCAATCACCGAGTATATCAGGCGATGCGGAGGATTTATCTCCAGAATATGTCCGCTCACAAAGGTGACTTCTTTACCTTCATATTGACCGTTCCATAACAATGGACTGCCTTCTTTCCAGTCAGATATCGTTTCACATCCAAACATATACACTTTCGTATATTCCGGTTTAGTCAAAACATCCCATACCCTGTGTAGTGTAGATCGGATAAGAATGGTATTCGTAACAATTTTAGTAGACATGAGGTATAGGTTAATAGGTATAAAGCGAAGATAAATATATAAAACATCTCTGGAAAATATATAATACCAATTATGTATCCCCTCATCGCATCACAACCAGTTTCTTCGCTGTTTTCTCATCGCCACTCCTGATCACACAGGTGTAAAGCCCATTGCTAAGTTCCGGCAATTGTACAAACTGCAGGGTGCTCCAGGGTGGTAATTGCTGACTATATACTCTTTGCCTGGTAAGATCAAACACCTCCAGCACACCGGCTTTATTTTGCGGCAAGAGATAAGTGAGTTTTACTACTCCATCACTCACCGGATTCGGCGAAATACTGAAACGAAAATCATGTGCCGGCTCTGCTAATCCTACACTCAAAGTATCGCAAACACTACCTATTACAGGACCTAAATTATAGTTGGGGTGGTTAGGGACAGCGCGGAGTTGTGCATAACCTAAACTAATAGCATGTTGCTGTACATCACAGGCTATTCCTGCACTATCTGGATAATTCATTTCATGTAAATGCTGAACACCACTACCACTCGTAATGTATATTTTTCCATTGGCAGCAAGGTACATATTCCAAAAACTTGTTGCACAACATGAACTGCCCGGTGGTGAAATAAATCCATCATAGGTGGCGACTGTGTCGATGGTAAGACTGTCAATATCAAATTGGAAGACAGTAGAACTAGTGCAGGTATATAAAAATTTGTTGTTGGGAGAAAAGCATAAACCATACAAGTAGTTACTTGATGAAACCAGATGTTTCTGTACATTAGAAAACGTCCCTGTGCATCTATCAAAATCACAAATGATTAAATAACCATTGGTATTTTGACTATCCGGGCTCACATATGCAAATTTTTCACCATTTTCTGAGAACATTATTTGAGAAACATTACCATAGGTATTTGTCGGAGAATTAAAATCCTGATAAATCATTGTATTTATTCCGGTTGGCGTTAACAAATAAGTATATGTTGCAGGATTTCCATCTTGCATTATGACTATCCACCAATCTCTTCCATTTGCGTGCTTACAAGCCGTTATGCCCCAACTTAAAGTGTCTGCAATAAGAAAATTATTTTTTGATATAACTTCACCCAACCCGTTATCTCCGGTAATATCAATTATACTATAATCTAACTCTGTAGGATCAATTGCGAATTGACCAAGTCGTGTTAAGTGAAATAATATATACTTAGTAGAATCACCGGGAAGTGGAAGAAATGTTGCACCATAACCTAAAGGAATACCAAACACCCAATTCTGCGTCAAATAACTAGGGCTTAATCCGCTCCCATTCAACATCGTATCATTGATGGCATTGGCAATCCAAATGCCGTTAGTACTCATCAGGAAATCCCCTTGAGCATCACAAATAGTGGCTTCTGTGCCTTTAAAGGGCATTTTTCTATTCTCGGTTGTATGCACATAACTAGTAGAATCAAAAATCATTCTTCCCTTCAAATTTTGAAGAAAGTTATAACTGCCTAATAACCACACATGATTATAAAATCCCTGACTCATTGCATTTTCACCAATAAGACATAAAAGTAGAACAATGAACCTTTTTTTCATTTGATAATCATTAATTTCTCAGATTCAAATTCACCATTTTGTTTAATCATATTTACGGTATACAAACCATTGGCTAATTTTTCTGTATCTAATACCAAGCTAGACAATTGATGATTAATATTTCTGCTTTCGACAACTCTGCCTTCACCATTTATAATTTGAATAAGATAATTTGAGCTGGGTGGTTGGTTAAATATCAACTGCGTTTGATGCTGTGCCGGATTTGGTATTAAAATATATGAAACAAGATCACTTTCATCAACAATGTTTTGTTTCTTTCGGTAAATCCCCATTTGTGCACAAACTCCTGCATCATCATAGATAATACTATCATTTACTTTGCGTATAATATTTCGTGCTCTGAAAACAGCCTCTCCACCGGAGGATGGGCATTGCTGGGCGATAGATATGTTTACTAATCCCCTCATCGCATCACCACCAGTTTCTTCGCTGTTTTCTCATTGCCACTCCTTATTACACAGGTGTAAAGCCCACTACTCAGCTCCGGTAATTGTACAAACTGCAAGGTGCTCCAGGGTGGTAATTGCTGATTAAACACCCGCTGCCCGGTTAGATCAAATACCTCCAGTACGCCGGCTTTATTTTGCGGCAAGAGATAAGTGAGTTTAACTACTCCATCACTCACCGGATTGGGCGAAATACTGAAACGAAAATCATGTGCCGGCTCTGATAATCCCACACTCAAAGTATCGCAAACACTACCCACTTCCGGACCCAAATTATAGTTGGGATGGTTGGGGACAGCGCGGAAATGCCAAACACCCAGACTCACCGCATGTTGTTGCACATCACAGGCTAAACCGGCACTATCAGGGTAATTGATCTCATGCAAATGTTGTACTCCATTGCCGGATGTTAGATATATTTTTCCGTTGGCGGCGAGGTATTCATGCATAAATGTTGTTGCCGCCGAAGGTATTGGAAAGGAGAATCCATCGTAGATAGCTACTGTGTCAATTGTCCCTGAATCTAATTCGATTTGAAACAAATGTGATGACGAGTTACAATATAATTGTTTGCTATTTGGTGAAAAACTTAGGCCCCATAGTATACCTTTGTCTAAAAGAAATGTCCGTGAATTGTTAAATTGTCCTAAACATCGATCAAAATCAAAAACCATTGCATAACAACTATCTGGTTGATTCGGTGTATAAGTTGTATATCCGAACTTAGTTCCATCTGGTGAAAAAGTTGGCTGAGTCACATTGCCCCATGCTATAGGAACCCCAAGTGATTGTGAACTTATACTTTGAACGCCTGTAGGGCTGAATAATACTATAAAAACAATATCAGTTAAGTCTTTTTGAAGTACAATCCACCAATCTCGACCATTCGCATGTTTACATGCTGTAATTCCCCAATTTAATGTATCCGTAAAAGCCAATTGATTTTTCTGAATTACGGCACCTAGTCCAGCATCTAATGTTACATCAATTACAGAATATAACACTTCATAGACTATATTATACAAACCATTATTTTGTGCGGTATGGTGAAATAGTACATATCTGTTACTATCTCCAGGGAATGGAAGAAAAACGTTCGCATGTGGAATTAGTAATCCGTTAGAATTAGCGCTTGTATATGCCCCCGGATTAAGCCCACTCCCATTGAGCATGGTATCATTATTGGCATTGGCAATCCACACGCCATTGCTGCTCATCAGGAAATTCCCTTGAGCATCGCAAATGTTGCCTTGGGTGCCAATGAAGCCCATCTTTCTTTGTTCTACACTGAAGATATATGACGTAGAGTCAAAAACGATTCTTCCTTTATTTGTCCAGTTCCCGTAACCAATAAACCAATCATGGTTGTAGAATTGAGCATAGGCGCTGCTGCACAATGACAACAACCCAATCACTATATATACAGCTCTTTTCATCGCACAATGATTAATTTAGTTCTGCACATAACTTCTTCTTGATAACTTGCTTCAACAATATATACACCGGGAGCAAGCATCTCTGTATTTATTTGGTTATGTGAAGTACCGTTTTTAAGTACTGAGTTAAAAATGTCTTTACCTTCCAAGTCAACTATTCTCAAATGAAACTCGGCTTCTCGGTAATTAATCAATAGTACTTCTACTTCATCACTTGCAGGATTCGGTAATACTATTAAACAAGGTTGCTGGGTGTTATTGAAATTTGCAGTTCTTAAAATCCCTTGTGATAAGCAAACTGCGGCATCATCATATTCAATGCTATCATTGATCATGGCTACAAAATGTCTTGCACGGAACACACTTTGTCCTCCCTGGTCAGGGCATTGCTGAGCAATCGGTAGTATCTGATTGTAGAAGTTGATCAAGGATGCTCTTCCTCCTGTTTCATAAGCAATCTCCACTTCGTTCAATATCGCCTCATTTATTTCCGGTAGTTCAGTTGCATTGGTGACTAAGTTATTGTAAAATCCCGCTCTTGCCAGAACAGGATTATTTGCCGTGCGAAGTTGCTGGATTAAAGTTGCATAATTTGTACGGTATAAAAGCAGGCTGGCTCTGATACTTTCAATCTTTGTATCCAATTGTTGTCCTGTTTGAAATTGGAGGTTGGTATAATAACGAAGGGAGTCTCCCAGTAACTTCAATGTACTATCCAGTGACAATAATAACACCGCCAATGAATCTTGCACTTCATGATATTCCTGTAAGCTGATGCGGGCTTCATAAAGATTTTGAAGGACAGGCTCATTACTCACAAAATTCTGATAAACACTATTCCCGGTTAATAAGGAAGGATCTCTTCGTAATTTTTCATACAAAATCGATTGGCCGATGCTTTGCGATTCTTCCACATAATCCACACTTAATATACTGTCCAGCGCAATCATGGCTAGAAGTCCGGGAGAGCCGGCTTCTCCATTGCCTTCATATTGAAAACAGTTGGGAAGGTTTCCGCAAGCATATGTTGCTCCTGAATCAGGAAAAAACCAACCCGAATTATTCGCAGGACTTCCCACAGGGAAACTTGGTCTATAGGTAGTGTTCAAGGATGGGTCAACTATGAATAGAGAGGAGTATAAATTGTTAATAGGTTGCCAATTCATATTCACTGCGCCAAACCACGGGGCATAATTGGCCATCCAGCGGTTTCCTGCATGTTGTTGAGTATCGATGATGGCTGTTGTGTTTAGATGCAGGCCTTCCAGATGGCTTCGCATCATATTGCCCCGGAAATTCGTATTGAGGTTGTTGCTGCCAAAGAAAAAACCATAGCCGGTACTGTCTACTACGTTGCAGCTTAACAATCCATCGGTGCTGATAGTGTTTGAGATGCCAATACGGCTCGTATTGGTGCGGGTGTATCCTGTAACTGCATTCTGCGTCACATTGGCACTTCGGCATCCCTGCAGGGCAATACCTGTGGTTGCTTTGGAGGATTCACTTCCCCGGTCCAGTTCGATAATATTACAATTCACCAGCGGACTATTTACATTCATCAACTGAATACCTGCGTCGCCATCTACTACACGAATCATGGTATTGTTGTTGATTTTGTAGTTGCCACTGGCGCTATTGGTCGCCTCCCGAACGGAAATCCCAACTCCTGTATTCATTCCGCTAATAGTGATATCATTCAATGCTGCCTGGTTGTAATCAGCACCTAAGTTATTATAATAATTGATACCAAATAAACGGGCATTGATAATGTTAACTGCATTATTTCACACATAATTATAGATGTTAAAAATTACCCTTCCAGCCATCTGCTCAGAAAAACATCATATACCCACCAGCGACTATCTTCTTCAAAGATCATTTCTTTGTCCTGGAGTGCTTGTAATGCAGTTTGTACAGAACTGGGTGTGCCGAGTTCGTTCTTGCGGATAAACTCTGCTCCCATCACTTGTTTCGCTCCTTTCTCTCTGGCAATTCCCTGTAAGAGATTCCATTGATTGCCAGTTAACAGTTTACGGTAATTGTAATATACTGGCTGATTTTCCTGGAGGATTTCGCGGAATAAACTTTCGATGTACCAGTCGTCCGGCTGTTTGATGCCTTTACTGAACAAGCGATTACAAACCAATTGCACATAGTACGTATGATGGCGACACCAATCTAATATACGATCTGCATTTTCGGTGCTGAGTTTTCGTTTGGCTTCTGCAAATCGTTCGGTGATGAACTGTGCGTAAACTTCGTGTTCAATGGGTCCTAATTGCAGGATGTCTGTGCTCTG
>JAGOJO010000044.1:9505-23410 GCA_017995075.1 Bacteroidia bacterium | reverse complement strand
TTGTAAGAGAGACGCAATTCCTTCAGCAGTTCGCCGGCATTGTCCGTTGCTTTGTTCATCGCAGTCATACGCGCGCCATGTTCAGATGCATGTGAATCGAGGATGGCTTTGTACAATTGCGTTTTGATAGATTTCGGAATCAGCTCCAGCACGATTTCTTCCTTCGAAGGTTCGAAGATATAATCGTTCTTCATTTTGCTCACTTCCTTCACTGCCGGTGGTTGAATAGGCATCAGTTGCTCGTTCATCACTAACTGAACAGCGGCATTTTTAAACTGATTATACACGACAATCACACGATCATATTTTGCAGTTGCGAAATCATCCATGATTCCTTCTGCAATGGCAGAAACATTGGCGAAGTTCAGTTCCGCGAAAATATTGTTGTGGTGTCCGAGGTATACATTCTTGTTTTTCGAATAGAAATCAGAACCCTTTTTCCCGATACACAACACCTTTACATTGCCGGTCTTTACTAAACCAGCATATTCATCCGCCAGCAAACGGTTTACGGTACGGATAATATTAGAGTTAAACGCACCCGCCAGTCCGCGGTTAGAACTTACCGCAATGATCAGCACATTACTCAACGGGCGAACCTGCGCAAACTTGCTTCCATCATTCTCTTCCAGTGAAGAAGAAAGATTCTCGAGGATATCGCGAAGTTTATTTGCGTATGGACGAAGCTGGGTAATCGCGTTTTGCGCACGACGCAGTTTCGCAGCACTCACCATCTTCATTGCTTTGGTGATCTGCTGCGTACTGTTCACCGAGGTGATACGCAGACGGACTTCTTTTAAATTTGCCATTTTACTGATTCAGTATTTTAGAATGCTGAATGAATTATACTATGCTGAATATTTTTTAGCGAGGTCTTTACCTACTTTCTCCAGCTCATTGGTGATCTCATCATTGATTACACCTTTCGCCAGCTGATCGAGCACATTTTTATGTTGTGCACGCAGGATATTCAGGAAGTCTGCTTCAAACTCACGTACCTTTCTAACGGGTACGGCTTGGAGAAGACCTTTAGTTCCAAGGTAAATAATAGCTACCTGCTCCTCCACGCGGAATGGAGAGTATTGTCCCTGCTTCAGGATTTCCACGTTACGTGATCCTTTGTCAAGTACTGCTTTGGTAGCTGCATCCAGATCCGATCCGAATTTCGCAAAGGCTTCCAGCTCGCGGTATTGTGCCTGATCGAGCTTCAGGGTACCTGCTACTTTCTTCATGGATTTGATCTGCGCATTACCTCCTACACGTGATACAGAGATACCTACGTTGATAGCAGGACGTACACCGGAGTTAAAGAGATTCGCCTCAAGGAAGATCTGTCCGTCAGTAATCGAAATTACGTTGGTTGGAATGTATGCTGATACGTCACCGGCTTGTGTTTCGATGATCGGAAGTGCTGTTAATGAACCACCGCCTTTCACTTTTGAACGAAGCGTTTCAGGAAGGTCATTCATCTTCGCAGCGATGCTGTCAGATTTAATCACTTTCGCAGCACGCTCGAGCAAACGGCTATGCAGGTAGAATACGTCACCAGGATATGCTTCACGACCCGGAGGACGACGGAGCAACAGAGATACCTCACGGTAAGCTACTGCCTGCTTTGATAAATCATCATATACTACCAGAGCCGGACGACCTGTATCACGGAAGAACTCTCCGATTGCAGCACCCGCCATTGGTGCATAGAACTGCATTGGAGCAGAGTCAGACGCAGAAGCCGCCACAACAACTGTGTAAGGCATTGCACCACGCTCTTCGAGTGTTTTCACTACGTTGGCTACAGTAGAACCTTTCTGACCTACGGCAACGTAGATACAGAATACAGGCTCACCTTTATCATAAAACTCACGCTGGTTGATGATCGCATCCAGTGCCACGGCAGTTTTACCGGTCTGACGGTCACCGATGATCAACTCACGCTGACCACGACCAATCGGAATCATCGCATCAATTGCTTTGATACCTGTCTGCAGCGGCTCGTTTACCGGCTGACGGAAGATTACCCCTGGTGCTTTACGCTCAAGTGGCATCTCAAAAAGTTCACCGCTCAACGGACCTTTACCATCGATCGGATGACCGAGAGTATCCACTACACGACCCAGCATCCCCTCTCCTACTTTGATAGAAGCGATTTTACCGGTACGCTTTACAGTGTCACCTTCTTTGATGTCGTTCGAAGACCCCAGTGTCACTGCACCGATATTGTCTTCTTCAAGGTTCAAAACGATTCCCTTGAGTCCGCTTTCAAACTCAATCAGCTCTCCCGACTGTACTTTCGTGAGGCCATAAATACGTGCGATACCGTCACCCACCTGGAGTACGGTGCCTACTTCTTCGAGTTCGGCGGCTGACTTGAAACCTGCCAGTTGTTGGCGGAGTATAGCTGAGACTTCGTCCGGTCTTACATCTACCATTTTGTGAGATTATTTAGGATTAATATTGTATACTTATTGTGAATGTTGTGGTATGTACATTCTCCGATTCATTCATCCCGGAAAATGTTTCCGATAAACGGATTAGAATTCTTTTACGTAGAGATTATCGTCAAACTCATTCTTGAGTTGCTTGAGTTTTCTGCTGATACTGGTATCGTACTGCTGATCACCCACGCGTAAAACAAATCCTCCGATCAGAGAAGGATCTACTGTTTCCACGAGTTCAATCTTTTCACCTTTGGCAGCTTTCACCAGACTCATCACCTGCTGACGAATGGAATCATCCATTTTCACTGCAGTGGTAACGTTGGCAATTACAATTCCGCGGTTGTCTTTGTAGATACGGATATATTCAGCCGCCATACCATCCAGGATACTTTCGCGGCCTTTGCGGATGATGATATTAACGAATGCACTGGTGAGCGCATCCAGTTTACCACCAAACAGGGCGTTGATCACTGCTTCTTTTTTATCTCCCTGAACAATCGGGTTACGAAGCAGTAAAACAAACTCGCGGCTTGCCTCACAGGTAGCATGCACCAACTCCATATCGGCAAACACCTTGTCGGAAATATTGCGTTCCTGTGCCAGTCCCAGAAGGGATTTAGCATATCGGCGGGCAATTTTTATTTCAGCCATTTTTTGTCAGTTTTTAGTTAAATGAATGTCTCAACTCAGGTTGATTAGTTCATTTTAACTTCTTTCAGCAATTCCTGTACGAGTGCTTTTTGTTTATCGTCGTTGCTTAATTGCTGACGGATTACTTTCTCCGCAATCTCAATAGAAAGTGTAGCTACCTGATTTTTCAATTCAGTGATCGCTGCCATCTTTTCATTGTTGATGGTTTCACGGGCGATAGTGATCATCCGGTCGCCTTCCACCTGTGCTTTGGTGCGGGCTTCGTTCACGATCATATCCTTCGTGTCACGGGCTTCTTTCAGCATCAGGTCACGCTCATTACGTGCCTCCTGCAGAATACGCTCGTTTTCAGCTTTCATGTTCGCTACTTCTTCCTTCGCTTTTTTAGCTGCATTGAGTGCTTCTTCGATAGAAGTCTCGCGCTCTTTCAGCGATGAGAGAATCGGTCCCCATGCGAACTTGCGCATCAGGAATACAACGATCAGGAAGGAAACGGTCATCCAGAATACGAGACCGAAATCGGGTTTTACGAGTTCCATAGTGTGTCGGAATAATCGTTGGGGAGTTCCCCTTTATGTTGATGAACTGATTTTCTGATTAAACCGGCACCCGACCAAGCGTCGTTCTGCCGGTTTAGATTTTTGCAATCGCTTACTTGGTAAGGATAGCGAGCAGGCCGATTACCATCGCGAAGAAGGCAGCACCTTCCACGAGAGCAGCTGCAAGAATCATGTTACCGCGGATGTCGCCAGAAGCTTCTGGTTGACGAGCGATTGATTCAAGTGCAGAAGCACCGATTTTACCGATACCGATACCGGCAGCGATAGCAGCTAAACCTGCACCGATTGCAGCAAGACCGTAACCAAAGCCGATGTTTGCACCGCTAGTGGCTGCGTCTAATAAGATGTTTGCTAACATTGTTATTGTATTTAAGGGTAAGAATTATTGCTGATTAATGATGGTGATCTTCTACCGCCGCGCCGATATACACTGCACTCAACATCGTGAATACATACGCCTGGAGAAATGCTACCAGTAATTCGAGCGTTGTCATGAAGATGGTGAATACAAGTGATAATGGTGATACAGCCAGTCCTACACCTGCTCCGTTTTGTCCGAAGATGAAGATCAGACAGAAGAACGAAAGCGCGATGATGTGACCCGCTGTGATGTTCGCAAACAAACGAATCATGAGTACGAACGGACGAAGGAATACACCGATAATTTCAATTGGAGTGAGCAGTAACAAAATTGGTTTTGGTACACCGGGCATTACAAATACGTGCTCCCAGTAGTTTTTGTTGGCGCTGAAAGTTACGATCACAAAAGTGAACAAAGCCAGTGTCATGGAGATACTGATGTTTCCGGTGAGGTTCGCTCCACCCGGGAATACAGGAATCAATCCGAGCAGATTGGCAATCCAGATGAAGAAGAATACCGTTAAGAGGTAAGGAAGATACTTTTCGTATTTATGTCCAATACTTGGCTTGATCACTTCGTCGCGCATGAACAGAATGATTGGCTCGATGGCGTTCTGAAGTCCTGTTGGTGCCAGACCTTTACGCTTGCGGGTATAGGCATTTGCTACATTGGTAAAAATGACCATCATCAGAATGATAACAATGAACATCGTCATTACATTCTTGGTGATGGAGATATCCGTAGTACCAGCTGTTAACTCTTCATTGATAGTTGCACTGTGTGCATCTACTTCTCCTGTTTCATTTACGGCTACTACTTTGCCTTCATGCAACATGTAACCGGCATAGGTTTTATGACCGTGTTCAAAACGTGCACTGGAGAATAAGCTAAGTCCGCGGTTTGCATTGTACAAAATCACCGGCAAAGGAATTTCAGTATGTCCCCACAAATGCCATCCATGAGCATCCGCAACGTGTTCCATGATGATTTTACCGGCATTCAGCTTTTCTTCGCCTTGTCCGGCAGCAGCAGTATGTCCCTCAACAGCGTGTGCATCAGCACCATGCGCATCGTGGGTTGCCGCAGCTTCGGTCGAATGTGACTCCGTTGCAGGTAATTGATTATGGGTACTGTCCTGCGCACCATTGATCGAATAGATCAGGGTAAAGGCCAAAAAGGTCAGGACTGTGAGTAGAGCTAAACGTTTGTTTTTCAACATGATAGGCGTACCTATGGGTTATTGAGAGCGCAAAGGTACATAAAAAGCGAATATGCATAACAGAGGGAGAAAAATTCGGGTGTAGATATCGATGTATATCATTGGCTTTAGCCAGATTAAACACGTGCTTTGACTTAAATTCAGACCGCAAACCGGGAATTTTATTGCCTATGACGGCTTAGCTGTTTGTCCCGAACAACTGATTATCAAGAAAATACAAGCAATTTTACGATTATCTCAGTACAATGAGATAATTATTTCACCCGGCAGAGATAATTCTTCCGGGGGCTTTTTGATACCGTTTAATTCCAGACTTTCCGGCATGTATTGGCGACTGATTGATCCTTAAAAAAGCAAGAGGAAGAACCGGAAATGTGGGTATCGGCCCTTCGGTTTCACTCAGGGACCGGCTTGCTTATTGATGTAAATTAAACTTGCAAATCTGACTTCATTTATTTACGTTTACAATTCAATCCTTTTAATCATGAAATATCTGCTGTTTCTTTTCTTGCTCATGGCATCACGAAACTCTTTTGCACAAATCAACTTAGTGCCCAACCCTTCATTTGAAGATACCGTCTATTGCCCCTTTGGCACAAACCAGATTGACGCATGTGCCAACTGGCTCAACTTCGGCAATTCGCCGGATTATTTTAATACTTGTTCTAATCCGGCCTTTGCAGTTCCAAATTCTATATTTGGATTTCAATATCCACATACAGGAGATGCTATGGCAGGGTCAATTTTTTACCTTAGGCCTAATCATCCATCGGGTCCTAATTATCGGGAACCTATAGGAATTGAACTTATTAATAATTTAACTGTTGGTCAGAAATATTTTGTGTCATTTTATGTTGTAAACGCTGAGGTAAATTTTGGCTCCGTAGCATGTAATAAGATTGGAGCCAATTTTAGTACTGTGCCTTTCGATTCCTGTTGCCCGATTCCAACTTTAAACATTGCGAAATTATATTCTGACAGCGTTATTGTTGATACTCTAGATTGGTATAAGATCAGCGGTTCCTTCATTGCAGATTCAACTTATCAATATTTAGTTATAAGTAATTTTTTCGAAGACATTAATACCGATACTATCGTAACATCGCCATTTCCTACACTTGCCTATTATTATATTGACGACGTATGTGTAACAACAGATTCATTGTTTAATGAAACATGGACTGGACTTGATCAAATTAGTATGGAAAATGAAATGATCCGAATTTTCCCTAATCCAACAACTGACTTTATATCATTGGAATCAACTTCATTAATAACGAGATATGATGTTTTTTCATCCCTTGGGCAACTTCTTACATATAAATCTAACTTATTCTCACATTCGTTAAAAATTGATTTACGCAGTCTGCAAAGGGGTATTTATATTCTCAAATTATATACAACTCACCAAACAAGAACTTATAAAATCGTTTTAACTCACTAATACTTACTCAAAATGAAAACAATCAAATTCAAAGAGATTAGTTTCATATTCATGATCTTTATCTCAACAGAAAAATCTATGGCTCAAGTATCAAATCCTTCGAATGCAGGTGGTCCTGGCGACTACGTCGGATGGCAACTTGGCACAAGTTTAAACCTCGACATCGTTAACGAGGATCCAAACCCTATCAACTTTTACACAGATGCAGGAATTGGTGGTCCAGGCTCTTTAAGTAACCTACGAATGTTCATAGAAGGAAGAACCGGAAATGTGGGGATTGGCAATTTTACAACGGCTAATACGCTGTTGCATCTTCACCAGGCAGCAGATGATATACCGATGGTGAATTTTCAGATGACCAACTCTGTGATCGGTAACGCAGCTAACGACGGTTTTTTGATTGATGTGGATCATGCCGGCGTTGTAGCTCTCCGACAGCAAGAAAATAATGAGCCTATGGAGTTTTGGGGGATGGATACTCAACTTGGTGGCATCCCAGTCAGAAGGGCGGAATTTACCAGTGGTGGGGATATGCTGCCAAACAGTGCAGCGCAGGCACGCACTGATGGGTTTAGAATATGGAATCCAGGATATGCTAGTAGCGGAGGTGCCTATATACCCTTATCTGCCATTGATATTTGGACCGGAGAATCCGGCACTACACATATGCGATATGATCACTCCGGATTATTTCAGGGAATCAACCTGCAATTTGAACAATTTGCACGGCTTAATGGATTTTGGTTTAATGCACAACCATTAACTAATCAGGCAGGTTCATACCGGGGTAGATACTTTTTTAACATTGATAGTATAGAGGTCGCCAGATTTTCAAATGCAACCAATACTTCACGTGGGTATATGAGAGTAGGATTGTTACCAGGTGGGGGTACATCTGGCCCGAGTAACCCTGGTACTGATGCCGCTCGTCGATTAGAAGTTTATGACAATGCAACTTTACCTCAGTTCAGAATTACGCAAACCAACGGCACTATATACACAGATTTTCAGACTACAGCTGCAGGTGATCTTTTTATTGATCCTTGGTCCGGTACAAATTCAAGAAATGTTGGTATTGGCACTAATTCCCCTACAGCAAAGCTAGAAGTGAGTTCTCCGACAATTACAAGTGGATTAGCACAAACAACAATGAAAATAAATAATAACAATACCGGATCTACTTCTCCGACTGGAATCGATGTTTCGGTTTTAAGTAGTTCTACCGGAGTATCTCTAGCCAGAGGATTAAATATTAATTTGAATGCAAACGCAACAACATCGCATGCGTGTTATATCTCCAACTCTTGTAGCAGTGGTGCATCCGGCTATGGTTTGTATTCTAACCTGACAGGCTCGAATACATATAATTATGGATTAAGAAGTGATGTTTCTGGTGGTACTCTTACAAACATTGGCGCTTACCTTGTAGCAAACGGTGGTAGTTATGCATATGGTATTGATTGTTATACCTCAAATGCTTCAATTTACAACTATTCTATTAAAAGTGTCGCTACGGGAAATAATTCTGGCTCTATTGACTCGAGAGGAATTACCGCATCTGCAAGTGGATCTCAACTTAATTATGGTGGATATTTTACAGGAACTACTACCGGAACAAATTCTTCTTTTGGAGTGAGTGCAACAGCTAACGGTGGAAATGATGCATATGGATTATATGCAATTGGAAGCGGAGCATCAAACAATAATTTCGGAGTTTATGCAAGTGGATCTGGAGGAAGCAATAATTGGGCAGTTTATGCCAATGGCAATGCTGGGGGAACAACTCTATGGCAGAGTTCAGATGCAACTTTGAAAAACAATGTTTCACCAATGCTGAATAACACTTCAATAATCATGCAATTGCAACCAAAATCATATCTATTTAATCATACGATACATCCTGAATTAGTACTTCCTAGCGGTACTCACTATGGTTTAATAGCCCAGGAACTAGAACAAATAGTACCTGAGTTGGTAAAGGAAGTAAATTTCCCGGCCCAATTTGACTCCACAGGTTCTATGAAATCAGCTGCGTTTTCATTTAAGTCAGTTAATTATATTGAAGTGATACCTTTCCTGATTGGAGCGTTACAAGAAATGAAATTGGAGATGGATAGTCTTAAACAAATTTTAAACACTACTTCTGCAAAAAATGCAGGCTCTAATTTTGACAATTCGAATGAAACAAAAATTGTATTGACAAACAAACAAGGAATTATATTAAATCAAAATGACCCGAACCCTTTTTCTGAAAGCACAAAAATCCAGTATTTCTTGCCTGAGGAAGTTCATGATGCTCGCTTGATATTCAGTACTGAAAACGGAATCGTAATTAAATCAGTTCAGCTTAATGACCGGGGAGAAGGAGTGATTGATGTTTATGCTTCGGATTTAAGCAATGGATTATATATTTATACACTTATTGTTGATGGGAAAATTATCGAAAGCAAAAAAATGATCAAACAATAATCGAAATTTCTACTAGAATAAAAAGAGGTCGGCATAAACATTGCCGACCTCTTTTTTATTTCTCTTACCTCCCCATCTCATTCGCCAGTACCGCTCGCTGAATACGGATGAGTCCATGTAATGCTTCCTTGGTTCTTACTTCACGGGCGTCAAAAATCGTGGAGGAAATGGAGGTGGACACATTTCGTTTGTTGTACTCGTTGATCAAGGTTTGGAGTGCTTCCCAGTTTTGTGCGACATCCGGAGTTTCACCTATGTAATGGTCGACGCGGGTTTCTCCAATGGTGAGGCCTTGTGCTTCGAAGTCATCTCCGATAGAATTCACCCCTGTTTCGAGATGCACTACGTATTGTTTGATGTCGGCGCAGAGTTTGTAAATTTTCCCTGCGGCAGGATCTTTCCAGGCTTGTGCTGTTGGTGAAGATTGTTTGATCAGCTGGTATTCCTTATTCAGCAACTGTTCGTCCTGTACGTAGTTCTTTGTATCGACAACAGCCATTGCGCGCGAACTATGCGGAGCTCGAAGGAGAGTAAGAATTAAACCGCAACCGGTGAGAATTAACATTCCGGATATAGCGGTGTTCGTTTTGGTCTCCGGCTTCCGTAATCCATTGTAGAAATAGAACGGGAGAAAAACAAAGAGAAGGTTCAGTAATGCAACGATTGACAACATATTTGCACCCGGCCAGAACATCACTTTGAAGAGGATGCCGAGCGTCATGGTGATAGCAGAGAACACCGCCAGTACCACCAGTAGTTTATCTGTGCGTTCCGTTTTTTCTTTCAGCTTCAACACCATCATCAGTGGAAGGAAGAGAAAACTAAACAAGGTAATACCTAATACCATTAGCACTGCTGCACCGGGCATGTGCAGAAACTTTAATATTAATCCAAATGAGAGCATCGACACTGAAGTGACACCGCTCACAAGCATTGTTTTTTTCATAGCGTAGTAATGTTTAAATTGCAGGAGATAGTTTGCTTCTTCTTCAATTTCACCCAATTCATTTTTATAAAACCGGGTGATGGTTTTCCGATAGAAGTGTTCGAAGTCTCCGTTTTCTTCGAGTTCCTGCTCGATGATGCAACAGATATGATCCAGGAGGTTTAACTGCAGGTCCTCCAGCTCGATGCCATTACGTCTAATGTCGTCGAGAATGAACGTTATCTGTTGATCGCTGAGCTGGTACATTTATGCGATATCTGTTTTGATATCCAGCAGAAATTTCATGGTGTTGAGGAAGTCGGCGAACTCATTGATTTTTTCAGCTGATTTCGCTTTCCCCTGTTTACTCAAGGTGTAGTATTTACGCACCCGCTTTCCGATGTACTCTGTTTCGGTAGTGAGAATTCCTTCAGCTTCCAACGCATGTAAAGTGGGATAAAGTGCTCCTTCGGTTAACTGAATTTTTCCTGCGGTCAGCTCCTTCACACGTTGTGTGATTTCATACCCATACATCCGACCATTATCATCCAGCAATTTCATGATGATGGTTTTGAGGGTTCCTTTTATTAATTCTGAAGAATAAATCATGGTTTATCGAATTACCTAACGCAAATATACATTGGTTTCTTATGTATAGCAAGTTTATGTATTGATTTTATTCGCATATATCTGTTTTTCAAGTAATTAAAAATATCGATTAGAAATTAACCGGAAGTCAAAATACAGAAATTGGCCATTTAAACGGTGGCAATCCATCCAAAAGACACCCTGACTTCAATCATTCAGTTCGATGTATTTCATCGCAGGAATCCGCGGGGATGTTGTCTATACTTACACTGAAATGAAAAATAAACTGAAGTTTACGGGTTATCTGGTAGTTGTTGCGGGAATCGTGCTTTCAATGTGTTCTCCGCTTAAAGCACAGGATACTCTACCGAAATTAAAAAGGAACGCGCTCTATTTTGAATTATTCGGACAGGGTGTTTTATATTCCTTCAATTATGATTACCGTATCAGTCCCGATTTTTCAGTACGTGCAGGATTCACTTCCTGGGGAGTTGGTTTTTGGGCTGGACGTTTTCAATTCACCGGATTTCCTTTAATGATAAATCATCTTAGTGGTACAAATAAAGGACACTTTGAAGCGGGTATTGGGTTGATGCCCGTTGTACTCAAATTCCAGGGTGGAGCAGATAGTCCGTTCTATGCCAGTGACGGAGATGGTACTATCACGAGCATCATCGGAACCGCAACACTGGGTTACCGTTACCAACCACCACAGGGCGGATTCGTTTTTCGTGCTGGGATTACTCCTATGGTTGGGCAAAGGCTAATTCTTATTGGCGGTATTTCAGCGGGATTTGCTTTCTAGATATAAACGCAAGAATTGAATTTACAGGGTTTTGAATTAACCCTATGTCTATAAAATTCAATTCTCCTTCATACGTCTACTTTTGTGACTTCTTCATTTCAGCTTATCCTGATATCTTCAACGAATCAAGAACTGTTTGAATTAAATTGGTTCCTTTCATTTATGCTCATCGCCTTCTCTCTCCTCGCCCTGCCCGCAGGCATTTATTTATTTATGAAAACGTCCCGTTTCGGTAAACCGGCTTCGGGTACCAGACTGGAACGCATTAAAAAATCACCGAATTATACGGGGAATCAGTTCGTGAATCAAAGTCAAACGCCCAACTTTGCAGAAGGTGTGACGATGCCGATGGTACTGAAGTCATTCTTCTTTGAAAACAGTCCGAACGGAAAACCGAAACAACCTCTCCCATCACATAAAACAGATCTTACCAAAATCTCCGACGATTCCTTCGTTTGGTTTGGTCATTCTTCATACCTGTTGCGAACAAGTAGTAAAAATATTCTGGTTGATCCGGTCTTTAGCGGTAATGCATCACCGTTATCCTTTACTACAAAGGCTTTTCCGGGTTCCAATGTATATGGCGTTGCAGATATGCCGGAAATCGATTATCTGATCATTACCCACGATCACTGGGATCATCTTGATTACCGTACCGTGATTGCTTTGGATAAAAAAGTAAAACATATCATCACCGGACTCGGCACCGGATCCCATCTCGAACATTGGGGAATCTCTCCTGCTAAAATCACCGAACTCGATTGGTGGGAATCATTCACGGGTGAAGATGGATTCCGTTTTACCGCTACTCCCGCACGACATTTTTCCGGTAGAGGATTTAAGAGAAATCAACACTTATGGATTTCACTCGTACTGGAAACCGGTGCAAAGAAAATTTATCTCGGAGGCGATTCAGGTTATGATGCACATTTTAAAGTAATCGGAAATAAATTCGGCAGCTTCGATCTCGCAATCCTCGAATGTGGACAATATCATCCCTATTGGAAATACATCCATATGTTACCCGAAGAAACCGCGCTGGCTGCAGATGATCTGAACGCAAAGAAATTTATTCCTGTACATTGGGGAAAATTCCGCTTGTCGTTGCATGATTGGGATGAGCCGATGAAAACAGTTTCACAACAAAAGTCGGCATCTGTATTAATTACACCGGAAATTGGCAAAGCGATTAATACCGAAATCCCGAATGAAAGTATACAATGGTGGACAAAATTTCAATAGGTAAAAAAATTAACGTCCCCTCCTTCCCGTATTCTTTCCCCGCTGACTACCTCCGCGATGGTTGTCTCTCTTTGCTGAATTGCCGGAGGTGCCTTTGTTAAACGTACGTTGTCCACCCGGATGATTTCCTGAATTAGTATGTGGTTTCTTTGCACCAACAGGCTTTTTTCCGGATACCGCCTTTCTCTCTGCTTCTTTCCGAACAGCACGTTCATCTTCAGAGGAAGAATTGGCAATCATTTTTTGAATACCGGCCATCTCTTCTTCCGTTAGATCACGCCATTCACCTACCGGAATTCCCTTCAGCGTAATATTCATGATCCGGATGCGCTCTAGCTTTGTCACATTGTATCCAAAGTATTCGCACATGCGACGAATCTGTCGGTTCAGGCCCTGCACGAGTGTAATCCGAAAAACCTGCGCATCTTCTTTCACGACTTTACACTTCTTCGTGGTGGCACCTAAAATCGGAACACCATTGGCTAATCGAAATATAACTTCATCCGTGAGTGGTTTATTTACCGTCACTATGTATTCCTTCTCATGCTGATTACCTGCGCGCAGAATTTTATTCACCAGATCACCACGATTCGTCAGAAAAATCAATCCCTGCGAATCTTTATCCAGACGTCCAATCGGAAAAATACGTGAACTGTGATTGACAAACGAAACGATATTATCACGAACACCCGCCTCTGTAGTCGATGTAACGCCAACAGGTTTATTCAATGCAATGAAAACCATATCCTCCTCTGCAAGCGGCTCCAGTTCGTGTCCATTGATGCGCACTTTATCACCCGGAAAAACCTGATCACTCACAATGGCACGTTTCCCATTAATGAAAACATGTCCCTCCGCCACATAGCGATCCGCTTCACGACGTGAATACAATCCACTCTCGCTGATGAATTTATTTAACCGCATTCCGCCTTCCTTCTGCATACTGAAATATTTCCCGAAAGATAGAGAATTGCCGCGTTCCAGCTGCTTTAAAAGATCTGACAAGCCACTACCAGAACCGATTTATCTACTAATAACCAAGGTGTTATATAAATTTATTTCTATTTATTTGCACATACAAATATAATTGCCGTACCTTTGCCACCGCATGAAAAGCTGTGATAGCGCCTTCAGTAAATGTCTGTACTTCTCTTCTCAGGCCCTGGCCCGTAAAGTGGAGAAACTGGCTATTGAAAGCTGGAA
>JAGOJO010000044.1:0-9405 GCA_017995075.1 Bacteroidia bacterium | reverse complement strand
CAGGAACAACGACTGAACAACCTTGACGATGTGGATGTATTGCACCTGCGTCCAAGTTACTTCATGGAAAATCTGCTCGGAAACATTGGAATGATCAAGAGTATGAATATTAACGGTTCTGCAATTGCTGCTGATCGTGCATTCCCTGTAATTGCCACCGTAGATATCGCTCGTACAGCTGCTGAGAAACTGGAAGCTTCCAACTGGACCGGCAAATCTGTTTTACCTCTTCTCGGACCGAAAGACTACACCATGAACGAAATCACCAAAGCCATCGCTAACGTTATCGAACAGCCGAACTTGCCCTATATTCAATTCCCCTATGATCAGGCAAGAGAAGGCATGAAACAGGCTGGCTTGAATGAAAGCTTTGTGGAAGGATATATTGGTCTCAGCGAGGGTATAAACGAAGGAGTGTTTAACCTCGAAAAACGTGATGCACATTCCACTACTCCAACAACCATTGAAGACTTCGCACAATCGGTATTCAAACCGGTGTTCAACTCTGCTAACTAATAATCACTTTTAAAATATCACAATATGAAAATAGGAATCTTAGGTACCGGAATGGTAGGACAGGCTATTGCTACAAAAATGATTCAGCTTGGTCATACAGTTAAGATGGGATCCAGAAGCGGAAAGCATGAAAAAGCAGAAGCATGGATGGCTGCCAATGGACCATCTGCATCCCAGGGCACATTTGCTGAGACTGCCTCCTTTGGCGAGATGATCTTCAATTGTACCAAGGGCGAAATTACACTGGAGGTAATCAAGCAAGCTGGTGCGGAGAACTTAAAAGGGAAAATTCTGGCAGATGTCACGAATCCACTTGACTTCAGCAAAGGAATGCCACCAACACTTCTCATAGTAAATGATAACTCGCTTGGAGAAGAAATTCAAAAAGCGCTTCCAGAGACGCATGTTGTGAAAACACTCAACACGATGACCGCACCTGTAATGGTAAATCCATCGCTTGTAAATGGTGGAGATCACAGTGTTTTCCTCAGCGGAAACAATCAGGAAGCAAAAGCGAAAGTTGGAGCACTCCTGCAGGAAATCGGCTGGAAGGAAAACAATATCATCGATCTTGGCGATATCACTACAGCTAGAGGAAGTGAGCAGCTGCTTCCAATCTGGGTGAGATTATATGCAGCTATGGGAAGTCCGATGTTCCAATTTAAAATTGTGAAGTAAAACGTAAACGTAATTTCTTCAACACCTCGATAACTGTATAAACACAAACGCAGTTATTGAGGTGTTTTTTCTTACAGTAATTACAAACGAATCAAAGAGGAACCTGAATCCTCACCAGCGTGCCTTGATTATTTTCAAACTGAATTGTTCCCTGCAGATCTTTTATTCTACGTTCCATATTTTTAAGTCCATTTCCAAATCTGTTATTCCCGGCATCTGAAAACCCGACACCATCATCCGTAACTGTAACTGAAAACTGCTCCTGACTACATTCCATCCTGATAATAACAGAAGAAGCCTTAGCATGTTTCACAATATTATGCAAGACTTCCTTCACTACTAAAAACAGATTTCGTTTCACCGGACCTGTAATTAAAACATTCGGAATCTGATCCGGGATTTCAAAAAGAAGATTCAGTTGATGATCATCCAGGTATTCACGAGAGTAGCCACGAATATACACTACCATATCCTCGAGTGAATTGCTGTTACTGCTCATTGCCCAAATCATTTGCCGCATACTTTCCACCAGCTCCTCAGATCGAGCGGATATCCGTCGTATGTCCTGCTTCAATGCATCCGAATCCTTATTTACTGCCAATTCACTAATCATCCGAATAGTGGACAAACCGGCGCCCAGATCATCGTGCATATCAGCTGCCAACCTGCTTCGTTCATCTTCCCGCGCCTGAAGTTCTTTTAGTTCTGATTCTTTCTTTAGAGTAGACAACTTCTGTCGTGAAATTCTGGTACGGAAATAAATCACAAGTAATAAAACCAATACACCTGCCCCTGAAATAAGTAACAGACTTAATCGGGTATTTGACTTATTTTTTTCCTCTGCTATCTGTAACTCCTGCTGCGCCAAAGCCAGATTCTTCTTTTCATTTTCGTATTTTACCTCTAGTTCACTCGCCTGTTGATGAATTGTAGTTAACTCCAGTGAATCACGATAACTATCATAAGATCTACTTGCCTCCAAAGCTTTCTCAAAATTCCCCAATCGTTCTTCTGCGGTTGACAATCCTTTATAAATCGACGTTAACAAAGAATGATTATTAAGCGTCAAAGCAGGAACCAGCGCCTCCTGAAAGGCACTTCGTGCTAACTCATACTTTCCTGAATAAATATAAACCACTGCCAAATCACGCAAATTATGGGTAAGATGGTATGAATTACCTTGATCACTACTAATTTTTGCAAGAATCTTGTAACAGGCAATAGCCGAGTCAAGTTTTAGTGTATGTGACAAAGAGCTGGCATAGTTACTTAAGGAAAATTGCATAAGCGAAATATCATTGTACTTCATGGCTATATTGTACGCTTCAAAAGCTCTTTTACCCATTATTTCATACAATGAATCTTTTTCATCGTCGACCGATAAATTTACCAATGCATATCCCATCGATAAAGTATCGTGGCGTGCCTCCGCTAACTCATAATTATACGTAGAAAAATAACGACTTTTTTCATAATCCTTGACTTCAACAAATACACCTGACAAATTGCCGGATACCGATGCAAGTATTTGTGTATCCTTAATCTGCTCAGCAATCCGGAATGATTTCAGATAATAATCGGCTGCAGTGTTCATCAAATTTTTATACTGATAAATTGTCCCCTGTTGATTGAGTTCAATTGCTTGCCAACGAAGTGAATTATGTTTAACAGCCATTTTATAAGCTGTATCCATCAATAATAAAGCAGTATCATAATTCGATTCAATGATATAGACCATTGAACGGTAATCATAATATCTGATCTGCCCACTGATATACCCCAATTCCCTACTTATATCTCGTGCCCTTTCATAATAATAAACCGCCGAATCATTTCTGATCCCTTCATAAAACAAACCATACTTATAACACAAGGCTACATAATTGGTGTCCTTTTTAATCTTGTTTACATCTTTCAGCAGTTGAATCCGCTCCTTCTCCTTTTCAGGCGTAAGCATCTGCGCCTGCACATCAGTTCCGATGATCAGATATATAATCACCAGCACCAGGATTTTCCAATATTCCCTCATAGGTTTGTTAGGGTATAACTCCGTTATTAATTTACCATTGTGCGGAGTATTTGCGCCTCATTTACAATAATAGCGAATATTCCTGCCTGAAAAAAGAAAAAGTTGAATCCGTTGAATACTTTTAGCATCAGGTTTGAAATTTATCTTATTTAGTACGAAATGTAATTTGACGAAGCCAAACAGTTCAGAAATGGACGCGAATTAGGATTAAGTGTAAGACATTTATTTCATCAAACAGGTAACCGACGCAATAGGCACCATACCGCCAAACTTTAAAGATTTATTCACAGTAGTACGGATACCGTAATTAAGTAAAACATTATTCCCCAGGCGGAGATCTCCTCCATACGCTAGAATAAGTCGTTCTTCTGTTACGAGGAGATCATTTCCACTATCAAGACCATTTTCCAATATTGCTGCTACATTTCTATTGCGCGTCAGGAATCCTTCAATGAAAAAGCTATATCGCACACTACCATATCGGATATTTAGACCGGTTGCAAAATCAAACAAGTCTTTTTTACTTGTAGTTATAATCGGACTACCCGTTAGACTATCCATTGCAGAAGTACGCAACAATCCCTGTTTATTGATTGTACGGAACATTCCACTTATAAGCCAACGGCGTCCGATACCAAAAGATGCATTTATCCAAACAGCATTACCGGTATTATCCAGCGACAAACTATCAATCCGGTCTGCTAATTTGGGGTTAAAGGAAAAAGCACGTCCCCAGGCAATGTCTACATAACTGGCATTCCAGTATTTTGCTCTGTACTCATCCTGCCTTTGTTTCAACTGATCACGAAAAGTTTTCCGGAACTGATACAATTCATTCTCCTTGCGCAAAATATTCGCATCCAAAGAATCTCTTTCCGGTGTTGATTCCAGTTTCTTTCGCTCACGAAGCATGCTATCAAGTTCAGCTCTCTGTGTATTCAAGGCAATCTCATACGAAGATTGATAATCATTGTATAACTGCTCATCCAGTAACGGATCATGCGATCTATATAAATTCAACTTCAACGCGTAACTGAAAAACCGGGTACTGTCATTACCATCAAGTGTACCTGCAGATGCACTTAAAGTAGTTAATGTCCGCATGAGGTATCCCGCCTTTCGATAACGTGAAACATCATTGTTTTTATTATAAGTCACGAGCCATACAGGCTGCATCTCTAGCGCAAGATTAGGAGCTAACCGGTATGACTTCAGCGACCAATCCACTTTAAAATCTCTGGTTACAGAAGCTCGACCCACCAATGAAGCATTTGCATCCAACAACTGGTAGGCAGGGGCTGCGGGAATGGTGAAGTCGCTAGAAGGAGCATGAACTGCTTCCGTTTGCTGAGCAATTAATGGAACAGTCAATAAGCATAAACCTGCAATAAGGAATTTTTTCATAATTAAATTATAACGGCAGTGGATAACCTACAGAATTACCCACTGCCGGATGCTATTTACTATTGAATAACCATTCTGTTATTTCCCGGATTCTGCTCTGCAGGAACAGGAGTAAGTTCAAGAATCAAACCTGTATCAGTCCAGAAAGCCAGATTATTAGACACAGCGGAATTACAAAACACACAAGTACCTTTGTTTACCTGAACATTCGTATTTAATGGAGTACGCATTGTTCCCAGTCCGCAAATAGTACTTAGTGGTCTTACATACTCTACCGTTGCACTACTATTTCTGTCAATAGCCGGAACATTTATTGTAGTCAACAAAACATTTGCGGGACTTAAAACCCGAAGTGTGGTTGCAGGACTCGCCATATTACTATTATTTGAAATGGTAATCCTCATATTAGGAATTACAGTTGTTTTCACATTACTGGTAGTAGAAAAATTACACAACTGATATTGTACCAGATCAGCGTCTGTAAACTGTCCATTCTGTGCGCCATTACTCACAAATTTGTTAAGTACTCCGCTGATCTGCAATTCCGGATTACCAGATGGTGGGATTTCAACTTTAATCTGTTTAAGATCGGTTAGTACACCCGCGTTCGACATAAGGTTATTGTAATCATATATCAGATACGGTCCCCATCCACCCAAAATATTTCCAACTCCTCCAAAAGCAAATAATAGATTTAATGCATTACTTGTAAAACTATTGAGGTCTGGGGTGATCGTTGTAGAACCAGATGGTTTGAATGTAATTGTCATGATTGTCCCCGCAGAATTTACTGTTAGATCAGAACTGGTAAACGGCAGTCTGGTATTATTAAAGAGGTTTGTTCGCAAACCATCTCCCAACTGAACTGAATTGGAAAATCCTGTACCGTTTAACTGTAGAGTATAAACTCTGCCTGAAGTTAAAAGCGAAACTTCTCCAGCTCCTGAACTATGTGTTGAGAAAACCGGTAAAGTGGCTCCTGTCCATTGCATGGACTGAATAACGCCTCTTGCAGCGACCTTACAATCGAGCTGATCGAAGCCCGATAATTCAACAGCATATCGCACCTTAATAATAAAGTCAGCATCAATACCTGGAAGATCTGAGGCATTCACAGTAAACTTAACGTGTCCTTCGTTGCTGCTTTTAAACTTGTTGAGGCTGGTACCTTTTAATGTACGCTGAACTGTTCCGGATGAATTACAAATTTCCACACGATCACATACATCCAGAAATGCGCCGGTCATATCTACTACATGACTTACACCTGTCACAAACGGAAGGCGGAATCCCTGAATCCTTTTATTGGATACCGCATGATTTAAACTGAGATTCTGAGGCACATTTACGCCGGCCTGCAGTTTTACAAAACTAATGGTGGCATTCGCGGTTACATTCAGCAGGAAGATCATCACTGCGGCAACCCATACTTTCTTTTTCATAGTGTTGGAGTATTAAATATTCTCCGACAAAACTACGGTCACTCTAAACCTGAATCAATATAACCTAAGTTATAACAGGATATCCCCGAAAAGGGGGATACTAACGGAAATGAATATACGTAAATTTGGTTTTTATCCTTGACTTCATCTTCAGCGATTGAAATACTTATTTATCGCCTCTGTCTTATTCTGCACCTGCAACTTTTCATAGATCTTATGAATATGTTGTTTTACGGTGCCAGTACTTATAAAAAGTTTTTCTGCTACTTCTTTATAAAGAAATCCTTTTGAAATCAATTCCAGAATTTCACGCTCACGTTTCGAAAGCACATCTGCTTCTGCAGGCTGCTTTGTATTCTTATTGAAAACGTTCACCAGTTTACGTGCTATTTGTGCACTCATTGGTGAACCTCCATCTCTTATCTCGCGAATAGCTTCAAGAAACTGAACCGGACTCGATTTCTTGAGCAGATAACCAACAGCTCCGGCTTGTAATGCCTCAAAAACGCTATCATCATCATCATATACCGTGAACATTAAAAATTGTCCGGCAAATCCTTTCTTGCGCAATTGCCGGATAGCTTCAATTCCTGAGATTCCGGGCAGATTAATATCCATGATAACTACATCAGCACTGCCGGGGATAATATGTGCCACTGCATCTTCAGCATTCGCAAATTCTGCAGTACAAATAAATCCTTCTGTAGAGTTTAACACATCACGATATCCTTCACGAATATCATGTACATCTTCTACAATGCTGACTCTAATCATTTCCATTACTGCAAATCAAACGAATTCTTTCCAATTAAAGCTATAACCAAAGTTATATCGGCGACAATCGTTTAAACTGAAAATATATTGTGCTGAAATCAGGGGATAATTTGTCAACTTTTTGTCATTCATCTGAATCTCACCCCAAATTCACCTGCGATTCATTCCTGCACCCCCACCTTTGTCTTGTCGCAAACGCGATATCGTTCTTCTCATACAGTTTTCAATCAATAGGGTTGTTGATTGGTTAGGTTTGAAGGGTCTCAGAGGTGGGGCCCTTCTTTTTTTGCCCTACAGGAACTTTTTGACCCCTTCTGCTCCACTTTTTACCGGGAATGTCGTAAATACTTCTAAATTAGCTGTCTGTGCCGGTTCCCGGGTGCAACGCTGATCAGGGGTTTTACGTAGAAAAGGAACCGGAAAACCGGATTTTTCATCTTCTTACCCCTAAACCCCGTTCATCTTTATGAACAGCATTAAAAAATTACTGGTTGCCAACCGCGGAGAAATAGCTATCCGTGCCCTGCGTGCTGCCACTGAACTTGGAATCCGCACTGTTGCGGTGTACACTTACGAAGACCGCTATTCCCTGCATCGGTATAAGGCAGATGAGGCATATCAGATCGGCCGCGACAACGATCCACTGAAACCATATCTGGATATTGAAGAGATCATCAGTACAGCGAAAGAGAACAATGTAGATGCTATTCATCCGGGTTATGGTTTTCTTTCCGAAAATGTTCAGTTTGCCAGACGCTGTCGTGAAGAGGGGATCATTTTTGTGGGTCCTTCGCCGGAAGCAATGGAAAAACTTGGCGATAAGGTAGCAAGTAAAATCGTTGCGCGTGCTGCCGGTGTTCCTGTTATAGAAGACAACAAAGTGCCTCTTTCTTCTCCGGAAGTTGCATTGAATGAAGCAAAGCGGATAGGCTTTCCCGTTATATTTAAAGCTAGCGCAGGTGGTGGCGGAAGAGGAATGCGTGTTATCCGTGCAGTCGAAGATCTTGAAAAAGCTTTTACTGAAGCTCGTCGGGAAGCAGGAAATGCTTTTGGTGATGATACAATTTTCATCGAGAAATTTATTGATGATCCTAAACATATAGAAGTGCAGATCCTGGGTGATCATCATGGAAATATCGTGCACTTGTTTGAACGTGATTGTTCAGTACAGCGTCGCTTTCAGAAAGTGGTGGAGATCGCTCCGGCGCCAAATCTCAGACAAGATACAAAGGATAAACTTTATCAATATGCCCTGGCCATTGCTGCACAGGTAAAATATGATAATGCCGGAACTGTGGAATTCCTCGTGGATCAGGAAGAAAATATTTACTTTATTGAAGTGAATCCACGTATCCAGGTGGAACATACAGTTACTGAACAAATAACAGGTATTGATATTGTTCGTTCTCAAATTCTGATTGCAGACAATGAACCATTGCGCTCTCCGATGATCGATATTCTTCGTCAGGAAGATATTCAGATTCGTGGCTTTGCGATTCAGTGTCGTATCACAACGGAAGATCCGGAAAACGATTTCAAACCCGATTATGGTACATTGATCGCTTACCGGAATGCGGGAGGATATGGAATCCGTATCGATGAAGGCTCTTCCTATCAGGGGGTGAAAATTTCTCCGTTCTTTGATTCGATGCTGGCAAAGGTGACTGCACAAGGAAGGACACTCGCAGGTGCGTCTCGGAAAATGTACCGCACATTGATGGAGTTCCGTATCAGAGGCGTTAAAACCAATATTCCTTTCCTCGAGAATGTGATTAATCACCCGGTTTTTCAGGAGGGAAAATGTACAGTGAAGTTTATTGAAAAGTATCCGGAATTATTTGTATTCCGGAAGAAGCAGGATAGCGGTACACGTGTTCTTCGGTACCTCGCCGACGTTATCGTTAACGGAAATCCGGATGTAAGTCGTATCGATTCATCCAGAAGACTCGAGCAACCGCGAATGCCGTATGATAAAGTACGGTCTACTCCTCCTCCCGGCACAAAGCAGTTGTTAACGGATCTTGGTCCTGAAAAATTTGCACAATGGCTTAAAGCTGAAAAGAAAGTTAAGTTCACTGATACTACCTATCGTGATGCGCATCAGTCGTTGCTGGCTACCCGCGTGCGAACAGTTGACTTTATGAAAGTGGCGCGGAACTTTGCCGTTCATCATCCACAGACATTCAGCATGGAAGTTTGGGGTGGTGCTACATTTGATGTGGCTCTTCGTTTCCTGCATGAGTGTCCATGGGAACGATTACGCCTGATGCGCGAAGCTATGCCGAATATTCTTCTGCAAATGCTCATTCGCGGAAACAATGCGATCGGTTATGCGGCGTATCCGGATAATCTGGTAGAGCGGTTCATTGAAGATAGCTGGAAAACTGGTGTGGATGTATTCCGCATTTTTGATTCTCTGAACTGGACAAAATCAATGGAGGTAAGCATAAAAGCGGTGCGAGAACGTACCGGCGGTATTGCAGAGGCTTGCATTAGTTATACCGGTGATATACTTGATCCAAAGAAGAGCAAATATGATCTACAATATTATCTGGATCTCGC
>JAGOJO010000004.1:78450-82658 GCA_017995075.1 Bacteroidia bacterium | reverse complement strand
CGCATATTTCCTCGTAACTCATCGATCAACTCCTGATTGGTGGCAGTGGGCAATGCTTTCACCATAAACATCGGACCTGCACGATCAGAGCGTACATCGATAAACTTCCGGCCGTAGTTGACAGGGACAATAACCGTGTTGTCGTGACTATTTCCGATCAGACTTTCTCCTTCCTTGGCGAAAACACCGATGATGGTAGCCTTCCTGCCTTTGATGGTGATTTTTTTATCAATAGCTCCCGAATTCGGATAGAGATTGGTGGCTACATCATATCCCACTAACGCTACCGGATAGCCGCCATTTGATTCTGCTTCTGTAAAATACCGTCCGTCGTACAAATCAAATCCGGCAATCTTCCCATACGCATGCGATACCAGATTCACATCACAATTCTCTACGGAGTTGCCATCGGCTTTTAATGTTTGTCCGGAAAGAAAAGCCATGAACGCAATATTCTCTGCCAACTGACTCCGATCGGTCAGTTGATCCAGCTCTTCCATTTTCGGTTGAGGACGCTGCCAGTATTTCCACCAGGGATAATCACCTCCAAAAGCCCATGGCCATTTCTGCACATAAATTACATTATTGCCCAGTTTCTCCACGCTGCCCTTCACATCGCGCTCCATACTATCAACTGCTGTAAACACTGTTATAATAGCAAAGATCCCAATGGTAACTCCCAGCAGGGAAAGGATCGTACGCAACTTATTTACGACCAGAGCATGCCAGGCCATAATCATACTTTCGCGAATCAGTCGGAGCAATAACATCGTGCTAAATTACAAATAGGAAGGATGCCAAAGGAAACTCTCTCCGCAACGGGACCTATTTCTTTATAAAAGTAGTATAAACCACGTTGGCTATCCGCGAAAAACCACCCAAGTACAGATTTTTTTTGCTGAACCGTATGGAATCCCCGTTCTGACCGCATCTTTCCCTAAAATTCAGAATCATGCTATCCACTATCCGTTCCGGTACTAACCGGTGGCTCGCTGTTTTCAGCTCCGATGCCCGACATTATCAACTGGCCTTCCTCTGCACCTTTCTGCTAACGGGACTTTTCTCCCTCAAATGGTCCCTGACACCCTACCAGATTCCCGTCACTTTTGCCATTGCCCTTGCTACTCAAAGTATCGGCATCCTCCTCTTAAAACTTCCGATACACTCGCTCAAAAGTGCAATGATTTCCTCCTTCAGCTTATGCCTTCTTTTCCGCAGCGACGATCTGCTTATCATTGTGATGGCTGCATTCATCACCATCGCTTCCAAATTTTTCCTAAAGTCGCAAAACAAACATTTCTTCAATCCTGCCAATGTTGGTATCTGCGCCACCATTCTGCTTACCGGCAAAGGCTGGATATCTCCCGGACAATGGGGAAGCGAAGGAATCTGGTTGTTCCTGGTGGGCATACTTGGATTTTTAGTGGTAACCAAGGCGAATCGTCTGGAACTTGCGTTGAGTTTCTTCCTCGGTTTCGGAGGAGCATTGTTCATTCGTATGCTCCTCTGGCAAAACTGGCCTGTAGATGCATTGACACATACTTTTACCAGTGGATCATTACTGTTGTTTACCTTCTTTATGATTACGGATCCTGCATCAACACCTGCACATAAAACTGCACGAATCATCTGGGCCTTTGCTGTCGGACTCCTCGCCTTCTATCTTCAAGCCTATAAGTGGGTCAACGCTGCACCACTCTGGGCATTGTTCATCATGTCGCCACTCACTCCACTTCTCGACTATCTCTTCAAAGGAGAAAAATGGACCTGGAAAATTCCGACACCGGTCCGCGTAGCTTAATACATCCACCATATACTAATTCATACACTGCAAATCCTGCGGACGGCTATCTCCATGCCTTCTGTAAAACTGATCTCAAAAAAAATTAAACTGATAACTATGAAAAAACAAATCGTTCTGCTTACGCTCTTGTTACTGATGCAACAGGCGGCGTATTCCTTCTGCGGGTTTTATGTAGCCCGTGCAGATGTGAAGCTATTCAACAAAACATCACAGGTCATTCTAGTGCGGAATGGCGAAAGAACAACAGTCACCATGAGTTCCGACTTCCAGGGAAATGTAAGCGATTTCGCGATGGTGATTCCGGTGCCCACTGTTCTTCAACGCAACGATATTAAAGTAGTTGAACGGAGTATCTTCGATCAGCTGGATGCGTATTCAGGTCCGCGACTGGTGGAATACTATGACCAGGGTCCATGCCAACGTCATTATGAAGACGTCACGAGCCTTCGTTCCATGGCCGTTGCAGAAGCTGTCTCAAAAAAGGCAATGAATGCTGATGAAGAAAAAGATAATTATAAAGTAGCAGTTGTTGCTCGTTATACCGTAGGCGAATACGATATTCAGATATTAAACGCGCAGGAATCAGGCGGGCTTGAACGGTGGCTGGTGGATCATGGATATAAAATTCCAGATGGTGCACGCGAAGTGCTGGAGCCGTACATCAAGAGTAATATGAAATTCTTCGTCGTGAAAGTAAATCTCGATGACGAGACGGCAGTGAAAAGTCAGATACTGCGTCCCTTGCAAATCAGCTTTAACTCTCCGAAGTTTATGTTGCCGATTCGACTGGGTATGGCGAACGGAGAAGGAAATCAGGATATGATTATCTACGCCTTCACGCAGAACGGACGTGTTGAATCGACCAACTACCGCACTGTAAAAATGCCGAGCGATCGTAATGTGCCGGTGTTTGTGAAAGATTATTTCGGACGATTCTACACCGATTTATACAAGGAGAATCTTCGCAAGGAAGGATACGACAATGTATTTCTTGAGTATGCCTGGGACATCAGCGGACAGAGTGCAGTAAAATGTGATCCATGTCCGAGTCAGCCTCCCATGTTCAATGAAATTACACAAGCAGGTGTTAACTGGTTACAAACCGGAGGATGGGGTGGATATACAGGACAACTATTCTTCACTCGCTTACACGTCACCTATAACCGTCGCGACTTCCCACAGGATCTCGTATTTCAGGAAACACCAAATCGTGAACAGTTCCAATGCCGTTACATTCTTCAGCATCCTGCACAATACACTGACAACTGCGAAGGATGGTCGAAATACCAGAGCGACAAAGTGGAAAGCAGACGACGCGAATTACGTGAACTCGCTGCATTGACAGGATGGGATATCAGTCGCTACAGAGATTATCCTTCCTACTTTTCGGGTTACCGCGCTCCGCAACCACCGGATGTCCGCACCGGAAGCATCTATCGCGAAATACAACCCGAGCAACAACAACCAAACGGAATTAAACAACAACATTCGATCATACATGGAACAGATCCTGTTGCTCAACAACTGCCCATCTCAGACTCCATAACTGCCATACAACAAGAGTCCTTTCTCACCGCTGATGAACCTTTAGAAGAAGAATCAAAAACTTCGATACCGTATGGCATCATCACCATGGCGGCGATAACAGGATTGTATCTACTGCATCGAAATAAATCCTGATGGTACACACTGAGAAGATGCATCCCGAAAAAAATGGAAGATATAACTTCATGGTTAAATGAAAAATGAGTTGATGTAAACAAAAAGAGGCTGCCAACATTTGACAGCCTCTTTTTATTTTATCTCCAAGTGAATTACCAGATATTTACCCGCAGGCTATCAGGTCTCCACATGGGCGAACCTTCCTTGATACCGAATGCCTGGTAAAACTCGGGGATGTTCACCACAGGACCATTGATACGAAGAAAGTTGGGTGCATGTACATCGGTCATAATACGCATTGCGAGCGTTTCGTCGCGCATATGTCCGAGCCAACTCAATGCATAACCCAGGAAGTAACGTTGATCAGGCGTCATTCCATTGATCACCTTTCCGGATTTATACTGTTCTGTTTTCTTGAATGCCGTATAGCCGAGAACTACTCCACCTAAATCGGCGATGTTTTCTCCTTGTGTAGCATCACCGTTCACTGTCAGACTATCCAACACTTTAAACTCGTTAAACTGTTGTACAATCAGCTTAGCACGTTTATTAAACTCCTGCTCATCCTGTGGTGTCCACCAGTTACGCAGATTTCCTTTCTCATCAAACTGACGACCCTGATCATCGAAACCATGCGTCAATTCGTGTCCGATAGTAGAAGCACCTGCATAACCATAGATGATCGCATCATCCGCCAATGAATCTTCCATACCCGGAATGATAAAGATTGCAGCAGGTAATA
>JAGOJO010000004.1:11187-78350 GCA_017995075.1 Bacteroidia bacterium | reverse complement strand
CCCTGATCATCGAAACCATGCGTCAATTCGTGTCCGATAGTAGAAGCACCTGCATAACCATAGATGATCGCATCATCCGCCAATGAATCTTCCATACCCGGAATGATAAAGATTGCAGCAGGTAATACGATTTCGTTATTGGCAGGATTATAATATGCGTTATACGTTTGCGGCGTCATATCCCATTCTGTTCTGTCGACAGGCTTACCTAATTTCGACACCTGATAATCATGCGCCCATACATTACTGTGCAGTACATTCATCACATAACTATCGCGGTTAATCTTCAAGCTTGAATAATCTCTCCATTTATCAGGATACGCCACTTTCGTAGTAATCGAGTTCAATTTCACAATCGCCTTCTGCTTGGTAGAGTCAGTCATCCAGTCGAGTTGGGAGATACGCTCACGATAAGCACTGATGATATTATCGGTCAGATCCTGGTAGCGCTTCTTGAATGCAGGCGATACATACTTCTGCACGTATAATTGTCCGAGCATATCACCGATAGCACCTTCTTCCACATCCAGCACACGTTTCCAGCGCGGACGTTGCACCTTCACACCGCTCAGCACGGTACCGTAGAATTTAAAATTCTGATCTTCGAAAGGTTTGCTCAGGTAAGTGGCAAACGTATTGATCAACTGCCAGCGCAGGTACACTTTCCAGTCGTTCAACGGATACACTTTCAGGAGACGCTCCGTTTCGCGGAAGAACTCCGGTTGTCCGACGATCACCGAATCCACACCAAACACATGCATACCTTCCAGCATCATCTGCCAATCGATAGAAGGAGTTAAAGCCTTCAAACCGGTAATCTGCATTTTATTATAGTTCAGATACGGATCACGCAGCGCCTCCAGTTTACGGGAAGCTTTCGCCAGACTCGATTCTATTTTAAATACAGTAGCTGCATTCTTCGATGCTGTCAGGGAATCATCACCCATCAGCTTAAACATCGCCTCCAGATGCTTCTGGTATTCGAAACGGATGTTGATTGTCCGTGCATCGTTATTGAAGTAATAATCACGATCAGGCAAACCGATACCACCTTGATAAAAATGCAAGGCCTGCTGCTCACTGCGCATCTCATCCTGGAAGATATGAGCACCAAACAACGGCGCCACACCATACGCCTGATGCAGCGCGATGGTAGAAGTCAGCGAACGCATATCGATGATTCCATCAATACGTTTTAACTCTTCCGCCAACGGAGCAATTCCATTTTTATTAATACTAACGGTATCCATACCCGAAAAATAGAAATCACCGATTTTCTGCTGATTGCTGCCATTCGAAGATTTCGCCTTCGCAGCAGCCTCACTCACCAGGCGCATTCTGTTATAGGTTTCTTCCTGCACCATGCTCCATATTCCCCACGACTTCTCCGTTTCAGGAATCGGATTCTTCTTCATCCATGTCCCGCAGGCATATTTGAAGAAATCATCACCAGGGTTCAGCGTAGTATCTCTGTTTTCCAGCAAAGGATCAATAAAAACAATCGGCTTATCTTCCTTTTGCGGGCCTTTACAGGCAGTAATTGACAATGCTGCAATGACAAGCAGCGTACGTACTTTATTGTTCATGTAGTTCATTTGGAGATTCAAATATAATCTTTCCTTTTTATACTGAAAGTGCAGACAAGGCCTCATCGACGGTTCTGACCGGCGCGTGACAGGTTTTATCCCGACAAACGTAGATCAGGGTCTCCCCGGCGCGGTACCTACCACGGCTTTTTTCAGAGTGATCGGGCGTTTGATAGAGCGAAAAAACGGACAATGGCGCATAATTTGTCAAAAGCTGCTGAATCAGCGGACCACCATCCTCACCATATACTTCCACCTCTGTCCCGAGCTCCATTTCAAGGTACACCCTCGCCCAGCGGCTATACCAGGCTGTCGCTTTCAGGACATCCTCCTTCACCGCACGCAGACAAGACCGCACACGGTCCATTTCCGACACATCATCCGTCAAACGGGCAAGCCGCAGCAGATTATGCATCATGATGGCATTCGACGAAGAGATCACATTATCCTGCACCTCCATCTTCCGGGCGATCAATTGTTCGGCAGACTGCGCAGTAAACCAGAAAAATCCGGTTTGCTCATCGCCGAATTCACGGATAGCTGTCGCGGCTATTTTTTTCGCCGCAGACAATAAATCCATTTCCGGCGCATGCACATGCAATTGAAGGAACGACTCAATCACCGTTGCATAATCATCCATAAAACCGGAGATCGTTGCCTGCACACCGGCAGAGGTGTCCTTCGCGGTATGCAATAAATGAAAATCTTTCGTCACAAAATACTTCAAAACAAAGGCAGCATTCTTCTTTGCCAGCTCCAGGTACAAAGGATCACCAAAGGCCGCGAAAGCATCAGTGAGTCCCGTAATACAAAGTGCATTCCATGAGCAGAGAATTTTATCATCCAATCCGGGACGCACACGAGACGCACGAGCATTGAACAACAACTCACGCAACGAATTTATTTTCGCATCGAGCTCTGACAACGTAAGACCATATTTCTCCGCTACTTTTTCAGGAGAAGATGTCTGCAAGGGAATATAGAAATCATGCTCCCAGTATCCTTTCTCATTCAATTCAAAATAATCCATCGCCAGCGCCGCATCCTCCTTCAACAAAGCATTCACCTCATCGAGATTCCAGCAATAGAACTTCCCTTCCACACCTTCACTATCTGCATCCAGCGCCGAATAAAATCCACCTGCCGGCGACAACATCTCCCGTTGCAAAAAGGAAACAGTACGTTGCACCACCTCACGAAACAAAGGCAATCTACATCGCTTAAACGCCTCCGCATACAACGAAATCAACTGCGCATTATCGTATAACATCTTCTCAAAATGCGGCACCTTCCAGATCATATCCGTACTATAGCGCGCAAAGCCACCACCCAGCTGATCATAAATTCCACCTTCGGCCATTTTACGCAAGGTCAGAATCGCATGCTCCTCCGCCTCCCTATTCTTCAGCGAAACACCGGCAGCCAGCAGATAACGATAGCTATCCGGCATTGGAAACTTCGGCGCACGCAACATTCCACCTTCCTCCCGATCCCATTGCTTCGACCAGCGATCCAGCATGGCAGCATGATCAGGATACATTCTATCCGCATCATCAGGAGGAACAATAATTTTACCCAGCTTCTGCACACCGGCTGTCAGTTCGGAAGCATACTGATCACACTTCGCCGGATCATTTCTAAACACAGCGGCGAGTTGCAACAACGTTTCGCGCCACTGCTCCTTCGGAAAATAAGTACCACCATAGAGCGGACGCTGATCAGGAAGTGCAATCACGTTCAATGGCCAGCCACCACGACCCGTCATCAGTTGCACTGCATCCATATAAATCTGATCAATATCGGGACGCTCCTCACGATCCACTTTAATACAAACGAATGATTTATTCATCACCGTTGCCACTTCCACATCCTCAAAACTCTCGTGCTCCATCACATGACACCAGTGACAGGAAGAATAACCCACACTAATGATCAGGAGTTTATTTTCATCACGTGCTTTCTTCAGCGCCTCTTCGCCCCAGGGATACCAGTTCACAGGATTATAAGCATGCTGCAACAAATACGGCGACGTAGCATGAATCAGTTCATTCGGGACTCGTTCCATGATGTGAAATATTTAAAACAGTACGATGATCAGCAATCAAAGATCCTTCTTCTTTTTCCAGAGGAACATAAATCCGACACCCAGAATAATACCCACTGAAAAAATCATATTTGTGAGCAAGACATGTTGATCCTGAGTCGTCAGTTCAGCACCACCGCGACGGGCTTTGTAAAGAAGATACGATAAAAAAGAACCGGCACCAACCGATAACATCACAATAATTACTCTGCGTTGTGGAGACATGATTAAGAGATTTCACTATTCAACTGCGTTGGAATTAAGCTCCGCAGATAATCAGATAATAATTTTTCTTTCCTTTTTGCACGAGGAGATATTTACCCTGTAGCATTCCCTCCATCGATTGCACGGCATTCGGATCAGCAAGCTTTTGTTTATTCACACTTACTCCACCGCTTTGAATCAGCTTACGTGCTTCACCACGCGATGGGAAGATAGATGATTTATCCGCCAGCAGATCGAGTACCGGAATACCGGCTTCGAATTCAGCACGGGAAATGGTCACTTGCGGAACACCTTCGAACACACTCAGCAATGTATCTTCATCGAGACGACTCAATGCTTCTGTTGGAGCGTTACCGAATAAAATTTCAGAGGCTTCCACAGCAGCATTGTAATCTGCTTCACTATGCACGCGAATCGTTACTTCCTTCGCAATCGCCTTCTGCAACAAACGAAGATGCGGAGCTGCCTGATGTTCTGCTTCCAGTGCTTCAACAGCTTCACGAGTCATGGTTGTAAAAATGCGGATGTAATTTTTGCTATCCTCATCCGAGCTATTCAACCAGAACTGATAAAATTTATACGGAGATGTTTTCTTCGGATCGAGCCAGATATTTCCGCTCTCTGTTTTTCCGAATTTCGTTCCGTCTGCTTTTTTGATCAGCGGAGTTGTCAGCGCGAAAGCCTCACCACCATCCATGCGACGAATTAATTCCGTACCGGTAGTAATATTTCCCCATTGATCGGAACCACCCATCTGCAATTGGAGTCCATGGTTTTTCCAGAGATAATAGAAATCATATCCCTGCACCAGCTGATAAGTAAATTCAGTAAACGAAAGACCGGTTTCAAGACGCTTCTGCACACTATCCTTCGCCATCATATAATTCACCGTAATATGTTTGCCCACATCACGGATAAAATCAAGAAACGAAAATTCTTTAAACCAATCGTAGTTATTCACCAGCATAGCTTGTCCCGGACCCGCAGTAAAATCGAGAAATTTTTCCAGTTGCTTTTTTTGTCCCGCGAGATTCTGCTGCAATATTTCCTCACTCAGGAGATTCCTCTCCGCCGATTTACCCGAAGGATCACCCACCATTCCGGTTGCACCACCTACCAGGGCGACAGGCTGATGACCGCAACGCTGAAAATGCAATAAAATCATCACCTGCACGAGGTTCCCCACGCCCAACGAATCCGAAGTCGGGTCGAAGCCGATATAACCCCGCACCGGACCTTTCGACAGAAGTTCCTCTGTTCCGGGCATGATATCCTGAAGCATTCCTCTCCAGCGCAATTCTTCAATAAAATTCAGTTTGGTTGTAGCAGATTGAGACATAGTTGATTACAAGCTGATTATTTCTGTTTACAGAGAAGCACCGGCCATCGGTTAGCTCCGGAAACGGCAACGAAATTACTAAATACAGGAGATAAAATGCAGGTGACAACGGAAATAGTCAGCAGCTGTTCAGCGCCCTCACCTCGACCTGAATGTTTTATCTTCGCCCCTATGATTTTAGTAACCGGAGGAACCGGCATGATTGGCGCCTGCCTGCTCAGTGATCTGGCCAGGGAAGGAAAACAGGTACGTGCACTCAAACGCGCCGGATCGTCGATGCAGATTTTTGAACTTTACTTTTCGTCCATTCCAGAACTACGTAATAAAATCGAATGGGTAGAAGCCGATCTCCTCGACCTGCTGGCACTTGAAGAAGCATTACAAGGAATAGATACCGTGTATCACTGTGCTGCCATGATCTCATTTATACCGGAAGAAGCGGCGCTGATGGAGAAGACAAACATAGACGGTACTGCGAATCTTGTTAACTTATGCCTTGACTTACCGGATTTTCGGTACTTCGCACACGTTAGTTCGGTGGCTACACTTGGCCGTAAAAGCGGAGAACAATATCTCGATGAAAATGCACATTGGGAATCTGCAACAAATCCCAGCCGTTACGCCATCAGCAAATACGGAGCTGAGCGGGAAGTGTGGAGAGGAATCGCAGAAGGATTACCGGCTGTCATCGTAAACCCTTCCATCGTACTGGGACCCGGCGACTGGAAAAAAGGAAGTGCAGCACTCTTTCACAAAGTAAAAACCGGATTTCCTTTTTACACAGAAGGGATCAGCGGATTTACGGATGTGCGTGACGTTAGTGCCGCTTTACTTCATCTTCACAAGCAATCTATCACCGGAGAACGATATATAATCAGTGCAGAAAACATCTCCTTCAAAACACTCTTTGATAAAATCGCTGCAAGACTTGGCGTAAAAGCACCATCAGTGAAAGTATCCTCATGGATGTCATCGATTGTATGGCCGCTGGAGAAAATCCGCTGCATGGTGACAGGATCAAAACCATTCATCACAAAAGAAACCGCAAGATCGGCCAACAGTTGTTTTCATTATAAATCTGACAAGCTAATAAAAACGGGATTTACCTTTCGCTCCGTCGACGAAACTATCGACTACACCTGCACCTTTTTAGCGCGTTAAACTTCCATCTTCAAATCCTTCCCTTCGAGCACTTTTTTACGAAGCTCGGGATTGAACTTATTGAAGAAATTTAACCAGATTGCTCTGCTTGTTCTGAAAGTATACGGCGCGCACAATGCCAGCACCACACTCAGGAACACAATAAAAAATAATGTTCCATGCTCCCAGAAGAAGAGATAATCTGCAATAAACACCGCCACAGAAATCGCCACGGTAAAGGCATAACTCACATACATCGCCCCATAAAAATATCCGGGCTCCGGTTGAAAGTTCAGTTCACACTTCGGACAATGTGAGTGCATGTGAGATGTTTCCTTCAGATGATAGGGATTCATATCCGGATACATATCGCCCTCAAGACAACGTGGACACTTGTGGAACAGAGAACTTTGCAGTTTCGCAAACATGGCAGGCAGGATTAACGATGCAAATATCCGATAAATAAATCACCTGACACGGTAACTTAGGTTACAGTAGGAATTGACAAAAATCAGGGCTTGGCATATGACGAGGTTATCATATCCGGCATTTTCAGCAAAAACACCATTAACTTTGGCAGGTTCAGTGCATTTCATGGAAATTGGGAAATGCAGACCTCCCATTATCCCCATTAAAAATTATTTTTACACCAACATATAAAGTTTCATTCTTTTGCGTTAATCACGAAATCTCCACCTCACCATGAAATCCTTCCTGTCCGGCTTAGGCATTTGCCTGATCCTGTTTGCTGTATCCTGTACCAATCGTAACCATGTCAGTGTATCCGACTCCAACCTGGGCGATACGGTTGATGTCCTTCAGAACCTTGTTTTCGACTTTAGCCACGACCTGGCCCCGGATAGCGTGTTCGGGAAATGGGACTCGAGTGCTTATATGAGTATCCAGCCGGAAGTGAAGGGTATGTTTAAATGGAATTCAGCGCGGCAATTGGTTTTTAGTCCGGCTGCGGGATTTAAACCTGCCACCTCCTACAAAGTTCATTTATCGACCGCTTTGCTGAAATTTACGCGTGGACAATTGAGTCTGGATGCAACAACATTATCCTTTCGGACTCCCGACCTGGCGATTGGTGCCGTACAAACCTGGTGGACACTCAGCAATACATCGAACGAGCTGCTAACTTTTCATGCTTCTATCAATTTCAATTATGATGTAGATCCTTCTGTCCTGGCCGCTGCAATTACCGGCGAAGTGAACGGCAAAAAGGTTCAATTCACCGTTCCTGAGCAAAATGTATCGACCAATATTCAGGTACAGGCCGAAGGATTGAATCGTTCAGATGCCGGAAAAGGAAAGTACTCTATTAACATCGCTAAAGGACTCAAGTGTACTGAATGTAACAATGGTGCACCAGCACTCAAATTTGAAGGGGACTTATATCCGATAACGAACCTGGAGATAACAGGAACTGAAACAGATTTTGAAAACGGCGAGGGCATCATTCGCATATTTACCAATCAGCCTGTCCTGATGGCCGATATCGAGAAGCTCATCAAAATAGAACCCACCATTGTCTATCGCGTAGAAACGCTGGAGTCCGGCATTCTTCTCCGCGGAGGATTCACTGCAGGATCGGCCTACGAGCTGGCAATCAGCAATAAGATTCAGGGATTATTGGGAGGCAGTCTGGAAAATGACTACTTCGCCACCGTAAACTTCGGAGAACAGGAGCCGGGAATCACCTTTGTGCATTCGAAAGGAATGTATCTAACGTCGAAGGGTAGCCGAAAAGTAGCATTGCAAATTGTAAACATGCCCAAAGTAAAAGTTTCGGTGCATAAAATCTACGAGAACAACATCCTCGCCTTTATGCAGAACAACCGCTACAACGACTGGTACGAAGACGAAGAATCGAGTGTATTCAGCTACAACGACTATGATCTCGACCGCTTTGGCAACCGCATCCTCGATCAGGAATACTCCTCCAAAGATCTTCCCAAACAGAATGGCATGAGTCTGCTCAGCCTCGACTTTCAGGACGATGTGCCGTTCAGAGGGATTTACCTGATCACCGCGAGGTCTTCCGAGAACCAGTGGATCAAAGCCAGTAAGATGGTTTCGGTATCGGACATCGGACTCATCGCACGCAGCGGAGAAAATGAAGTATATGTATTCGCTAATTCGGTGAAAGAAGCGACTCCGATGCAAAAAGTAACCATCAATATCATCTCCTCTAATAACCAGGTGCTGTTTACAGGTACTACTAACGGTGATGGAGTGGTGAACTTTAAAGGTTTAAAAGATAAATACAGTGCATTTCGTCCGGCACTCATCACTGCAAGAAGCGGCAACGACTTCAACTACATGCTGCTTTCCGACACCAGGGTAGAGACCAGCCGCTTTGAAACCGGAGGATATCGCGACAACTCAACCGGATACATGGCCTTCATATATGGCGACCGTGAATTATATCGTCCGGGAGAAACCATTCACACCAATATCATCGCCAGGACACGAAACTGGAAACCACTCAAGGCTGTACCGGTAAAAATTCGTCTGTTGCAACCCAATGGCCGTGAATTAAGTGTTCAACGCAAAACGTTAAACGCACAAGGCGCTTCCGCTCAGGATTTCATTCTACCCGCCGGAACAGCAACAGGAACCTACACGGTGGAACTCTACACCGCCAACGATGTATTGCTGAACAGTAAAAACATCAGCGTTGAAGAATTTATGCCCGACAGGATCGCTGTGAAAGTAAACACCAATAAAACCGATTATATCCTGGGAGATTCTGTTCAACTGAAAGGAAGTGCCGCCAATCTGTTTGGAACACCTGCTGTCAATAGAAAATACGAAGTACAGTTTAACCTCAATAAAGTGGCCTTCCAACCCAAAGGATATGAAAGTTTCAATTTCTACATCCGGGGAATTGATAATGTAGGTTTCCCATCTGTGTTCAAAGAAGGAACCACTTCTGCAAATGGAGAATTCTCGGCTTCGATGTATCTGGATCCGTTGTACCGTGAAACAGGAAAACTGCAAGGGAGTGGATTCGTCACTGTATTTGATGAAACAGGGCGACCTGTCAACCGCAGTGTAGTATTCAATGTCGAGACGCAGAAATATTATTATGGATTAAAGACAAGTGAATATTATGCCGGTGTTGGACAATCTATGCAGCTTGGCATGATTTCACTCAACAGTGCCGGACAACCAGCTCCATCCACCGCAAGAATGCAGATCATCAAAGTAAACTACCAGAACATCCTCAGCAGAAGTTATGGTGATCGCCTGCATTACATCTCACAGCGACAGGAAAAAATATTACAGGATCGTCAGGTTAATCTGGGCAACAAAGAACTTGTCACCCCATTCACGCCAACGGAATCAGGAGAATATCTTGTGCGATTGAGTTTACCTGGATCTGATCGCTATGTGGAAGAGCAGTTCTATGCGTACGGATGGGGATATACCGGATCAACAGCCTTCGCAGTAAACACAGAAGGAACCATCGACATTACCACTGACAAAACTTCCTATCAACCCGGAGAAAAAGCAAAAGTCCTCTTTAAAACACCATTCAACGGACGCTTATTGATCACTGTAGAACAACAGGAAGTCATCCGTTACTACACGCTCAACACAGATAAAAAAGCAGCTGAACTCCAACTTCCTATTGACGGTGAGTTCCTGCCGAATATCTATATAACGGCCACGCTGTTCCGAAAAGTAGATGATGGGAGTATTCCCCTGACTGTAGCACATGGTGTAGCACCGGTGATGGTAGAAGAAAAAAACAATCAACTTCCGCTCACCATTGTTGCCGCAGAGAAATCGAGAGCAAATACGAAACAGCAAATTACTGTCAAGACCAAACCTTCCAGCGATATTGAAGTCACCATTGCGGTAGTAGACGAGGGAATTCTGCAGATCAGGAATACAGAAACTCCGGATCCATATAAATTCTTCTACCAGAAAAAAGCATTGATGGTGGACGGATATGATCTCTATCTTTATCTCTTACCGGAATTAAAGATGCGGAGATCCAGCACCGGTGGAGATGGTTATGATCTGGCGAAGCGTGTGAATCCGATTACCAATAAAAGAGTAAAGCTGATCACTGCCTGGAGCGGACAATTACATACCAACGCACAAGGTATCGCAACTTACCAAATGGATATTCCTTCTTTCAGCGGAGATCTGCGGGTGATGGCTGTCGCATATAAAGATGGAGCATTCGGATCAGCGGAAGCACACATGAAAGTAGCAGATCCTGTTGTGATCAGCAGTGCACTTCCACGGTTTACGAGTCCGGGAGATACCATTAGTGTTCCGGTCACCTTCACCAATACAACGAACAAACGCATCGACGCAAGTATCAAAGCAAGTGCAACAGGTGCTATTAAAATCACGAACGGTGCCGGCGAAAGGATTCAGTTAAATCCCGGACAAGAACAACGAATGGTTTATAAAATTGCAGCACCATCCGGAACAGGTGAAGGCAGCTTTAATGTTCAGGTCATCAATGGAAAAGAAACCTATTCGGAAAAAACGGCTCTCACTGTTCGTCCACCTGCAAGTTTACAGGTGCGTAATGGAAGTGGAGCTATAAAAGGAGGACAAAGTGGCGCTGTAGATTTTAACTTCGGATTCATTCCATCAACTGCGGAAGCGGAATTGATTATCAGTCGTTCACCGCTGGTAAGTTTCGCAGATCAGCTCAGTTATCTGCTCGACTATCCCCATGGTTGCGCTGAACAAACCATCAGCATTGCCTTCCCACAGATTTATTACGGAGATCTGGTGAAGAGTCTGAAAAATAAACCGGGCTATGTTGTACAGACCAAAACCAATGTACAGGCTGCCATCACCAAAATCCAAAGCATGCAACATTATAGCGGAGGAATTGTCACTTGGCCCGGACAAAGTAGTACCAACACCTGGATCAGTGCTTACGCAGCACACTTCCTCACTGAAGCATCAAAAGCAGGATTCGAAGTAAATGAAAGCAGCAAGGAAAAATTACTCAACTATCTGCGCAACGAATCTCGGAAAAAGAACACTGAAGATTACTGGTACTGGGCGAGCGACAAAACATACACGAATAAGAAAATTCCTGCAAAAGATATCTTCTATTCGCTCTATGTACTTGCAATAAACAACAAAGCCGACCGAAGCACCATGAATTATTACCGTTCACGGTTCAACGATCTTTGCCTCGACTCCAAATACCTGCTTGCAACCACTTATTTAGCGATAGGCGACCGGAGAACATACGACGATTTACTCCCCAAAGCATTTGAAGGTGAAAAATCAGGCAATGCAACCGGAGGAAGTTTCTATAGCTATGTACGTGATTTATCGATGGCTTTGAATTCACTCCTCACCCACGACCCCGACAATGCACAAGTTGGTATTATGGTACGACAACTAAGTACTGAAATTTCAAAACGCAACTGGATGAGTACACAAGAGCGCGCCATTAGTTTCCTCGCACTCGGTAAATTCAGTCGACTCACACAACAAAGCACCGTCACTGCTACACTAGTTACTTCCGGCGGGAAATCATTCAACTTCGACGGAAAGGATCTCACCATCCGGAAGGAACTGGTAAATACGAAAGTCAATTTCACCACGAAGGGCAGCGGACAACTCTACTACTTCTGGAAAAGCGAAGGACTCACCGTTGATGGAAGTTTCAAACCGGAAGATGCAAACATCAGGGTCCGTAAAACATTCTTCAATCGCAATGGCAGCGAGATTCAAGGCAATGTATTCAAGCAAAACGATCTCATTGTTGTGCGCATTTCACTGGAGAACTTAAGTCGTACTTTCATTGAGAATATTGTAGTCACCGACATGTTACCTGCAGGATTCGAAATTGAAAATCCGCGCATCAGCAGTATCCCTGACCTCGACTGGATCAAGAATAATTCCGGAACAGAACACATCGACATGCGCGACGACCGCATCAACCTTTACACCTCACTCTCCGCACAACCACAGTATTATTATTATGTGGTAAGAGCGGTGAGTCCCGGCAATTACGTGATGGGTCCGGTAAGTGCTGATGCCATGTACAGCGGCGAGTATCATTCCATCCACGGAGCCGGCAGAATTCTCGTAAAAGAATAACGGAAACAGCAGGATGTAGAGCCAAACAACACTCTACATCCTGCAAACTCCATCAACCTGAACATGTCTACACTGGTCCGAAGAACACTGCTATCGCTGGCAATCTTTGCCATTGTATTTGCGGTAGTAGATATCAGTTTTCCCTTCAACCCTGCACCTCATTGGTCAACGGTGGTGTACGACCGTGATCGAAAGATCCTCAACACATTTTTAAGTAAGGATGAAAAATGGCGCATGCGTTGCAGCACAGAGCAGGTCGACACGCTCTTGTTGCGCACCTTCATTGCCAAGGAAGATAAATACTTCTACTACCATCCCGGCGTCAATCCAATTGCCATGCTTCGGGCCGCTTACAACAACCTCACTACCGGCCGACGTACATCGGGAGCATCTACCATCACCATGCAGGTAGTACGGTTGCTTGAACCGAGACCAAGAACCATATTCAGCAAATTACTTGAATCATTCCGCGCATTTCAACTGGAGCTTCATTACTCCAAGAATGAAATCCTAGGCTATTATCTTTCGCTCACACCTTATGGCAGTAACATCGAAGGAGTCACGGCCGCATCGTTGCTCTATTTCGGTAAGGCACCAGCGTTATTAAGTCCCGCCGAAGCTGTCACTCTTACTATCATCCCCAACCGCCCCTCCTCTCTCCGGCCCGGCGAAGGAAACAAAAAACTGCTCACTGAACGAAACCGATGGTTATTGCAATTGTATCAGGAAGGAATCATCCAGAAAAACGATTATCTCGAAGCCATACAGGAGCCCATCGAAATGAAACGAACGGCGCTTCAGCAGCGGGCCCCACATCTCAGCAGACGATTAATCCGCAACGGAGCCGGAGATGCCATCTACACAACAATCAAATCTGAAATTCAAGAGAAAGCACAGCAGCTTTGCTACAATCATCTGCGACGCTTAAGCAACATCGGCATTCATAATGGCTCAATACTCATCATTGACAACAATACACTGGAAGTAGTAGCATATGTCGGAAGTCAGGACTACGCGGACTATTTTCACTCGGGACAAGTAGACGGAATTACCGCCATCCGGTCACCCGGCAGTACATTGAAACCACTCGTGTATGCCATGGCATTTGATGCAGGAGTAATCACACCAAAAACAAAACTCGCGGATGTGCCGGTACACTATGACGGGTATAGTCCGGAAAACTTCGACCGTAAATTTCACGGACAAGTCAGTGCCGAAGATGCGCTCTCCTCCTCACTGAACATACCAGCAGTCGTTCTTCTCGAAAAGATCACCGTACCTGTATTCCGCCAGCGATTACTCGACGCAGGATGTTATAGTCTCCGCCAACAACCCGGACTTGGACTCAGCACCATCCTCGGCGGCTGCGGAAACACACTCGAAGAGCTCACCACCCTCTACACCTGCTTTGCGCGGGAAGGTTCGTATATGCCTATCCGTTATACGCATGGAAAAATACCTGCTACATTAAAGAAAAAGATTATCAGTCCAACCGCCGCTTACATACTCAGCAGTATTCTCACCCGACGCGACCGGCCAGATCTACCCAACTTATTTGAGAGCAGCTTACACGTCCCCCGCATCGCATGGAAAACGGGAACATCCTACGGACGACGCGACGCATGGGCCATCGGATACAACAAACGTTATACTGTAGGTGTATGGATCGGAAATTTTGATGGCAAGGGAATTCCCGAACTCACCGGCGCTGACATGGCCACACCATTGCTGTTCCAGTTATTCAACAGCATCGACTACAACTCCACACAAGGCTGGTTTCAGCCAACACGCGAACTCGACTATCGGTATATATGTCCGCAAAGTGGCCGCATACCCGGCGAACACTGCAGCGAAAAAATCATCGACGCTTATCTACCCGGTGTAAGCAGCACCGAAGTATGCGACCATCTCGCCGAATTCAAAACAGACCCGGCGGAGAAGATTTCCTACTGCACACATTGCCTGCCGGAGACAGGATACAAACGGGGCATCTATGAAAACCCACCCGCAGAAGTACTTCGTTACTATCGTGAACAAGGATTACCGGTGAAGATACCACCACCACACAATCCGAATTGCACACGATTATTTGAAGGCAACAAACCACGCATCTTAAGTTTAAAAGAAGGCGAAGAATATCTGCTCGAGAAAGAAGACCCACGACCACTCGAACTAAGTGCTGCAGTATCGGGAGATGTCACCACTATTACCTGGTTCATCAACGACCAGTTTTACAAAACGATTCCCGCCGGAGATAAATGTTTCTTCGCACCACATGCAGGCAACACAAAAATTTCCTGCACCGACGACAAAGGAAGAAATGCAGACATACGAATTACAGTCACGATGTATTGAGTCCGGAAAACCGGAGACAGTATCAACAATAAATCGACAGGATTATTTAACCATCACCCAGGCGCCCTTCTCAAAATTCGCCTTGATCTCTTCCAGCTGACTCTGCACTTTCGCCATATCATTACCGGCAAAAAGACTCACTACATGCAGACCTTTATCATTTTTACCGAGAAGCTGCGCCTCATAACCGAGCAAATCTGCTTCTTCCAGTAATTTTTTTGCATTCTCTTCAGAGCGGAAACAGCCACCGATGATATAGAACGTAGCTCCGTTACCGTTAGGCTTCACCGGAGCGGCTTCCACTTCTACCGGAGCAGCAGCCACATGTGTAGAATCAACCGGAGTTACTTCCACCGGAACTTCTTCAATCACAGCAGGTGTAGTATCCACAGGTGCCGGTAAAACGGACTCAGTTGCAGCAGGAATTTCAAAATCGGGTTTAGGATTTTCCTTCACACCGGAATAACGCACAACAGGTTCAGAAAATATTTCCTTCAGCGGAACGATATTCGCCAATTCCGAATTCAACACTTTAATCACATTCGGATTGAACGCAAGAATAGCCAGAACAGCCGCCGCCGGAATTAACTCCAACAACTTCCATCCCTGACGCTTTTTCTTCTCTTTTACCGGAATCAGTTTCTTCACCTTCGCCGGTTGTTCATCACGACGGATGGCAGGTGAATGAATGCTCACCAAACCAAAGGAATCAGTCAGGTAATTCTCTGTCAGATCCGGTTCAAACTGAATACGGTTTTCGGCATCAAAAACCAGCGAACCGATTTTATCGAGCCAAATCTGCTCCCCGGCATGCAAACGCGCCACCAAATCATCCACCCAAACCTTCACCTCGGCAAGTGCCTCTCCATAGCTAATACCCTGACGACGAGACACATGATGAGCCAAGAGACCATCATTTGTCCGTAAACTGGCATTAAAAGCTACACGACGGGAAGGAGGAGTAAAAGTATGTTGAGCAGGGTTCAAAAAAGCAGAACGCGTATTGGCCACAAATCCGCCAAGACCGGGGATAATCACACAGTCGTTGAGGAATAGTAACTCGCTGATATAGAGGTTAATTCTTGACATTTAGTCGTTCTGACGGTGCTAAGATAGTTGATTCGGAACCGAAAGTCAAATTTCAGGCAGAAAGTGAAGGTAAGACGGGGATATACTAGTTCTATGTACACGTGGAGACTTAAACGCGGGGAGCGCGGAGAAGGCGCGGTGAGCGCGGGGCCCCCAACCCCATCACATCCATCAATCACATCCCTCTCAGCTACCTCAAAAAATCATCCCCTGAAGTAGAACCTTGAAACAGCAACTTTTTACTGTTCCAAGGCACACTTCAGGGCGAAACATGTTTCTAACCGTGCCGAGAAGTGTGCCATGAGAGGCACTTTGCTAGTAAAGTACCTCTCATGGCTCTACTTCGCGGTCACGAAAATCACACCCCGTCAGTGTTCGCAAGGCGAATGCTGACGGGGCATCAATCAAGAAATAATTTAAGGGGTAGACTGAATATACTCCTCAGCTGCTTTCATGTCAGCTGGCGTATCAACGGCGATGGTTTCGAGTTCGGTGATACGTGTGCGGATGCGGAAGCCGTGTTCGAGCCATCGGAGTTGTTCCAGTGATTCTGCTTTTTCCAGTTTGCCGGGTGTGAGGCGGGTGAGGCGGGGAAGTACATCGGCGCGGTATCCGTAAATGCCAATATGTTTATAGTAACAATGATGTGTTATCCATTCTTCGATTTCCGCTCCTTTGAAAAATGGAATGGGCTGTCGGGAGAAATACAAGGCATCTCCGTTGGCTCCAAGTACTACTTTAGGTGAGTTGGGATTGGTTAATTCGGTGATGGTGGAAATTTTTTTGACGAGTGTGGCAATCTGTACCTGATCTTCGGCCAGGGCCCCGCAAACAAGATCGATTTGTCCGGGGTGAATAAATGGCTCATCACCCTGTATATTGACAACTGCATCAAACGCTCCGTTTAACTGCGATAATACTTCTGCACAACGGTCGGTGCCGGATGGATGTTCACTGCTGGTCATGATTACTTCTCCGCCAAACGCACTAACGGCATCGGCTATCCGCTGATCATCGGTGGCAACGATTACCTTCTTCAACGATCCGGCTTTGAGTGCCTGCCGGTAAACGCGTTCAATCATGGACACACCGGCGATCATTGCCAATGGCTTTCCGGGAAACCGGGTGGATGCGTATCGGGCGGGAATAATCCCTACTGTTTTCATCATGTAGATTTACCGGATAAAATTACAAAATCCGGCTACTTGGCAATTTGTTTTATACTGATAAGACTCAGGAATCCTGCAACTACTTCTCAGCGGAACATTTTATTTCACCTGTTCGCCGCGGTAGAGATGGATGATTCCTTTGAGAATCCGTTGTGTTGTTTCTCCGCTGAGACTTAACTCATTTACTTTGCATACGTAAAAATAAACTCCTTCGGGATTTTCTTGTCCGTCATTGTTTCGTTTTCCGTTCCAGTTAATGGCAGCATCAGTGGTTTCGAATACAATATCTCCCCATCTGTTGAAGATGGTCATCTCTACATCTTTTACATCTCTGTATGGAGTGATTGGATGATAGAGATCGTTAATAGAGTTACCATCCGGCGTGAAGATATTGGGCAGTTCATAAAGAGGACATGTCTCGGTGCAAACTATATTGCTTGTATCACTGGTGTTCCCTGCGGTATCTGTAGCGGTGATATAATAACATCCGGCTATGGAGCTAATTCCATTATACAGATAACTGAAGTTGCCATAAGGAACAGTTGCTATTAAGGAATAAGCAGTACTTCCCGGAGCTGCATAGTATATTTCATACGTGGCTACATCAAACGCGCAGGAGTCGTAGTTGGTCCACGAAAGTGTATCCTGCAGGGCCGGACAATTAGGTCCATTCGCCAGTAAGGGTGGGCATGGCGGTTCATTGTCGACCGGTGTGCTGCAAAACTCCTGCGATTTATTGATAATAGGATTTACCAGTCCGGTATCCTGATATGCTCCAACACTTTTGATATAATAACAATACGACTGACCATTCACCAGCGAATCATCGACATAGGAAACAGTATTCGTAAAGTCGATGGAATCAAACACTCCTAAGGTATTTTCACGGTAGATGACGTAGTAGTTATTCGTCCATGGAACATTTACTGCCCAGCTCAGATTATTTTTTTCATCACCGGGAGCGATATTTAAAAACACACTGTAGGCTTCTTGCGTAAATCCAATCCGGAACACATTACCGGGTGTATCATTCCAGAATTCTACTCTATAACGGTACTGCACCCCCGAAGTATTTAAATTCACATCTGTGTAGGTGGTATCATCGAGATTGGTTTTTGTAACCACATCTGTGAAGGCTCCGCTACCGCTGGCGCGTTGCAATACATAACGATAAGGACCGGGAGTCTGTACAGGATCCAGTTGTGTTGGCTTTCCCCACGCTACATATATCTCACCGGCTGCTGCATCGGTAACATTCACATCCACATTGGTAATCACAGGAACATCACGGTTGAGGCGGTTACAAAACTCCACAGAAGCATAACTCTCTGCTCCATCCGGATAAAACGCAGTCACCATATAACAATACTCCACTGCAGGAGCCAGACCAGCGCCTGCATTGTCATCGGTGAATGTTGTTGATGTTAATCCATTCAATGATCCGATACGTACATAGCCGGTATAGGCAGGAACACCGGTTTCACAATAGCCCGGAATAAATCCATACGTTGTAACGCGGCGATAAATATGATAACCTACTGCTTCTGCGCAGGCACTCTGATCCCAGGTCAGCACCATTGAATTTCCCAAAGGAGATGCCAATGGATTTTTCGGAGAGGGTCCAACGACAGTAATAAAAATCGATTTCAGATCCGCCAGTTGCACCTGCGAATTATTATCCTCTGCTTTAAACACAACAGTGTAGGGTGCTTTTCGGACATGCGCACACGTTGTATTCCAGTTGAAGTCGCCGGTAGTGCCGCCTTGTGACGGAGTTGAAGTAAAGGTCGCAGGACTACTCGACAAAGTAAAAGGTCCACCTGTAGCTGACATCGTGACCGTCTCCAGCGGATTCGGATCAGTAGCGGTCACTGTAAATGCCAATAAATTGCCCGCCTCTACGCAAGTATCCACTGCACCTGTAATGACAGGAGGTTCGTTCACCGGAGGATAAATGGTAATTTGCATATCTCTGGTCACATAGCCGATATTCAGCGTACCAATACCCGGAATATTTCTCCACTCACGAATGATCATCGCCACATTGAATTCACCAACCGTCATCGGTTCATCCCAAACAAGATCGCCTGTCACCGCATCAAGTGTGAATGAATTACTGGCCGGAGGATAAAAAAACGTCGGGATCGGATTTCCACCAAAGCCCTTACACTCTGCCAATTCAAACGAGAGACTATCTCCATCGGGATCGAAAGCATTCGGATTATGTATGAACACCGCACCCACCACACCATCATCAATCGGTGGTTGTAATAATTGCGGAGAAGAATTGGTTGAATAGGCCGGCGAAATAATCAGCTGTGTCTGCACATAAAATGGAATGTTCACAGAACCCGGAATATTTACAACCGCCGCATTTCTGTTCTCATCGAGGAAATACATGATATAACTTCCATTACCCGGATAAACGTGCGTCTCCACATAAGTGTTCCGTTGAATATCAGGACCAACATTGAAATCAATACTTAAACGTGGAATGGTATCGCGTGTACCATCACCCCACCAGAACTCCAGCTCGGGACGATCGGCAGGACTGGAGGTCTTGGTATACGTCACGATCTTCACCTTATACGTATAAGTACCCAAACGCTCATAGGTAATTTCACCGGCACGATTATGCGTAGCCAAAGCCGGAATAACCATCAATAAGAGGCAACCGATCAGCAGTAAATTTTTCAATGTCAAACGAACCATCATATATAAACGCGAACTAGAAATTGTTGTTGTACTTAGTAAGTAATCACCTGTTGCTCTGTCCAGGCCGGTAATTCCCTGTACTCATATTGCTGATTCCGCAACTGAGGTACAAAGCCGGCTTCGCGGATCGCATCCTGAATACCCTGACTGGTAAACCGGTGAGGAGCACCTGCAGCAGACACCACATTCTCTTCAATCATAATCGAACCAAAATCATTCGCACCGGCGTGAAGACAAACCTGCGCTACTTCCTTACCCACTGTGAGCCATGAAGCCTGGATATTGGTAATATTCGGCAACATGATGCGACTGATTGCAATCATACGGATATATTCATCGCTACTAACGGTATTGCGTATACCCTTTACACGTTGGAGCATTGTACCTTCATCCTGGAACGGCCATGGAATAAAAGCAATGAACCCTTTTGCATCCGCCGGTTTTTCCGATTGCACTTCCCGCAGCCAGACAAGATGCTCAAACCGTTCATCGATTGTTTCCACATGTCCGAACATCATAGTGCCCGAAGTAGTAATATTCAACTGATGAGCCGCACGCATCACATCGAGCCATTCACGACCTGAACATTTTCCTTTGGAGATCATACGGCGAACACGATCATTCAGAATCTCCGCACCTGCACCGGGCAAGGAATCAAGTCCGGCTTCCTGCAATGCAGCAAGTACCTGCGTATGCGACTTCCCTTCCAGTTTTGAGATATGAGCAATCTCGGGTGGTCCGAGTGCATGCAGTTTCAACTTCGGATACAACTGCTTCAACTCACTGAAGAGATCGGCATAAAACTTCAATCCCAGTTGCGGATGATGGCCACCCTGCAACAGAAGCTGCTCACCGCCAAAACGAAAAGTTTCCTCGATCTTCGTTTTGTACTGATCGATGGTAGTAATGTAGGCTTCTTCGTGTCCGGGAATGCGATAGAAATTGCAAAACTTACAATTCGCAATACATACATTCGTTGTATTCACGTTCCGGTCGATGATCCATGTAACTTTTCCATCGGACTTCTTTTTCTTCCGGAGTTCATTCCCCACAAACATTAATTCGGAGGTATTCACATGTTCAAAGAGAAATTTCCCTTCCTTCGCTGAAAGGAATTCGAGATTCAATGCTCTTTGAAGTAATAGGTCGCTGTTCATTTTCTTCGTTCTTCTATGCCTTAACAACCTGAATGTCGGCGAATAGTTAATATCATTTTCGCATAAACATTGAGGATGAACGGGGCATTCAGTAATTTCATCCGCTCAAATTTACGCAACTCTATGCAGATCACACTCAAGCGCCTGTCAGCGCCTCGTAAAGATGGACATCAGATTCATCTCTTTTCCGACAAGAGTACCCTCTCCGAAAAGCTCTTTTCCCGCGCGGAATGGGCCTATATTCAGCAAGAACTGAAGGCTGATAAGAAGTTTATCGCTGTAAACCAATACAGCAGAATGCTTTACCTTCAACAGACAGATGGAAGTGAGAAATCGTTGCCTGCCCGTCTGGAAAACGCCCGAAAAGCGGGAAGCACTTTCTTTACACGTTGCCAAGCCTCTAAGCACGAAACAGTTACGCTGAATGGTGAGGTAGATGCTGCCATTGCTCTGGCTTTTGCAGAAGGATTTGCACTCAGCAGCTACCAGTTTTTAAAATATCGCAGCAACCGTAAAAAAGAAGAATACACGGTAAAAACGCTGCAGATCTACGTTAAAGGTCTGACTGACAAAGATATCCAACGTCAAAACATACTGAACGAAGCGGTGTTCAAGGCCCGTGATCTGGTCAATGAGCCGCAATCGTTCCTTAATGCCACAGAATTTAGCCGACAGTTCCAGAAAATGGGAAAAGAAGCCGGATTCTCGGTAAAGGTTTTGAACAAAATAGCGATTCGTCAGCTGAAAATGGGCGGATTATTGGCCGTGAACCTGGGAAGTCCGCAACCTCCGACCTTTTCCATCATGGAATGGAAGCCAAAAAATGCGGTCAACAAAAAGCCGTATGTGCTGGTTGGAAAAGGTGTGGTATATGATACCGGTGGAATGAGTTTGAAGCCGACGCCAAATTCCATGGACTACATGAAATGTGATATGGGTGGTGGCGCAACGGTAGCCGGTACTATCTACGCGCTTGCGAAAGCCAAAGTACCTGTGCATGTAATTGCGCTTGTACCATCCACAGATAATCGTCCAGATGGAGATGCCTATGTTCCCGGAGATGTTATCACGATGATGAGTGGTAAAACAGTAGAAGTATTAAACACAGATGCAGAAGGTCGACTGATACTTGCAGATGCATTGCATTATGCCAAACGATATTCACCAACGCTGGTAATGGAATTCTCCACATTAACCGGAGCGGCAGCAGCTGCCATCGGACCACAGGGAATTGTTTGCATGGGAGATATTGACGAAGCTACACGCCGACGCTTACATGAATGTGGAAACACTGTCCATGAGCGTCTCGCAGAGTTTCCATTCTGGGAAGATTACGACGATCTGATCAAATCTGACATCGCTGACCTGAAAAATGTAGGCGGACCATCAGCCGGAGCAATTACAGCAGGACGATTCCTCAAACAATTCGTTGATTACCCCTACATGCACTTCGATATTGCAGCACCTGCATTCAGCAAATCGAACGATAGCTACAGAGGAAAGAACGGAACAGGAACAGGAGTACGACTCATGTTTGAATTCTTCCGACAGATCACCGAATAACGTTCACGCATTACCGAAAATACACCTGAAAAAATCTCAGGACACAATACGCCAAACAAAGCAGTAACCTCAACATTCACCATGAGCACAGAGCACGAAGGAAGAGTAAGGATTGGAATCAGCATTGGAGATGTAAACGGCATCGGACCGGAAGTAGTTATAAAAGCCCTTTCCGACAACCGGATTACGCAGGTATGCACTCCTGTAATTTACGGCAGCAGCAAGGTCATCTCTGCACACCGTAAAGCATTAAACATGCAGGAGTTTAATTTCAATACCATCCGGAACATCAGCGAAGTGATTCAACGTAAAGTCAATCTCATCAATTGCTGGGACGAAGAAATCAAACTCGAAATCGGAACTGCTTCTACTGTTACCGGACCGTATGCATTGAAGGCTTTACAAACAGCCACCACTGATCTCGCAGCAGGACATATCGACGCTTTGGTTACTGCACCTATCGACAAACATACGATAGCACCTGAAGGCGGATTTACCGGACATACTGAATTCCTCGCTCGTGCATTCAACACTACCGACTACCTCATGTTTTTAGTATCCGGTGAATTACGCGTTGCATTAGTTACCGGACATGTTCCTGTTTCAAAAGTGGCATCCTTGATTACGAAGGAACGGATTCAGCAAAAAGTAAAGCTGATGGTTACTTCCCTCAAACGCGACTTCGGTATTCGCAAGCCAAGAATAGCGGTATTAAGTCTGAACCCGCACGCCGGCGACCATGGCGTAATCGGCAACGAAGACAAAGAGATCATTGCTCCAGCGATTAAAGAACTCTACGAAAAAGGAACATTTGTATTCGGCCCCTACCCCAGCGATGGCTTCTTCGGATCCGGACAACATAAACAGTTTGATGCTGTATTAGCCATGTATCATGACCAGGGACTCATTCCATTCAAAACCCTGGCCTTTGAAAACGGCGTCAATTACACTGCAGGATTACCTGTTGTAAGGACATCACCGGATCATGGAACAGCTTATGACATCGCAGGAAAAGGAATCGCCAGTGAATCCTCCATACGCGAAGCCATTTATGTAGCTATTGATATTTTCAATAAACGAGCGGAGTTTGACGAAGTAACTGCCAAACCACTTGCCTTCTCCAAACTCACCGGAGAAAGATAAGGCCGCTGATCCGTTATGAGGATTATGCTTAATTATGTTTTTTTTGCGGTCGCTGGTTTAGCGCAGTAGATGTTGTACTTATTGCTGATGAATAATAGCAACAAGCTTCATTCACCACAACAAAAAAGGTAGTGCTTCATCCGAAGATGGAATAATCATAGCGAAAGATTTATCCCATCTATCGGAATTCAAAATATCGTAAACCGAGAATAGAGTATTAACGCATCAGGTACATTTTACCCCAGCCTTTCTTGAAGTAATTATCGGCAACGGTAGCGCGTTTTTCAATTTCAGAACCATTGATGCCGGTGTACACACGATAGAGATAAACACCATTCGCGAGCTGGTCACCGAATTCATCTTTTCCATCCCAGGCGAAATCGGTGATATTTCTTCCAATGCGCAGAGGTCCCAATTCATCTTTAAAGATCGTACGAACAATTTTACCAGTTACTGTCATGATCTGAATCCGGAAATCGGTAGGCACTTCTGAACCGGTAAGCACAAACACAAATCGTGTTGAAGTACTAAACGGATTTGGATAGTTCACCACCTCAGTAATCGTGCTTCTGTTGACCACCTCAAACTGAATTTTATAATCATTAAAGCCGCTAAGGTTCCCTGATTCATCCGTCGCCTGCACTGACATTTCATAAACACCATCTTCCTTCAGCTCCGGATTATAATTTATTTTAAAACTATTCGACGGCAGACTCGCAGGTGACCATGAAAGCAAATCAGGACTCGAACTCACACCCTGCACCGGCTCGAAGTACAAATAACGCAACTGACCCGAAGGTGATTTCAGACTCACACGGAAATTACCTGTATCATTCAATGCAATGAAACGATTTTCATCCTTCAGACTGATCTGCACATTTGGTTTAGCAGAGATAATATCACCATTCAGGATATGCACTCCATCAAAGGTCACATCCAGCAATGGATTTGTTTTATCGGAAGTAACATAAAACGGAATACTGGTAATATTATTAAATTGGTATTGTTCCGGCTGATCCTTATTTGGATTAGCCTCGATCCACAATGTATTATTTCCAATCATCGAAATCGTACTGAATGAAACTGCACACATAACCGTATCACCTGTCGGGAGATCTTTATTCACCCGCACACTCGCGATATTCCTTCGAACGTTATTGGCATCATAGATATAGTAATCCACCAGCAATGTATCCATATCGGTACTACTGATATTTTCGAAAGCCATATTAAAGCTCACCTGATCACCTTCCTGCAGTGTATCACTGAAGAAAGAATAATAATTTGTATTCAGCGAACCTTCAGGCACCGGTGAATAATACACCTGCCATTTCTCCAACTGCGGAGGAGTCCTGTTTTGCGAATCCTGCAAGTAAGCACGTAAACGAAGATTCGGATATTGCTGGGCACTGATACTGCTGATGTCTACAGGAGCCGAAGTATCAACTATAGTATCTATCAGCAACACTTCCTGACCTGTTGTGGCCTTACCGTACACCTGCAGATAAATACTATCAGGGGACACACCGGATTCCAGATGCGTATAACTCCAATGCACCTGACTCCATGAAACAGCAGGACCAACCAAGGTTGAAGATTGAAAACCTTTATCCCAGTTTCTGGTGAGCAGATAATTAATATTTATTGTACTATCCTTCCAATGTCCCGACTTCCAAATCAAAGAAGCCGGATCACCTTTCTTCATGAACATCATAAATTTCTGACCAGAATCCAGGTTAGCAAACTGCGGAATACCAATGGATGCATAAGCCTGAGCAGCAATAGACAATGTGTCAAATAAAGGAGTAAACAAACTCCAGCTCAGAATGTAATTCCCGTCAGGAACCACGTTCTGAACAAAGTTGGCAAGAGCAAAATTACCAGCAGGGGTGCCTGTATTGAACAAGAAATATAAATCTGGTCTCTCCCGATTACATCCTGAATCGGAAATACAACTGTAAATATTATAGTTGCCATACGGTGAAGCCAGACAAGTATCTGCTGACCATGGATACTCAAAATTAATTGAGTCAAGGACGGCTACTGCCACCTGCCTTGCACCAGTACACCCTGCATAATCCATATTTACCCCGTTGATATCATAACTTGGTGTATTACCAATATGTGACATAGCAAGTGAATAATTAGAATTGATAAAATCTGTAGTGCGTAAACTATCTACCCAGTTAAGATTCGTAAGTGAACCATCCCTGAATTGATAATAATGCGCCTGAGACCATCCTGTCACATTGGGCTTAAATAATAATGAACTCTGCTTCCATTGAAACCGCTTACTTATTGCAGTATCAGGATTGGAGATAGAATCATTTGCAACTCTCCAATAGTAAGTAATATTAGAGTCGAGATCCTGCGGTACCTGCCACGAAACGATGCCGAAGGCATTACTCACAACGCCTGATACTTTCTGAGCACTTGTAAAAAATGCGCTCGTATCAATTTCAAATCGATAAGATTTCGGAGAAGAAAAGAGGTTAGCTGTAGTCGCTTTAAGTACAGGACGAGCATCTGGAACGATAGCATATTTCTGAGGAAAAACCGGATTAATATCTGTAGAACCTATATTGAGTTGAGCAACTGCAATATTGTTTCCAAACTCATCCAATTCGTCAACCTCATTGTAAACATCCAAAGAAACGCTGAACTCATTTATTCCGGAACCAATCTGAAAATCTACTGGTAGTTTAAGATCAATAGTATCCCGATAAGTTATATACGGCACTTCAAATAATGTATCCTGCTTAGAACCATTCGGAAATGTACGTGTAATCTGAATTTTAAAATTTTCACTGGTATTTTTTCCGACATTAGAAATTGCCATTCGAATTTTGAAACTGTCCATTTCTGTAGTAACATTCGCCGGCTCAAAGAAAATATTAGGACTTTCAATAGCAAGATCTGCCTTTTCGTACATATTCATGCGAATTGCAGGATCACCATGGAGCGTCATATTCATACAAACACCCTTTCTGTCGAGTCCCGGCGTTATGATATCTTCCACAGTCTTTTTCATACCTTCTCCAATTGAAAAACCATAATGTTCACGGAACATTACTTCATGAAACTTCAGCGAGTAATCATCGAGCGGTTCTATAATACCTTTATCCGGAACGGCAATGAATGCAATGGAGCCTCTATCCGGAGTAAGCACAAATCGTTCGTTCAGTAACCGCGTTGTAGTATGTATGTCACCTACAAAACAAGACTGCGCAAGTAAAACAGGGTATCGATCTTTGTTATTATAATTTTCTGGAGCATCTGTTGCAATATCAAACGAACTTCCAGCCGCGTGACCGTAAAATGTCATCATTGAACAACCGGTATCAATTAACTGTTGAACATATTGACTTAAATTAATCTGAATTGGGTCGGTGCTGCTTTTAAGAATAGTAATAACATTACCTCCAAAGAGCGTGTCTTCTACAATATTTTTATAGATGGCCAGTTTTCCTGATAAAGTTTGCTGCTCTGCAAAATCCGTTCCTCCACCGAAATGCAATACATTCTTCATCCAATTGGCAGGCGGATTCGATTGTTGAGCTTCAAACGAAATCAGTTTATTTAAATAGGCTGTTACATCATCTTCAGTCTGTGCTGCAATCCTACCAGTTGCAATTTCCTGTCTGAAATCAGGGGTATTCAGTTTCGCTGTATACATTTGATCAGAAGCAGGCTCACCATAGGTTGGAACCAGATTCATATCATAGCCAAGTCCGGAACGTGCATTTTGCGAAAGCACCGACTTTCCGAGAAGCAACAGATACTCCGGTTTAGGAGAATTATTATCGAGTTGCAAATCCACAAACTGACGGATAGCCCGAACATGTTTACGAATACCAAAAGCATACTGATCATACAATTCATCTACGTCAGCAAGCAGCACATTGTAGCCTTTCGACTGACGGTAATTGGCATAGGCATTGGCACCATTCCAGATTTTCTTATTGGATACAATCAGGAAATTTTTTCCCGCACCCAGATCTTTCAGGTTATTGAAACGTGCGTACTTGACTGGATCAGTATCAGAATTTACTGTTCTCAATGTCGCGTTCCCTGATTGCGTATATACCTGACCGTTATCTACCAGGAATACCGTTTGTTCCTGTCCATTCACCGGAAGAATTGCCTGAATCGTATTTCCGCTGAAACCAATGTTTACAATTTTAACCGAGTCTCCCTCCAGAATATACATCCGTGGATTCACAGCAGTAATATTTGTCAATGTAATAAGCACTTTGCCGGTAACAGCAGGAATAATCAGTTTCTTTGGCAGACTCTCGCCGGTAAAATCAAACGTACGCGGATAACGCAACTTTGCATACGCCAGCTGCATATAGTTTTTATTGTTAGGGAAAGTAATATCATTTTGTGGAGCAAACTGAAATAAATAGTTTCCACTGGAGGGGAGGTTACCAATTTGAAACTGATGGTTCACCAGTTCATATCCCTGAAAGATGGTATCAATCAATAAAGTTCCGGCACTTTTAATCTGATATGGATGCAGATTTTCATTCGCACCCATGATCATCGTCTCGGCAGTTGGTGTTGGTCCGGTTACAGAGAATTTATCAATCGTAAACGTAATATCAAAAGGAGCATCCTTTGAAACACGAGCGGAGAGATAACCTTCTCCCTCTGTAAAAGAATTATCGGCGATATCGTTAAAATCACGGTATCCGATATTGTAAATACTATCGTAGGCTTTCACTTCCTCAGTAATAAACCAGGGTTCAGCAGTGTATGAACTATAGTTATTATCTGTCACTACCGGCATTCTACGGTTTGCTGTAGAGAAAGGAGTATAGGTCAGAAAGTATGCAGCGGTATCATTGTAAATACTTACGTACGGATTCGGCTGACTTGCCGGAGTATCGTATAAATCTCTATCGTATGCTCCGTCGTTGGGCTCACCATAAAACTCTACGTAGTCTCCGGGACCGAATACATTGTCACCATTCACATCTTCAATGCGGATGAATTGCTCTACACCATTATGGATTACCTGATAACGATCCGGACTAAACCAGGAACTTACCGGTACTCCATTCACCTGCATATCATTGTAAGATACACGGTAAATTCCTTCTTTCCAGACACCAATGCGAAAATACTGCTGCGTTGAATGTGTTTGTCCGGTAGTGAATGCTATCCACTCATTTCCATACGGCTGTGAAAGAGCCATACCGGAAAAAGACAGAGCGAATAACAGAAGTGCGTAGAACTTTTTCATGCGGTAACAACTTATTTTTTAACGGATCCTTGCTTCTTGAAAATAGCGAAGCGGATCGAGAATACATTTGAATAGAGTGACTCAGCAGTGTTGCCGATATTGGTCAGGGCATAATCGATCGTTACATTTTTTAAACGAAGTCCTACACCGATATTCGGTTGCATACTGGTAGAAGTAGATGCATCAATATTTTTAATGGTCTGGATGTTTCCCAATCCTGCACGCAGGAAAATAAAATCATCGTAACCGAATTCCAGACCTATCTTCGGATCAATACTCACAACATCTGTTTTAACCGGAACATTTCGTTTACCATCGAAAGTAATATCAAGATCGAGAGAAGGCTGCACGGTAATTTTTTTCGCCAGATTGGTTTTGTAAGCTGAACCTAACACTAGTCGAGGGAGTGTAACTTCGAGTCCATTCTCAGGAATTTCATTTCCCGTTTGAGCAAATACAGCTTCCAGATTTTCGGTATTATATGACCATGCATTGAATGTAGAAGTAATATCCTTACCCACTGCAGCGAAACGCCATTTTCCTGTTTCATACTGAGCACCCAGATCCAATCCGAATCCCCACGCCTTTGCAAACTCACCCACCTTACGGTGAACAACCTTAACGTTACCGCCTATCCGAAGTCCTTCGATTTTCATCTTTTGCGCATAGGAAAAAAGGAACGCATAATCCGCCGACGAAAATGATTTCAGACGATCGTAATCGATATTACCATCCTTGTCGATGAGATCTGTAGAATCAATGATATCATCTACCGCAAAACGGATTACTGAAACACCAATTGTACGTGTTTCATCAATAGGTGCTGCGAAAGAACCGTAGTCATACTTCGCGATTCCGGCAAAATATTCACTGTGCATCAGCGCAATCTGAATATTTCCCTTTACTTGTGTCAAACCGGCCGGATTCCAGTAGCCCGCAGTAGCATCATCGACAATCGCCGACATTGCTCCACTCAACCCAAGTCCACGGGCTCCCACTCCAATGGCCAGAAATTCATTACTGTATTTCGGCGCTTGAGCAGAAGAGATTCCGGGCAAGGCCATGACTGCAGGGAGCAGAAACTGATAAATTCGTTTTAGTTGCATAGTGTTATGGATACCGATTCCAAACGATTTCCATCAGTAAAAAGTATACTGAGGGGGTTTCATTTTTTACGGTGAATGGGGTGTAAAGGTTTTGAAAATCAAAAGTAAGCAGGTTTGTTCCGAAAACGGTTGAGACCTCTCTGAATTATCAACAGAAGCCGTTGAATCTCCCTTCGAAAAGTAGTCCGTTGTAACAGCAGTACATGAAGGGGACTTCCTGAAGATTTTAGAAGCGGATGGAGAATTTCAATTGGCAAACATCTTCAAAAGATGGATAAAAATTTACCTGCCTAAGTCTTGAAATTTGACTAACAGACAGGTGGAATTTGGATCGTATTGGCAAAAGACCTACTCGAAATCAATTTTTCTGCCTGAATATTAAATAGTTACAGATCAACTGGACTGAAATCTGTATTCCCGCTTTTTTTTGCCTCGAAGACATGCAGGGATCAGCCAAGAACACTGCCTACAAAGGTGAAATCATCTAATTTCGTCCCATGCGACATCTTCCAAACATCATCACCCTGGGCAATCTGCTTTGCGGGTGTATGGCTATCATCGCCATTTTCAATGCAAAGCTGGAATATGCCGGTGTGCTGGTATTAATAGCTGCTGTGCTGGATTTTCTGGATGGATTCCTCGCCCGCTTACTGAAGGCCTATTCTGAAATCGGTAAACAGCTCGACTCGCTGGCGGACATGGTCACTTTCGGTGTTGTTCCCGGGCTAATGCTTTATACTATTTTTTACATGGGTGCCGCAACAGCCGATTACAGTGAAACAGCCCTCTACATCGGCCAACACACTATGTTGCTGGTGACACTTTTTTCAGCTCTTCGTCTGGCTAAATTCAATATTGACACCCGCCAGACCAGCTATTTTATCGGTGTTCCAACTCCAGCCAACACACTGATTGTCATATCTTTCGCATTTATTTTAGGGCATGATGAGTTTGGTTTATCCCCTATTATTTACCATCCCGGATTCCTTATCGGATTTGCACTGGTCAGCTCCTGGTTACTGGTGGCAGAGATTCCCCTTCTCTCGCTCAAATTCAAATCATACGATTGGAACTCAAATAAAGGCCAGTACTTACTCCTGATCATCGCTTTGGTGTCAATGGTATTATTCCGTTATGCAGCTATGCCGGTCATCATCATTTTCTATGTAATTTTGTCCTTGATTTTCCCACCAAATAAACAGACGACATGAAATTCAACGCACATATCAACGTAATGCCACAAAAGGCCCTGCTCGATCCACAAGGACGTGCAGTAAGTTCCAGCATGAAAAACCTCAACCTCAGTGAAATCGTGAATGTCCGTATTGGCAAACACATCACTCTGGAAGTAGAGGCCAGCAACGAGCAGGAAGCCCAGGAAAAAGTGGATACAGCCTGCAAAAAACTGCTTGCTAATCCGATCATGGAAACCTACGAGTTCCGTCTGGAGAAAGCATAGTTCAGATGATCCGCTTGCTGATTACCGGTATTTTTCTGCTCACCTTTCAATCAGGATGTGCGCAAACAGATTCTATAGCTGCGCGACAGGAAATTGAGAATTTTCGGTTCACCCTGAATGAAGATTACCGTAATCCGAAAGAGAGTCCGCTTGGACCGGAGGGTGTTTCACATTTCACCGGCCACCAGTTTTTCACTACAGATTTAAATTATCGGGTGATTGCCAAAGTTGAAAAGCTGAAGAAACCGGAAAAGTTTTTAATGCAGACCACAACAGATCGCAAACCGGAGTATAAAAAACTTTTCAAGCTCACTTTCACTCTCAAGGATACAGTTTGTGTTCTTTATGCTTACCAAAACGTAGAGTTATCCAAACGCGAAGGATATGAAAACTATATCTTCCTTCCATTTACAGATCCAACTAACGGCTTTGACTCCTACGGTGGCGGACGCTACATCGATCTTCGGATACCCGATACCGATAGTATGGTGATTGATTTTAACCAATGCTACAATCCCTACTGCGCCTACAGCGGAAAATATTCTTGTCCCGTACCGCCAAAAGAAAACCGGCTGCCCATTTCTATTTACGCAGGAATAAAAGCGCCGGAAGGACATTAACACCAAATAAATCCGCGTTAATCTATTAAATCAGCGTCATCCGCGTTCCCTCTATACTCTACCGCCGAATACTATTGGAAAGAATAACAGCAGGGATTTCAATATCCACTCGGGTTTTACCACGGAGACACTAAGGGCACGGAGAGGCACGGAGGATTCGGATTTTTACTATTTGGGGCGAGTTTTGGGGTTTCGGTCAAAAAAGTAAGGGTAATTTTACAATTTAAGACTAATTTCGCACTGATGTCAATACTTCGAAGTGAAAAGCTGGTTAAGCGGTACAAACGACGCACGGTAGTCGACAATGTATCTATTCGTGTAGAGCAGGGTGAAATCGTTGGACTACTTGGTCCGAATGGTGCCGGTAAAACCACTACCTTTTACATGACAGTGGGACTCATCAAACCCAACGAAGGCACTATTTTACTGGATGATACCGATATCACTGAAGAGCCGATGTACAAGCGGGCGCAGATGGGAATTGGCTACCTGGCGCAGGAGGCCTCTGTTTTCCGGAAGTTAAGTGTAGAAGACAATATCCGTGCGGTATTGGAAATGACCAAACTCTCGAAGCAGGAACAAGAGGCTAAAACCGAAGATCTGTTGAACGAGTTTGGATTACAAAAAATCAGGAAGAGTCGCGGTGATGTACTTTCAGGTGGAGAGCGTCGACGCACAGAGATAGCACGTTGCTTAGCGGTAAACCCGAAATTCATTCTGCTGGATGAACCATTCGCGGGAGTAGATCCGATCGCAGTAGAAGACATTCAAGGCATCGTTCACAAGCTCAAGGAAAAGAACATCGGAATTCTGATCACCGACCATAACGTACACGAAACATTAACGATTACTGATCGCGCCTATTTACTTTTCGAAGGAAAGATTTTGAAAGAAGGTACTGCACAGGAACTGGCAGATGATGAAACGGTACGTCGTGTTTATCTAGGAAAGAACTTCGAATTGCGATAAGAGAATAGTCTTCCTGTCGACATTACATTTCACAACCCGGATCAGAAAGTAAGCTGCAGGCTTCCACGGAACCCGAACTTCGAAATATTCGGATTTTCGAGATAGCTCATTCTCCATAAAAAATCAACACGGATAATCCGGAAGATGTTTTCTACTCCCAGACCGGCCTCCACATATGGCTTTTTATTAAGAGAGTAAAACAGGCTGTTATTCGTTTGCAAACTCAGATTGGAACTTTTCAATTCACCCCAAACTGCTTTCACCTGAGCCACCTCTCTCCATTTGAGTTTACGCATCAGTGGAATTTTATCGAGGAAGAAACCATCGAAGTGATGAGTAGCATAACCACTGAAATAATAGTCGCTCACGAATTCAAAGAAGTTCATCATGTTGAATGCGGCAAAATCATAGAAATAAGTTTCATTGCCCGGATGAATTTCCAGCAAAGGATACGGCACCTTGCCCCATGTACGACCTGCACTCAGCACCCAATACGTATAACCGAACGGAGCGAGAGGTAAACGATCATCTGCACGGATAGAAAGTTTATGATAATCGAAATCGCCATCAAGAACACCTTTAATGCCTTTCGTAAAATTCACCTGAATCACGGGATAATCACTTCCCAGACTGATACGATCCACTTTACCGGCAACAAATTTCTCACGATAAGCAAACCGCGTAAAGAAGGTAATTTGTGTCACCGTAAAATCATTCTTGATTTTAGTTCGCGCATCGTTTGCATAATAGCTGATATCCAGATCACCGAGTGGCTGAAACGAACTTCGCTGCAAAGTCACTTTATTCGATAAACCGGGGAACCACTCAATTTCATACCAGGCGCGTTCGGTCTCGGAAATATTCAGTTTGGTAGCAGGATTACGACGGAACAACGAAGAAAGAATATTATCATCCTGAAACGCATTATCACTTTGTCCGAGTTGCTCCACATCATACCGATACTTCACTCCTGCAAACTGTCGCGGTTTATCTGCAATTTTATACTTGAGCGAACCCATGTACTTGAACTTTTCATCCTTGAGTCCATACGCGAGGTAAGCCTCCAGCTGAAAACGTTTACTGATCTCATCGCTTGTTCTGAATCCGATACGGAAACGATCGCCTTCAATCGGATTCCGGGAATAAAGAGTATAATAGGGCCCCAGCTCGATCGGACCAATATCTTTATATCCGGTAAAAAACAAAGTGATAATATCTACATATGTTTTGAAAGCCGGCAAAGTCTTTATGGTATCCACCATATGGTAAATTTTCAACTCACGTTCGGCCAGCGAATCATGCCGCGACTCATCCCAGAAATCAGCACTACGCTGCAACGCCTGATCCTCCACCACAATATTCTCCGTCCCTTTAAAAATTGCATCTGAAATGGGCTGATTGATTTTAATATCTTTATACGAAGTGGTTTTGCGTCCGATAAAGCTCATCCCCTCCTCCCGGGCAGCGAAGTCCAGCACCAGCATATCTTTCGACAGCATCCATTGCTTTCCATCCACATAGGAATACTCCTGCACCACCGCCATATCCTCCACCCAATTGATATTCGCATCATCAGCAATACGCATGGAGATTTTACGAATAGCCCAGGTAGTATCGTGCACCCAGAAATCGCCTGTAAAAGTCAGTTCCTGCGGACGACGAGGTTTAAACTTCAGCTTGTAGCACCATTGGTCGTTAATAAAAGTTGAATCGACCAGATAGTATTTATAGTACACTGTACCGATATCCGAAATCGGACTGATGAATCCTTTACCGAAGAGATCGATAAAATTCTGGTACACATTAATCCGCTGATACATATCGCCCAGAAACTGCGTCACCGAAGCATTTTCAAGACCGGAAATTTTACTTGCCTTAATCACCTCCCGTTTACCTTGCGGACTTGTGCGGAAATAGATATCCGATAAGGTTTCTGAGATAAAAAACGGAAGAAAAGGTTTACTATTCGACTCAGAGCTATCAATATTATCCCATACAAAAGCGAATGGTTTCAGCAATTTATTCTTCTTCATCTTATCCGAAATATTCGTCATATCGAACTCGAGTTTATTGTACACTTCATACTGGTACGTCTCGAGTTTATTCGGATCATTAATATCTTTATGCTTAATCACTTTTTTCAGGATGATATTCGCCGGATTTTCGCCCGCCTTCACTACCACTTCCTGCATTTCCGTTTTCGCCACCTTCATCACAATATTGATCACCTGCTCCTGACCCTTCTTCACCCGCATTCTCACCGTTTTGTAACCCACAAGTGTACAGATAATGGAATCGCCCGGTGTTTCCGTCACCAGAGTGTACTTCCCATCAAAATCTGTATTAGCCCCGATGGTGGTATTTTTAAAAACGATCGTCGCAAAAGGAATCGGCTCATTGGTCAGTTCATCCGTAACTTTTCCTGTCACTTTCGTTTGCTGAGCAACCGCAAGCAATGGAAACAACAGTAAAATGAGCAGATAAAGACGCTTCAATCGTAATTCCATAAAATCAGATCCCGGGGATTTAAGAGTTAGGCTTTTATACGCAGAAATCATTCCAAAGTTTTCAATTCTTCCCAATATTCCACTGCCCTGCGTGTATGAGGAATCACAATACTTCCACCCACGAGGTTAGCAATTGAAAACACTTCAAAGAGTTCTTCTGTAGTAACATTTTGCTCGTGGCACTTTCCCAAATGGTAACGGATACAATCATCACAACGCAGCACCATCGATGCAATCAGGCCCAGCATCTCCTTGGTTTTCACATCCAGTGCTCCTTCCTGATACGTAGAAGCATCCAGTGCCCAGAAGCGTTTTAAATTGAGATTCCCCTGCGCCAGGATTTTCTCATTCATTTTCTCCCTGTAGGAGTTGAAATCGTTGACTAATGACATATTATTCTGCTGATGCGAATGTAAAGGAATGAAACGTGAACTCCGCAAAGAATTGCCCTATCTTAAAAAATTTGACGAACAACCAACGATCAGAGCTCTCAGGCCAGTTCTTTCTGCTTCCCCCTAACGACGGCCGCCGACACATAAATACTGATTTCGTAGAGGAGGAACAGAGGTACTGCAACCATCAATTGCGAAGTTACATCCGGCGAAGGCGTAATCAATGCAGCAATAATCAGGTTCACCACCATTGAATGCTTTCGGTATTTCCGCATGAATTCCGGTGTAATCACACCCAGCTTCGAGAGGAAATACACCACCATGGGTAATTCAAATACAATACCGGTAGACATCGACAACACCGTTACAGTATTGATATATGAATCCATACTGATCGAATTCGCTATCTCCTCACTCACCTTATAGTTCCCCAGAAAGTTAATCGATAGCGGTGTAATGATGAAATAACCAAACGCTACACCGAGCATAAACAACAGCGAAGTAAAGAACACAATTCCTTTACTGAAACCAATCTCCCTCTCTGACAAGGCAGGTTTCACAAAACGCCAGATCTCCCAGATCAGATACGGAAATCCTAATACGAACCCAGCCATGAAAGCTATCCACATATGCGTGGTAAACTGTCCGCTCATATTGAGGTTGACGACATTAAAATCCACTTTATCCAGACACATATCCAACCCATAACGGGCGGAGAGGTCGCATAAAACCCGATACGTCAGGAAATCAGTGTTTTTAGGCGCCATAATAACCCCATCGAAAATGAACTCTTTGTTCATGAATGCCACGATGGCCACCAATAAAATCACAGCCGCCGATCGCACAAGGTGCCATCTCAACGCTTCCAGATGGTCCAGAAACGACATTTCTTCATTCGGGTCTTTACTCACTATAAATGAATAGATTATGGGCTGTTGATAAAGCCTGTATTTTGAATATTTAATTCGGGTATGAAATTAGGTGAAAATTAGAATACACAACTCAAATTGATCACCACAGATGATTTTAGGCATTCAAACCAACACTATTTCCTTACTTCTACTTCAGGTTTTCAGTTAAAATATTGAGAGTCCACAATTCTGCTCAATAAAATAAAGAATAATTATCTGGTCTTTTAACTATTAATCTGCCAATAAAGCCTCTACCTCCAAATGTAATTTTGGTAGATCTCTTATTATAATTGCCCATAAGATATCATCAGAGACACTGTCATAACCATGAGAAATCCTATTCCTGGTATCAACAATTTTGCGGGAGTTGGTGATATTGATATCCGGATTGTGATTTAAAATTCTATTCATCGCCTCTCCAATAATCTCAATATTTCTTTCTACAGCTCTCCTAACCAAAATATCACCTTGAAAGTCCTGAAATTTCCTTTCCGTCGGCAGAAATTGATTTATCTCCAAAATAGCCTGTTTGATATCGGAAAGCCAGATTTTAATTTCCTTTTCCATAAACCAATACCTTCGAACTATCTATCACCTGATTCAAATAGGGATTTTTAACGGCACGAACTTCTAATAAATCCACATGACGTTTTAACAATTGCTCCAATTGAAATTTAAGTCCAAAATAATCTTCAGTATAAGTAAAAGGATCTGTATTTTCTATATCAACAATCAGATCGATATCACTTAATGGAGTTAATTCATCTCGCGTAACAGATCCAAATGCAAATAATGATCTGACATGATACTTTTCGCAAAGTGCCTTTATGGAATCAATATTTAGGGTCAACAACTTCATTACTCTAACAAAAATACGAAATCCTTTATAAAAACTCTTAAAAATCGTAACCAAGGCTTACCTGGAAACCATTTAAAATTTCACGAGTCTGACATTAAAAAAATTCTTTTGAATTTCTTTATCAGGCAACAAAAATCAGATAATCCCTTCCTTCAACAAGTCGTGGAGATGAACAAATCCTTTATAAGTGCTTCCATCTGCCACTACAAGTTGAGTGATATTGAACTGCTTCATCAATGCCAGCGCTTCGACGGCCATCGTATCACCAGCCACTGTTTTCGGATGTTTGGTCATGATGTCTTTCGCCTTGAGTTTGCGGAAATCCACTTGCTTCTCCATCATCCGGCGTAAGTCACCATCAGTAATGATACCCAGCAGTTTTCCTTTCTGCACCACAGCGGTAGCTCCCAGACGTTTTGAAGAAATCTCCAGAATCACCTCTGACAATGAAGCATCGGGACCGACCACTGGCTGCGGATTACTGCCCCAGAGATCCTCCACTTTCAGATAGAGACGTTTACCCAGCGCACCACCCGGATGATAGCGGGCGAAATCTTTCTCGGTGAATCCCCTCATCTCCAGCAAACAAACCGCCAATGCATCTCCCATAGCCAACTGAGCTGTAGTGCTGCTGGTAGGCGCAAGATTTAACGGACAAGCCTCCTGTTTTACTGCAGTAAGCAATACGAAATCAGCCTGTTGAGCTAAAAAGGAATCAGCCTTGCCAACCATTGCAATCAATGGATTTTTTCCACTTTTTACCAGAGGAGCCAACACTTTGATTTCAGGGGTATTACCCGAATTGGAGATCACGATTACTACATCATTGCGTTGAACCATTCCCAGATCTCCATGAATAGCATCAGCAGCGTGAAGAAAAACCGCCGGAGTACCCGTAGAATTGAATGTAGCCACCATTTTAGAAGCAATAATGGCTGATTTTCCGATTCCACTCACAACAACACGGCCTTTGCTGCCGAGAATAAGGTGACATACCTGCACAAAATCCTTATTTACCGAAGAAGTAAGGCCTTGAATCGCCTCAGCCTCAATCGTGAGCGTTTTCTTTGCAATTGACTGAATTTTTTTGTCGCTGATCATAGTAGCTTTTCCGAGATGATGAAGATCAGATAAAATGTAGAATAATTGTAATATCCGGCTCTTCTTTATTTGTTTTAGTGAACATCAAACAATATCTTCACACTAGCGAAGTTATCGTTATTGCAATGAATAAAAAAAGTATAATCCATCGCAGATTTAATTTGGTTCTTGTGTCGCAACGGCGCAAAAATAACGTAAATTTGCCGTCCTTAATTTCCTACTCTACATGTTAGTTGCTGAAAATACGCTGCTGGAGGCGTTAAATAAATATTTTGGTTTCGAAGCATTCAAAGGTGAACAGGAAGCGATCATTCGCAATGTCCTGGAACGCCGGAATACCTTCGTAATCATGCCCACCGGAGGCGGTAAGTCGATGTGCTATCAACTGCCGGCTCTGATGAGCAAGGGTACTGCTATCATTATTTCTCCGTTGATTGCGCTGATGAAAAATCAGGTGGATGCGATTCGCGGATTTAATACAGATGATGGTGTTGCTCACTTCTTGAATTCATCTCTTACGAAGGCGGAGATTGCCCGTGTGCGGAAGGACATGAAAGCGGGAAAAACAAAATTGTTGTACGTTGCTCCTGAGTCATTGACCAAGGATGAGAATGTGAAGTTCCTCAAGGAGGTGAACATTTCTTTCTTTGCGATTGATGAGGCACACTGTATTTCGGAGTGGGGACATGATTTCCGTCCGGAGTATCGTCGTTTACGTCCGATTATCGATCAGATTGGTGAATTCCCGATTATCGCACTTACAGCAACGGCTACAGAGAAAGTACAGGCTGATATTCAGAAAAACCTGGGAATGATGGATGCACAGATTTTCAAAGCATCCTTTAACCGCCCGAACTTATACTATGAAGTACGTCCGAAACTGAATGTACTGAAGGAGATAATTAAGTTCGTGAAGCAGCACCCGAATAAATCAGGTGTTATTTATTGCCTGAGTCGTAAAAAAGTGGAAGAAGTTGCTTCTACACTTACGGTGAATGGCATTCGTGCTTTACCTTATCATGCAGGACTTGATGCAGCTACACGAGCTTCTCACCAGGATAAATTCCTGATGGAAGAAGTTGATGTGATCGTGGCGACCATTGCTTTCGGTATGGGTATCGATAAGCCGGATGTGCGATTTGTAATTCACCATGATATTCCAAAAAGTCTGGAAGGATATTATCAGGAGACTGGTCGTGCCGGTCGCGATGGCCGTGAAGGACGTTGTGTATGTTTCTACAGCTACAAGGATATCGAAAAGCTGGAGAAATTCATGAAGGGCAAACCGGTGGCTGAACAGGAAATCGGTAAACAACTCTTACTTGAAACTGTTGGCTATGCCGAGACTTCAGTATGTCGTCGTCGTGTGTTGCTGAATTATTTCGGCGAGCGTTATGATCAGGATAATTGCAATAGCTGCGATAACTGTCTGCACCCGAAACCACTCCTCGAAGCAGAAGAAGAATTGAGTTTGCTGCTGGAAACTATTTTACTGATCAAAGAGAAACATCAGGCGGAACACGTCGTGAACATTCTGGTTGGTAAAGTGGATCAGCAAGTGAAGAATTACAAACACGATAAGCTGGAAGTATTCTCTGAAGGTGCTGAGCGTGGTGATCGTTTCTGGACAGCGTTGATTCGTCAGGCAGTTTTGGCAGGACTTCTCACCAAAGACATTGACAACTACGGATTGCTGAAAGTGAGCGAGAGCGGACATCAGTACATCAAAAATCCTACTCCATTTAAAATTGCCCTCGACGCCAACTTCGACGATACAGAGAGCGACGATGATGATGAGTTTTCAGGAGGTGCCGGTGGTGGTGGCGCTGCAGATGAGCAGTTGTTCGAGATGCTGAAGACATTGCGTAAGAATGTTGCCAAGCAGAAAAATCTTCCACCCTTCGTTGTTTTCCAGGATCCATCATTGGAAGAAATGGCGACGAACTATCCAATCAGTATCGATGAGTTGAAAAACATCACCGGTGTTGGTGCGGGTAAAGCCACTAAATACGGTAAGCCATTCGTTGATCTCATCAAGAAATATGTGGAGGACAATGAAATTGAACGTCCGATGGATCTGGTGGTGAAGAGTGTCGTGAATAAGAGCGGACTCAAAGTATACATCATTCAAAACATCGATCGTAAAATTTCACTCGAAGACATGGCCGACGCAAAAGGTCTGAAGCTGGGTGAGATGATTGGTGAGATTGAAACGATTGTTGCTTCCGGAACACGCATTGATATTCAGTATTACATCAACGAAGTAATCGACGAAGAGCGTCAGGATGAAGTGTTCGAATATTTCCGCACTGCAGAGAGTGATTCAGTGATGGATGCACTCAAAGAATTAGGCGAAGATGATTATACCGAAGATGAAATCCGTTTGATGCGAATCAAATTCATGAGTGAACTCGGTAACTAATCAGCCGAAGAAATCATAAAACAAAAAGCCCCGAGGTGCGACATGGCATTACTCGGGGCTTTTTTTATTCTCTGATGTTGAGGTCAATATTCGTCTTCGTTAAAGAAGAAATCATCCTTGGTTGGATAATCCGGCCAGATCTCCTCAATATTTTCATACGGCTCCCCTTCATCTTCCAGTTCCTGAAGGTTTTCGATTACTTCCATCGGAGCACCGGAACGTATCGCATAGTCAATTAACTCGTCTTTGGTTGCCGGCCATGGCGCATCTTCAAGGTGTTGTGCAAGTTCGAGGGTCCAGTACATATTTGAAAGTTTAATTCGTTTTAACGTGAGGTTTACTTATTTGTTCGTCCCTCCTTGGAGGGGGCGCAAAAATAATAAAATGAAATCCTAATAATCCAAAATTTACTGTGACCTTTTTTTCACATTTTCGGGGTCCAGGGTGTTTCGGCGGTATTTTTCTGTTGAGCAATGAAGCGACTCAGTATGAAAAGGTAGTCGGAGAGGCGGTTTAGATACACTGCAATGTGTTCATTTACAGGAGATTCTTCGTTCAGATGAGTCACTATTCGCTCACATCGACGGCATACACAGCGGGCAATATGGGTATAGGAAACGATGGTATTTCCGCCCGGTAAAATAAATGATTTTAGTTCGGGAAGAGCTGTTTCCATGTGATCGATCTCCTTTTCGAGGGTCAAAACGTCCTCCACGGAGAGTTCCGGCAGCTTCATTTTGCTCTTTTCGGGATCAGAAGCCAGCAAGGAACCGATGGTAAAGAGGCGATCCTGCACATCAATCAGCATGGTAATGCTATGATCATCGATTGGCTGATCGCGAATTAATCCGATCCACGAATTCAATTCATCCACTGTACCATACGCTTCTATGCGCAAATGGTGTTTCGGAACACGTGTACCTCCTATGAGTGAAGTTTGTCCTGCATCACCGGTTTTAGTATAAATTTTCATGCTTTTACTGCCGCTGTCTTTAGAATTCGATCATCATTGAGTTTATCCGATTCAACGAGTCCATCTTTCAAACGGACAATCCGGTGAGCATGACGCGCGATATCCTCTTCATGCGTCACCAGTACCACGGTATTTCCTTTCTGATGAATCTCCTCTAATAAACCCATAATCTCGTAAGAAGTTTTAGAATCGAGGTTTCCGGTTGGCTCATCGGCAAGAATGATAGCAGGATTAGTCACCAGTGCACGGGCAATAGCCACCCGCTGACGCTGACCGCCGGAGAGTTCATTCGGACGATGCGTCACCCGATCACCAAGACCCACATCCTGCAAGGCCTTCATTGCACGCGCTTCTCTATCCTCTTTATTCACTCCAGCGTATACCAAGGGCAAAGCAACATTCTCCAGCGCAGAACTACGCGGCAACAGATTGAACGTCTGGAACACGAACCCGATCTGCTTATTTCGGATATCCGCCAGGTCATTATCTGTCATATGTGATACATCAATTCCATTCAGGTAATACTGACCACTCGAAGCGGTATCCAGACAACCCAATACATTCATCAACGTTGACTTCCCCGAACCGGAGCTGCCCATCAAAGCAACGTACTCATTCTTCATTATATCGAGCGATATCGATCGCAGCGCATAAATAGTTTCGAGACCCACTTTATATTTTCTCGATACTTCACGGACTTTGATAATTGGTTCCACAATGATGGCTTTGGATCAAAAATACATAAGAAACACGTTGGTTGGATTCGTTTTGTTGTTTTAAAACTACGTTTGGGAGGGAAATTTTTCGGATTGATATCTCACCGGCGTTGATATTGCATTGGAAGACGTATTGTGTGAAATGAAAATACAAGTTGCGAATGGCGATTAAGTTAATTTAGAATAGATGGGAAACTCATTAGTGCTTTGAAGAGTCGGAGGCTTAAACGCAGCGACCACAGCGACCCCGCAGCGAACGCGGGGGAGTCATTTCTAAATTTACGTTAGTTCACATTCGTTCACAGAGTACAATTATACCACTGCATAAGGCCAATGGCTTGAGGCTTGAGGCCAATGGCTAAAGGCAGACTTCCGTGAGTTTAGATCAATCCGTAAATACCATTCAACAACTGCATCTCATTCAGTAAACGATCTCAACGCAGGTTAATACCGCACCACGAAATTTTCCTTACTTAGATCTTTATTCGTAAACAACAAACCCATCATAAACACGTCTATCGATTGGGTGAAAAACGGATCTGCTTTGAGTTGTGTCCAGGCTTCCTGCATTTCTACAGACCAGTTGATATCATCAGCTATTACCACAGCATTTGGATTCAGGAATGGTTTGCAGAGTGCTGCATAGTGAAGAGTGGGCTCAAGTCGATGGTGTCCGTCGATGTAGACATAATCCACAGACGGAATACGTTCCAAAAGTGAAGGCAGTGTTTCTGCAAAAGGTCCTTCTACTACTTCAATTTTAAACTGCGGAAACCGTTTGAAATTCTCGCGGGCTTTCGCGGCTGTCTCGGGACAACCTTCCAGTGTATAAATAGTTGCTGACGGATTACCTGCTGCCTGATAGAGTGCACTAATGCCGAAAGAAGTCCCCAGTTCAACGATGATGGCAGGTTGAAGATGTTTCACCAGCCGATACAACATCCTCGCATACTTCGGCGGTTTAGCGGAATGGCGGGCTACATACGAAATACTACGTTCATGAAAATTCTTCCCTCCGAAACCGGCGCCAAAATCGCGAATATTGATTTTGGAATGATCCCTCAGCATTTCATTTCGCAACGTTTCTATGGAAGCATGCACATCTTCGGATTTATCGCTGCGAAAAACTACTTCATTCAAGGCAAAAGCAAACGGTCCCTGCAAACCATGGCGGTTGGTAGCGGTGAGGTAATACCGAAAATAACGCAGAATCAGTTGCAGGTGATTATTCATAGTACTCGACTCCTGCAAAAGTAATCGAACTTCTCAGAGTTTTATAATTCTGTTCTGCTCCAGCAATGAATAAACGCAGGTATCCTGGAACTTACCATCGAAAAAGAAGTCTTCCCTGAAATGCGCCTCTTTCACAAATGCATTTCGCTCCAGGAGACGGGCTGAAGCCAGATTATCAGGATTGATCACCGCCTCCACCGAGTGCAAACCCATGTCTTCAAATCCATACCTCAAGACCTCCTCCACAGCTTCCTGCATGATTCCTTTTCCCTGCAAAACCGGATCGAGCAGGTATCCGATTTCTGCACGATGATGTTCTTTCACAATACGCCAATAACCGATTGTTCCCCGCAACACATTTTCGCCCTTCAAAGTAATCGCCCAGGTGATGGCATTATTTTCAGCAGCATTTGTCCGGAGAACTTCAATCAGTTTTGCAGCATCAGCCAGCTCTTTTGCGAGGGGACGTCCGATGTATTTCATTACTTCCGGGTCAGAACGATAGCGAAACAAATCAGTCACATCTTCAGGAACAATTTCCCGCACTGACAATCGTGTTGTTTCCAATTTAGGAAAGGGAGTAAATACCGGCTGAATCATGATGACTGGAACGAAGTTAATAAAAGATGATCACCGAAATAAAAAGTATGAATATTGTTTGCCCTACGCAGGAATAATATTTGCAAATACCGGTCTGCAGTATTAGGCTCTGTTTTTCCTTGCCAGCGACAACATTATAGATATTGCGAGGATAATTACCACAACAAAAAGAGCCCACTCTACCGGAATATGTACATAGTGGGAAATGATCATTTTCACTCCTACGAAAGTCAGAATCACCGCCAGTCCGTACTTCAGGTATTTGAACAAATCCATCATTCCACTCAGGGCAAAAAACAAAGCCCGGAGTCCGAGGATAGCAAATACATTACTGGTATACACAATAAACGGATCACTGCTTATCGAAAGAACCGCCGGAATCGAATCAACTGCAAATACGAGATCCGTAAAATCGACCACTACCAGTACAATGAAGAGCGGAGTAGCCAGCCATTTTTTTCCGTGTTTGATGAAGAAGTTTTTTCCGTGATATTCTTCTGTTACAGGGAATACTTTTTTACAAAGGCGAACGAAAATATTATTGTCCAGTTTCGGATCATCCTCTTCCCCTCCAAAAAACATTTTAAATCCGGTAAACACCAATATTCCACCGAATATATACACCATCCATTCAAACTTCTGGAACAAGGCCACGCCAACAACAATAAAGGTACCACGTAAAATCAAGGCTCCCAGAATACCCCAGAACAATACACGATGCTGGTATTGCTTCGGCACATTGAAGTAATTAAAAATCACAATGAACACGAACAAATTATCGACACTCAGCGACCATTCTATCACATAACCGGTCAGAAATTCAAAAGCTTTCTGCGGACCAAACCAGTAGTAAACCAACCCATTAAACGCCAAAGCCAGCGACGACCAGAAGGCCACCCAGGCAATCGACTCTTTAAATGAAATCGCCTTTTCCTTTTTGTTCACGAAGCCGAGATCAAACGCCAGCATCGCCAGAATAAAGGCATTAAAGCCGATCCAGAAGGATGAATTTTCCATTGCGCGAAGGTAGGAAAAAACGAGAGATTTTACTCTTTAATTCCCGGCTTGAACAAATTTAGAATACGATTTACGCCTCCCCCTTGGCGGCATTTTCTTTTGGCAAAATCATACGCAAGAAAGGCTTTCGACGAAACCAATTCTCCTGTAAAAATGCTGAGTGATGTTATTTATAATTCTCCGGCAATAATGCCTCTCTCCTCCACTGGTGTAAAAAGTCTACCACCTTTTCAGCACTATAGCCTTCGCCATCTTCAAGGTAAGAGGAATTTTGGGTATGGAGCAACTTCCCTTCTCCATCCAATACAACGAATACCGGAAAGCCAAATCGCTGAGGGAAGGAAAACTTCTTAAGCAGTTCCAAATTTTTATTCTCCTTGCTGTAATTCACATGCAGAAAAATAAAATCCCTGCTCATGGCGGAATCTACTGCTGAATTGCTGAGTCGGAATTTTTCAAACATCCTGCACCAGCGACACCAGTTTCCACCGATCATCGCCACCACATGTTTGTTTTCTGCTTTTGCTTTAACGATTGCAGCCGCCACTTCGCTGTTTGCATCAGCTTCCGGATGGTAAATCAAACTATCCTTTTGTGCAAATAACGTTGTGCTGAAAAACAGACTAAGCAATAATAAATATTTCTTCATACTGATCAGCGTTTAATTAATTTGATCGTTCCACGCGCATACCCACATCCATAATGCCAGGCAATGGATCTAAACGCATAGCCTGTGTAAGTTCAAAACGATACTCGCCCTTCAACGGAAAACTAACATTCTTCTTGAAGAGTATCCGGTTATCCCAGATATCGCCTAATCCTTCTCCGAGCCATTTCCCATCTTTCCCTGCGAGCATAATCTCGAGGGTATCACGATCGAGTTTTCCGTCGGGGAAGGTGGTATTCATGAACAGAAAAATATTGCTGAACGGATAATGACTCGCATTGCGGATATTGATATACACATTGTGCGGCAATACCGTATCCGTGATATTCATCTGCAAGACGACGGGTTTAGCAGCTGCCCATTTGTTATCCGCAATCTTGATATTCTCTTCAAACACGCGATTACTATCGCAGGCAGTGAACAACAGGATGACGAGCAATCCGAAGATTCCGGCAATGCGGCAACAAGATGTTCGGTTCAATTGATTCATCTGCCTGTTGGTTACTGGTCGCTGCCCGGTGCTTTACGGGGCGGACGATTAGACGGTGTTGGATTTGACGGAGGCGTTGGTGGCGCAGGTGGCGGTGTTGTACTTTTCGGTACATCGTTACCGTTAGAGCCAGGGGCCTGACGCGGTGGACGATTTCCTCCAGCCGGCGGATTGGATGGCTTCGGTGTTTGCGCAGGAGGATTTTGCGGAGCCGATGTCTGCTGCTGTGCTGGCTGCTGACGTGGCGGCATATTTCTTCCCTGCTGCGGCTTCTGCTGATCCGTACGAGGTTGTTGTGCAGACTGAGTTTGCTGACCAGGTTGATCAGTACGTTGATTCGGTTGCTGACGTGGCGGCTGATTTCTTCTTCCACCTTGTCCCTCACCTTCACCCGGTTTCTTCGCTGCTTGCTGCGGACGCGGAGGTTGAGGTCCACGCTGACGATTCTCGCCTGTATTACCTGCTGGACGCTGGCCTTGAGGAGCAGCAGTGTTCTCTGTTCTCTCTTTATCCTTCCCGCCCTTCTTCTTCTTTTTCTTCTTCTTACGATCCATGCGGGTCAAACTATCCTGACCTACCACATCATCATAACCGAGTTCATCTTCATCATCCTCGAACTCGAGAGCACCAGCATCTTCCGGTTTCTGTCCGGCTTTATTCAAAGCGATAATCTCCTTCACGCGATCCACACTCATCGGCACCCATTGCTCAGCACCCATGAACACACGCTCACCATCTTCCCTCGGTTCAGGGATCAGTGCATACCACATAATCCGCTTGAAGATATCTGTTTTACGGTGCAACATCAGGCCTTTGCCCGTCTGCAATTTGATATTGGATTCCGGAATATCTCTAACGGCATCCATATACGTATCGAGCTCAAAATTGAGACAACACTTCAGTTTACCACATTGACCAGCCAGCTTAATCGGATTCAGACTCAGATTCTGATAACGCGCTGCACTTGTAGAAACCACTTTAAAATCTGTCAACCATGTAGAGCAGCATAGTTCACGACCACAGGAGCCGATACCACCCAAACGGGCCGCCTCCTGACGCATGCCAATCTGCCGCATCTCGATCCGAATTTTAAACTGATCTGCCAGTCGCTTAATCAACTCCCTGAAATCTACACGATCATCGGCCGTATAAAAAAACGTAGCCTTCTTCCCATCGCCCTGATACTCCACATCTGAAATTTTCATCTTCAGACCCAGTTCCAGGGCAATCGTACGAGAGCCATGCATCGTTTCAAACTCGAGGCCTTTTACTTCCTTCCATTTGTCGATGTCAGCCTCCTTCGTTAAACGATAGAGTTGTTTTATCTCATGCGAGTCTTCCTTCAGACCCCGCTTGCGCAACTGGAAACGCACCAGTTCGCCTACCATACTTACTTCCCCGATATCATGACCGGGATTTCCTTCAACTGCCACCATCTCCCCGACATGTAAATCGAGGGTATTTATATTCCGGTAAAACTCTTTTCGGCTTCCCTTAAATCGTACCTCCACAATATCGAAAGGCTTTTGACCCTCCGGGAGATACATATCAGCAAGCCAGTTATAGACGTTTAATTTATTACATCCGCCGGTGCCGCAAGTTCCATTGTTGCGACAGCCTGCAGGGGATCCGGTACTGGTGGCGGTTGAACATGAACTGCATCCCATAGTTTGCTGTTTTATGTACCGCCTGTTGGCTTATTATATTGACATTCCGTTTTTGCGTCGAACCACTGAAGACCGACAACGGAAAGAGTTCTATTTAATCTGAAGAATCGAATGAATCTTCAATGACAAATCTAAGAATAAGATCTTTGCATGCGCATTCCTTTCCAGATGAAACGAAGCCTCACTCAAAGCATCCATGAATGTATCGGCATTATTTACATTGATAAACGGCAGAAACTTCTGAACCACAGTACGTTGCGAGGCCACCATCTTCACCAGGGGACCATCTGCCATATTTATCAACACACATTCTCTCAAAACCGAAAGGTTAGCAGCGAGAAACTGTTTCTGCTCTTCCTTCGACTCTGCAGCCATCCCATCTACCCACGCCAACAGCTTGTCCATGGTCTTAAACGGATTGAAACAGAGGCGCATCCAGTTCAGGAATGCTTCTTCATGTGAGCCGGAGCCCTTCTCTCGTCCAGCCAGTTCGAGGGCGAGATTGTAATCACCTTCCGTCAAACGGGCCAGATCAAAAGCCTCCGCCATCGACAGGGAAGCAGCCTCAGCAATACCGGCAGCCACCTCTTCGTCGGTTAAACGTGCCAGTTTCACCAACTGGGTACGACTCAAAATCGTAGTCATCAGCTGATCCCGGGCTTCCGAGGCCAGAATAAACACCGTATCATTTGGCGGCTCTTCCAGGCTCTTCAGCAATTTATTGGCCGATGTCAGATTCATTTTTTCCGGCATCCAGATAATCACCACCTTGTACTTTCCTTCGAATGCTTTCAGACTGATTTTATGAATGATATGCTGTGCTTCTTCTGCAGGAATAAGCCCCTGTTTGTTTTTGCTATCACCATCTGTGATAAAATCAACCCAATCATTCAAACTCGAATACGGATGTGGCAATATGAGATTACGCCATTCCTCAATGAAATCAACACTCGTGGCATTCCTCACTTTTCCGGTTACAATCGGATAGACATAGTGAATATCAGGATGTACCATTTTTGATGCCCGGCGGCAAGAGCCACATATACCGCAACTATCCGTCTCGGCAGGTGATTCACAATTCAGGTACTGCGCAAATGCACGGGCCATCGGCAATACTCCTGAACCAGGTTGTCCGAAAAACAATAAAGCATGGGAAACGCGTCCTTCACGACTCGATGATATTAACCGGTCTTTTACTGCCTGCTGGCCGATTACGGAGGAGAATTGCATGGAACAAAGATACAGATTTGGAATTGGCAAATTGCCGAAGGCCTCGAGTGAGTTATACGAACCTCGGGGGTGGATTGGCGGATTGGTGAATTGGTGGATTGGTGGATTGGTGAATTGGTGGATTGGTGGATTGGTGGATTGGCAAATTGGCAAATTGGCAAATTGCTGAAGGCCCCGAGTGAGTTATGCGAACCTCGGGGGTGAATTGGTGGATTGGTGGATTGGCAAATTGGCAAATTGCCGAAGGCACCGAGTGAGGAGCGCTTGTCGGGAGCTTGCCTCCTGGAACCTCGGGGGTGGATTGCCGAAGGCCCCGAGTGAGTTATACGAACCTCGGGGGTGGATTGGTGGATTGGTGAATTGGTGGATTGGTGAATTGGTGAATTGGCAAGTTGGCAAATTGGCAAGTTGGCAAGTTGCCGAAGGCCTCGAGTGAGTTATGCGTAAGTCAGGAGCTTGCCTCGTGGAACCTCGGGGGTGGATTGCCGAAGGCCCCGAGTGAGTTATGCGAACCTCGGGGGTGAATTGGTGGATTGGCAAGTTGGCAAGTTGGCAAATTATTACATAGTTAAATTCGTGACAGGAATAGATCCGCGAGAATCAGTGCAATCCGTTTAATCTGTGTTCAAATGGAGGGATTATTTTGGTCGTTGATTTGATATGCCTGTCGCGGAGGAAAGGTTATGATTTGCAAAAAGATGTATCTAAATTTTATTTGTACCTTCGAGTTGTAAGTTCTGTCTAAGAACTAGTTATGTGTCCATGAAATCATACGCTGCTTTATTATTAAGTACATTGCTTATCATCTCTTGTGCAAAGGAAGATGAGTTAACTACCATACCTCCCATACAGGAAATTATTTTGTTTGAAACAGGATTTGAAGCAGGTGATCAGGATTTAAATGGATGGAATTTATTCTACGACTACTACGCAGGAGTTACTTACGACACATTAGTTGCATCAGACTGTCCGGATGGAGGAAACTGGGCGTTGAATCTTAAAGCACAAAAACTACATTACAGCTATGCGGAAAGATACCTGACCAACATTTCAGGACAGCAAGTGCTAAATTTGAATTTTTATGCAACACTCTATTCGGGCCAAAACAGTTTAACAGCTACGATCGCGCAAATACGAAACGGAACCAGGATTGATGAGAGTTTATTAAATACCGGAGTCTGGAATAACTGGCAACAATTTTCTGTAAGCGATACATTCAACCTGCTTACTACCGACAGTGTATTGATCCGCTTTCAAGGGACAGGCAGCACTTACGAATCAAGTGATTCACGACTCGATCGCATTACAGTTGTACTTAAGTAAGCCTGCAAAACTTAAAGAAACATATCGATAATTGAAGACGTATCTTTCAGTAGTCAGTATTCTCAAAATTAGAAAAAGAGTCTCCTCACTTTTTGTAATCGCAATGCTTTTTTACCATCATACATCTGCGCAAACAGGTTCAACTATTGACCCTTTAGCACAATGTGTTTTGAATGCATTAAGATCAACGAACGACAGCCTGATATATCAATGTCTGCCGGATAAAGATGGCTTCGAATGGATTCAACAGATGGCACGAAAAGAGCAAAACAACCCGGCAATCAATACCGACAGTCTGGTAAGCAATATCCAAACCGGAGCATTACAGAACATTCGTCGAATTCGGGATAAATTTAAATCTAAAGAAATCGATATAAGCAATATTAAAGTTGACAGTATCATTCAAAAGCCGGTCACACTTTTCGATTTAAAATCCGTTGTAGCAACTAAAATTACTATCTATTTCACAAGCGGCGAAACTGCCTATCAATTAAAAATAAGCAGGTGCATTCTGATAAATAATGAATGGAAACTGATGGACAAAATCAGCTTATGGAATAACTAATCGAGTTTATACAAAAAACTATTTTCGGCTTGAAATTTGTGGTGGCGAAAGATGAAGAACACCTATTGTATTTGAATCCTTCCAACCAACCCATTATGAAATCCATCTACTATTTCTTCGTTTGCATTGCAGTTCTCTTCGGCACAAATGCAACCGCTCAAACCAACAAAACAGCATCGGACATTGATCAAATCACTACTACTCTGATGAACTACATTGACGGAACAGCCAACGGCGAACCGGAGAAACTAAAAACAGCGTTCCACCCGGATTTCAATCTCTACACAGTCACCGACAAAGACAGTTTAAGAATCCGCTCAGGAAAGGAGTACATAGCCAATATCAAACCCGGTGAAAAGGCAAATAGAATCGGGAGGATCATCTCCATCGATGTAGAAAACAATGCTGCGATGGCAAAAGCCGAAATCATTATACCCAACTGGAGAATATTCACTGATTATTTTTTACTCATGAAGTACGAAGGCTCCTGGCAGATTGTACAAAAAAGTTATACCTGGAGAGAAATTCCTGCTTCAGAGAAAAAATAAATCCGCGAATTCCGCAAGTTTATAGTTATAAACTTGCGGAACCGTTTAATTCGCCTCATCTGTGTTCCCTCCCGTTTTGAACACGGATGAAGCTGATCTGGCTGTTCCGCTTCAATTAACTCCATCTTTAGAACAATATTTCTGTAAGCGGAATGCACAGATTAAATCTGATCAACAAGAGTGTTTGGTTTCCACAAAATAAATCCGTGAATTCCGAAAGTTTATAGTTATAAACTTTCGGAACCGCACCATCCGTCTCATTTGTGTTCCCTCCTCGAATAAGCCCATCATCGGAAATTGACTTTTATCACCGAAAGCGGGGATTACCAAAATAAAATTCGCAACGAAGAACCTCGTTTTGTACTTTTAGCAAAAATCACTTCCAGAGCGCTCACACCTATGCTACTTCGCGGTTTAATTATTTCTATCTTATTGTCTTTTCCATTACGTCTTGTAGCTCAGGAAGAGAAAACCGACTCCCTGATAAAAGCGCTTAACCAATATGAAACATCGAGGAAGGAGATAAACAGAGGGCAAGGTTTACAGGACACCGTAGCAGTAGAGTTGATGCTTCAACTATCCAAACTTTATCGGGGAAGCGATCCACAGCAAAGCATGTTCTATGCCGCAAGTGGTGAAAAGCGGGCTATCAGCATTGGAGATAAAAAAGGATGGGGAGGTGCTTTATCCTGCAAAGGAGTACTCTACTGGTACAAAGGTGAGTATGATACCGCTTTAATGTATTTTCAACAATCATTAAAAATCCGCAATGAAATTCAAGACCTGTCCGGAATTTCCGAATCGCACAATGGAATCGGGACTATTTACTATCAGCAGGGGAACTATCCAATAAGTCTGAAACATTTTCTTTCAGCATTAAAGATCCGCGAACAACTTGGAGATAAAAAACTACAAGCCGGTTCTTACAACAACATCGGACTCATCTACAACAACCAGGGGAATAAAGAGATGGCGATGAAGATGTACAAAAAGTCCCTGGCACTACGTGAAGAAACAGGTGACCGTGCTGAATACATCTCGTCGCATATCAATATTGGCAATTTATACTTTGACCTCGGGAATTACCCTGAAGCGCTGAAGCATCATACACTTGCACTGGAAATTGCACGTGAACAAGGCAATAAAAAAAGCATTGGAGATGCATACAATAACATCGGCAACAATCTGAAGAAACAGGGTAAGTACGAAGAAGCACTGAAAAACTTTTTCGCTTCATTGGAAATCCGAAAAGAGCAAAACGAAAAATACGGCATCTCCTATTCCCAAATAAATATTGGCGAAGTTTATATCATCCAAAAAAAGTATGCTGAAGCCCGTAAAGTATTAAACGAGGCACTCAATACAGCAAAGGAACTTGGCGACGTACAAAGCATCATGCTATCAGAGCTTCAGTTCTCCAGACTCGACAGCGCAACCGGTGATTTCAAATCGGCGCTCGCACATTACAAGTCATATATAATCAACCAGGATAGCCTCGTTAACCTCGAAACAACCCAAAAAATCACTGCACAGCAACTTCAATTTGAATACGATAAAAAAGAAGCCCAGGCGAAAGCTGACCAGGACAAAAAAGACGAGAAAGCCCGGGAAGAAACCCGCAAACAAACATTGGTGCGCAACGGATTACTGACTGGATTCGGAGTGGTATTGTTATTCGCAACCGTGGTATTGAGACAACGTAACCGTATCAGCCGTGAGAAAAAAATCAGCGAAGAAGAAAAAAAGCGTAGTGAAGAATTATTGCTAAATATTCTTCCCGCTGAAGTTGCAGAAGAAATAAAAACTACCGGACGTGCCAAAGCCAAAGCTTTCACAATGGTAACCGTCATGTTCACCGACTTTAAAGATTTCACACATCTCAGTGAACGCATCAGCTCCGAACTGCTGGTAGATGAAATCAATACGTGCTTCAGTGCCTTTGATACTATTTTACAAAAACATCGGATTGAAAAAATAAAAACGATCGGCGATGCGTACCTATGTGTAGGAGGATTACCGGTGAGCAACTTTACACATGCTTCTGATATGCTGGAGGCAGCTTTTGAAATCCGTGAGTTTATGGAAACCAGAAGAAAGGAAAAGGAAGCCAGAGGTGAAACTGCTTTTGAACTACGAATTGGAATACATACAGGTCCGGTAGTTGCAGGGGTTGTCGGTTTAAAAAAGTATGCCTACGATATCTGGGGTGATACAGTAAATGTTGCAGCAAGAATGGAGCAACATTCCGAAGCCGGAAAAATAAATATCAGTGGAAGCACCTATGAGCTTGTCAAGGAAAAATGTCTGTGTCACTACAGAGGCAAAATTGAAGCTAAGAACAAGGGAGAGATTGATATGTACTTTGCGGACAAAATATAAAGCTCCGTATAAGGAGGAACACGGATGAAGCTGATCTGGCTGTTCCGCTTCAATTAACTCCATCTTTAGAACAATATTTCTGTAAGCGGAATGCGCGGATTAAATTCGAAATGCAATAACATACTTCGTCCTGAAAATAAATCAGCGAATTCCGAAAGTTTATAGTTATAAACTTGCGGAACCGCACCATCCGACTCATCTGCGTTCCCTCCCGTTTGGAGCGCGAATGAGTATTTTCTCCGGAATCGAAATAAATTCTATTTTTATAAATATAAATAACCGCTATGAAAACACATTCGGCCCTACTACTCCTGTTTCTTTTATCCTTTAATCAAATAAATGCACAAACATTCCCATGGCAGCAACCATTGAATATTGCATGGTCAACGGACGGAATCAACTTTAATACACCAACAACCTTTCAGGATTCATCCGGAGTTCCCAGTGTAGTCAGATGGAAAGGCGACACACTCGTAACAGCATTTCAATGGTTCGCACAACCAAACCCGTCATCAACATGGGACAGGGTGGCAGTGAAATTTTCATTTGACAACGGAGCATCATGGACAATCCCAACACCCATCATCATTACCGGAATGCCATCTGGCTATCAGCGACCTTTTGACCCAACCCTTATATCAATTGGAGGAGATAGTCTTCGCATGTATTTTTCATCAAGCGCTACTCCCCCAGTTTCTCTTGACTCAACAGTAGACACCTACTCTGCAGTTTCTACCGACGGAATAAATTTCACATTCGAAGCGAATCCTCGAGTAGATGTACTAAACAATCGGGTAATCGATCCTGCTGTTATTTATTTTAAAACAGGATATCATTACGCCTCACCAATCGGGAGTCCGCAACAAGGAGCATATCACTATGTTTCGCCCGATGGAATAAGCTTCACTCCCGTATCTAACATCAACTCTGATAATAGTCACAACTGGACAGGCAACTACATGGTAAACGATACTTCCGAATTACGATTCTATGGTGCAGGATCAACGGGAATATGGTATAATCATTCGGCAAACGGAGGAGTATGGAATGGATACGTAAACACCAATTTGCAGGGTGGAGATCCAACAGTGCTCAGGGTTGACTCCAATAATTATTTAATGATCTTCGTTGGAGCACCTTATGCAACCGGAACTATTGAAATTTCGAATCAGGATGCTGACTTCTATATTTACCCCAATCCAACTGCTGATATTGTAAATGTATCTTGTAAAAAAGAATCACTCAACGAAAACGCTTTTCACCTTTATACAATCCGTGGAGAATTAATTGCAACCTTCGAGGCTAATGAAATAACCGGCACTACTATGCATCTTAGAATTGACATATCTGCATTTGAAAGAGGTGTTTACATGCTAAAACACAACGACCGGATTACACAAATAATTAAACGGTGACCAATTGGAAATTTGCTCATTGACGGCATCATCAAAATCCCGATAGTTTGGAACACGGACAAAGCTGATTTTCGCGGATTAAATTCGGCTAACAATAATTTTTAGTTTCCACAAAATAGATCCGTGAATTCCGCAAGTTTATAGTTATAAACTTGCGGAACCGCTTAATCCGCCTCATCTGTGTTCCCTCTGTATTTTTAATTCACCTACGGAGTATTAAACACAAATCCAACACCGAAGACATTTTCAATTTTTATGGATTCATCATCTTTCAGGTACTTACGGATCTTTGTAATAAACACATCAAGACTCCTCCCCAGAAAATAATCATTGGTACCCCATAGCGCCACGAGCATTTCCTCTCGTTTAATGACTTTATTCCGATGAAAATAAATGTAACGAAGAATCTCACTTTCTTTCTCAGTAATTCTTCGTGATTCACCACTCAATAAAAGCAATTGATTTTTGTATTGAAACCGGTATTTTCCTATCGACACTTCCTCCTCGATTTCTAAGGAAGGCGATGAATCTGCCCGACGCAGGAATGCTTTTATCTTCCAAACGAGTTCTTCCTCATCAAATGGCTTAGTAATGTAATCATCGGCACCGATCTCGTAGCCCTTCAACTTATCATCCTTCAATGATTTTGCCGTAATAAAAATCACCGGAATCTTTTTATCCTTACTTCGAATTGCACGTGCCAGCCCGAAGCCATCCAACTTTGGCATCATCACATCCAACAAACAAAGATCAAAGCTTGCATTTTCAAGTGCATCCAGGGCAGCTTCTCCATCGCGATAAAGGCTCACGTTAAATCCTTCTGTCTGCAGATAACCTTTCAACAAAAGACCCAGATGATGATCATCTTCCGCTAACAATATGGAGTAGTTATTTTTCACCTGTCGGGAGTTTAATGGTAAAACTTGTTCCTTTTCCAGGTTCGCTTTGCAGTTGAATGATTCCATGATGTAATTCAACTACTTTCTTTACATACGCAAGTCCTAAACCAAACCCTTTCACATTGTGAACATCACCGGTAGGTACCCGAAAATAATTCTCAAAAACCTGATCGTGAAAATCCTTATCGATACCTATACCATTATCACTTATTTTAAGTACCACCATTGCCTCTTCGTTAAGGGTACTAATACTGATTTCCGGTTGGCCATTGGCGTATTTGAGGGCGTTATCAATTAAATTCCCAATCGCATTGCCTAACATCAGCACATCTCCGGAAACTACTGATGTCCCAGCATTCAATTCCGTCACGACTTTACCACCCTTACTTTCCAGCTGAAGTAAAAACCGGCGCAATGTATCCTGCACCAATAAATTCAAATCGACTTGTTCGTTTTCCGGAGAAAGCACTGTATTTTCAATAGCGGACATACTCAACACCTGATCTACCTGCTTGTTCAACCGCTCATTTTCCTCGAGGATAACGCGGGTAAACTGCCCGACTTTTTCCGGAGATGCCGTCGCAGACTCACGCAGCAACATTTTCCCCGCCAGCGAAATATTTGTAATCGGCGTTTTAAACTCATGGGTCATGTTGTTCATAAGGGAAGCTGTCTGATCTGCTATTTTCTTCTCCTGCAATAACGAACGCACAGTACTGATAAATAAAATCAAAACGACCATCACCAATAAAACTGAAAGTATCATCGGCACCCTCAACTCATCTTTCAAATAACCTTCTCTCTCCGGAACAGAGAAAGTAAGTGTCCATGAGTGCGAGGCATTATGCTCCTCCATACTTTCAGTATAACAGGCTACAGTATCCAACGAAGGAATGCCTACTGCCTGCTCTACGCTAGTGGAAGGCGGCTGAACAACATCGAATGTAAAATCAACAGGGAAGTTATAATACTTCAGATAGTCGCGAAAAACAGAATCAATTTTTGCACGCTGTTCGGGCCCCACGCCTGAATCCAGTTGCTGACTAAGAAGACTATCGGCTGCTATCGTCTCCGTAGTACGAGCCAGAACAATCGCCGATTTTTCAGCAAACAACTGCTCCTTCATGCCACGGATATCCTGCATCCATTGAATCTGAATTAGCAATACCCAGACTAATGCAAGAGCAGAAATCAACGTAAATATCCAATAACGTCCTTTCTTCATTTAATTCATCAAAAATACCAAAATTTAGGGCCGGAATTCAGGAATAACAAGTCATTAACAAGCCAATAACCGGCTGGTAACAAGTTTAAATGAGAATGAGGCGTACATTTGCATCATACACTGAACTACCAACAACTACTGTTTCGTAATTCACAACTCCCTCAAAGCGATGAATAAAATCGGCACCTTACTTCTGATCATCCTTGCACTCAACTCGTGCAACAGCAGTCCGCTTACAACTGCATTACCTGACTCAGGCAAAGCATCTATTCTTCCCACATCGCTCATCCGCACAGATCTGGTAAAAAGTGATTTTTTACAGCGTAAGGAACCCGACTCTTCTTTGAAGACCAGTTCATTTATCATGGATATCCTCCTCGATAAAAAGGGCAATTTTTGGTTCGCCACACATTCAGTAGGCTTCGGCATATTCAATGGAAACTATCAGTACGTCTTTGAAAACAAAGCAGGCATTGAAGGAAATGTTGTACGTAAGATTATTGAAGATGAAAAAGGTATCATATGGATTGCCTCTAATGGAGGAATTTACAAATACGATGGAAAAAATCCGGTTGGCCATCCTGACAGCTATCAAAATTTAACGGTAAAAGACGGGCTTCCAACCAATCAGGTATGGTCACTTTGTCCAGATAAAAAAGGCGGTTTATGGATCGGTACCGAAACAGGCCTTTGCCATTATAACGGAAAAGACTTCACCACCATCAAACTACCTGCAACAGGCGATGTTGATCTGACTGACGCTTATCCAGCCCGGGATATGATCACCTCATTACATTTATCCGCTGATGGATCGTTGTGGATCGGAACCAATGGCAAAGGAATATTCGTTTACAATCCATCCACAAACAACGCAGCAGCTGCCTTCCAACATTACACCTCTGAAAACGGACTCTGCAATAATTTCATTCAATGTATAAAATCCGATTCAAAAGGAAATATATGGATTGGCACCAGATTCGGTGGAGCAAGTAAATATTCAAATGGCACATTCAATACACTGAATAAAAATCAGGGACTCCCACAATTATTTGTACGGAATATCTGCGAAGATAAATTTGGACAAATATGGATTGCAACTGCAGGAGGAGGAATTGTGTGCACAGACGGAAAAAACAGTTATATCTATAACCGCGAAGATGGACTTTCCGATAATTTCATTCAGTCGATACAGGAAGACAAAGACGGTAATATATGGCTGGGAACCGGACTGGGAATAACACGATTCAGCGGCAACAAACCACTTCAGCTGGAAAATCTAAAATCCGGAAAAATCAAAGATCAACACAAGGAACAAATGTTCACTTTTGAAAATCCGAATGACGGATGTTGAAAAACAACTGAGCTCTTTTATTCTTCATACTCTTCAAAGTAATCAATCACGGCCTGCTTCAAGAGATAATCCTGTTCTCCCAGTGACATCACAGGAAGCTTCTGCACGATCTCCCAATGCGGCCAACCTTCTTCATCAGAACCTTTCAACGAATAATATCCGAACTGACTCAACAATTTACAGGTAGCGATATGCATCAGATCCTGCTTTTCGTCTTTTGAAAATTCACGAGGACCATGTCCCAACTCCTGCACGCCGATCAGGAAGATGATTCCCTGCAAATCAAGATCCGCATCAAACTGTTCATTGAGACGATCAACGAGTGCGAGCCATTCAACTTTTAATTCTTCAATATTTCGGAGGTGGAGCATGGATTATTCTGTTTGGTGAAGATATGGAAGTTGCGACTCGAATCAGTTCACATGCTTCGAAAATTCCTGCTGTACATCTTTCAGTGCAGGGAACAGGTACTGAGAAACGGAAACAACAGGTTGATAGAGGTAAGAATCCGCTTTGGTTTTGGCGGAAAGTAATCCGAGTTGTGCATCAACGGGGCGAAAGACAGACAATACCACACTCACCACTAGCGCAAACTTCAGCATGCCGAAGAAAGCACCTGCAATTTTGTTAAATGTATTCAGGTTACCAATCTTGAGAATACCTTCCAGGAATTTTGCGAACAGGATCATGATGAGTACAACACAGATAAAAACAACAAAGAAGGAAATCATGTGTAATGTACTTCCTTGTGCATCTACTATTTTACTCACGAGTCCTTCGAATAAACTACTAACCTTAAACGCCAGGTAGAGTCCCAGAATGATTCCGATAAGCATGGCAATTTCGAAAATAATTCCTCGTTGGAAGCCTTTCCATGCACCCCATAGGAGCGGAACGGCGATGATAAAATCAAGATAGTTCATTTATATTCTATTCTTGGGTGGTTTAGTATTTCGTGTTGTCCGCGCTCATGCGGAGCGCGGTGATGGGTGATGGGGTGTTCTTTTTTGTTATTAATATGTCGCCCCGACGGGGCTTTTACTGTATTGAGATCCGTTTGTTTGTTGCTTTGTGGCGTAATGTTTTTCGTTTACTTATATGTCGCCCCTACGGGGCTTTTACTGTATTGAGATCCGTTTGTTGGTTGCTTTGTGGCGTAATGTTTTTCGTTTACTTATATGTCGCCCCTACGGGGCTTTTACTGTATTGAGATCCGTTTGTTGGTTGCTTTGTGGCGTAATGTTTTTCGTTTACTTATATGTCGCCCCGATGGGGCTTTTACTGTATTGAGATCCGTTTGTTTGTTGCTTTGTGGCGTAATGTTTTTCGTTTACTTATATGTCGCCCCTACGGGTTTGAAGTTGAATTAACAATTCAGAAAGCAGTCAATGGCTACGGAGCAATTGCTGAATGATAGTTTTCGTTAGCAATGAACGGTTTGGGTTAATTATCTGGACACACCTGGACTCATTGTCAGGATGCTTTAGCGAGATAGAGACTGATACATGACTGTGGTCAATTCTGTGAGAATGATTTCACTCACATTGAATAAACTGCAGCTATAAAACAAACCGGATATAGCGGGAGAGATTTCAGTCGGCGTTAGCTTCGATTACCATCTTTACGCCTGGCAATTCTTTTCCTTCGATGTATTCGAGCAGGGCACCTCCACCGGTACTAACGTAGGAAACCTTATCAGCCATGTGAAACTGATTAACCGCAGCAGCTGAATCACCACCACCTATCAATGAAAATGCTCCGTTTGCAGTGGCAGCTACTATTGCTTCGGCTACCGTTTTGGTTCCCGATTCAAATTTTGGCATCTCAAATACACCCATTGGACCATTCCATAGAATTGTCCTGCTGCCTTTGATTACTTCCGCGAATGCAGCAGCTGATTTCGGGCCGATATCAAGTCCGAGCCAGCCTGGTTCAATAGTTCGGATATCCGTAACGTTAGTCGCTGCATCTTTATCGAACTTATCGCCATTCACCGAATCGACCGGAAGATGAATCTTTACTCCACGTGATTCTGCTTTATTCAAAATATCGAGTGCGAGATCGAGTTTATCGGCTTCGCAGAGAGAATTACCGATTTCACCACCGAGTGCTTTGATAAATGTATACGCCATTCCTCCTCCGATGATGAGATGATCTACTTTTTCCATGAGTCGTTCAATGATGAGAATTTTATCACTCACCTTTGCTCCACCCATGATGGCTGTAAATGGTTTCTCTGCTTTGGATAATACCTTTTCAGCGTTCTCTAATTCGCCAGCCATTACATAACCGAACATACAATTGTTTTTAAAGAATTGTGCTATTACCGCTGTGCTGGCATGCGCGCGATGTGCTGTTCCGAAAGCATCATTCACATAAACATCGCCATATGTCGCTAACTTCTTTGCAAAATCTATGTCACCCTTCTCTTCTTGTTTATAGAAGCGAAGATTTTCTAATAATAGCACATCTCCGGGTTGAAGTCCGGCAGATAGTTCTGTAGCAGATTCGCCAATGCAATCATCTGCAAATTTCACCGGACAATCGAGGAGACCGCTGAGTGTACTGATAGTATGCTTCAGCGAAAACTTCTCCGCCGGACCTTCTTTTGGTCGTCCGAGATGCGACATCAGAATGACACTACCACCATCTTTCAGGATTTTTTGGATTGTAGGTATTGCGGCTTTGATACGAGTTGGATCAGTCACCTGAAAATCACTGTTCAGTGGGACGTTAAAATCAACACGAATTAGGGCACGTTTGCCGGCGAAATTGTAATTATCAACTGTTTTGAAGGTCATAATGAGCAATATTTATGGCAAAAGTAGTCAAGAAAACGACCTTCGGGAAGCGGTTTAGAGCGTAAAAACCGGTTAAAATGAACAGGTTGACCTTAGAATTGGTGAAAAAAAAAGCCCCTGACACGGCCGGGAAACGAATCCCAAGTCAGTCAGGGGCCAATGTTTTTTATTGGATTACTATTTCAAAACCACCGTTTTACGGACAGTTTCGCTTTGTTCCAGGCGGATATAATCCTTTGCAGTAGTAGTCAGGTAAGTAACTTCCACGTTCAAAACAGCTTCCCATGAAAACTTGAAGATCGCCTCGCCATCGCTGGTTGTAAATTCTTCGTCGAAGATATCGGCACGAACACCGGTTTCAGGGTTCACCACGCTATCCTGACGCAGCACCACTTTGGCCGCAGCAACAGGTCTACCAAGTGTATCTACCACAGTAATAATGGCTTCGCATGGTTCAGTTTTCTTGCAGGAAGAAACAGTAAGGAGTCCGACAAACGCCAGAGTCAGGAGGAGAAGATAGCGGTTCATGTTTTTCAAGATACCCTTTATACGATGAATGGTCAATGATTGTTCAAATTTAGCTAAACTTGCAACAAATTCCGGAATAATCTTCCGGGAATGTTACAGCCCAAAAGTAATTAAATAAGAACAACATGAAAAAAGGCATCCTACTTTGCCTCGCCCTGATTGCCCTGATGGGTCAGGGTTCCTACGCTCAAAAGAAGAAGAAAAACATGGAAAACACCCCAAAAGACACCCTTGTGGAGATCAGTACCGATTTCGGAACAATGAAATTTAAACTCTATACCGAGACTCCTTTACACCGCGCTAACTTCCTGAAACTGGCTGGCGAAGGATTCTACGATAGCCTGCTTTTCCACCGTGTAATCAAGGACTTCATGATTCAGGGAGGTGACCCTCAGTCGAAAAATGCAGCACCCGGACAAATGCTGGGATCCGGAGATGTAGGTTATAAAGTTCCCGCTGAATTGATCGATACTCTCTACCATAAAAAAGGAGTATTGGCGGCTGCCCGTGACGGAAATCCTCAGAAAGCTTCCAGCGGTTGCCAGTTCTACATCGTTCAAGGTAAAAAACTGACGGAACAGGAAATCGGCATGGCAGAACAGCGCATGGGATTCAAGATGTCGGATGCACAGAAACAAGAATACACAACAGTTGGCGGAACTCCCTGGCTGGATAAAAACTATACTGTATTCGGAGAAATCGTTGAAGGCATGGAAGTCATCGACAAAATTGCTGCAGTTGAAACAATGCCCGGCGATCGTCCGAAACAGGATGTGCGCATGACAGTGAAACTGGTTTACGTGTATTAAGAACAGAAAAAAGAATAAACAGATAGTTCCATTATGTCGGTCAGCGATCAGATCAATAGTTTAATTGCCGAAGCAAAAGCGTTCACCCCTGCCAACAAAGAAGAGCTGGAGACCTATCGTCTGCGCTTTTTAGGAAAGAAAGGGGTGCTTACTGATCTCTTCGCGAAGATGAAAGAGGTAGCTGCTGAAGACCGTAAATCCTACGGGCAGATGGTAAATGAACTCAAGGTTGCAGCGGAAGAGAAGATTGCTGTTTTCCGTGAGCAGTTTGAAGCGGGAGAAGCACAATCGGGACCTGCATTGGACCTGAGTTTACCTGCGGATCCACAAGAGATCGGATCGCACCATCCGTTGAGTATCGTCCGTCGACAGATTATCAATATCTTTTCACGGATAGGCTTCAACGTTAGTGACGGACCTGAAATCGAAGATGACTGGCATAATTTCTCTGCATTGAACTTCCCGCCCGAACACCCGGCGCGCGATATGCAGGACACCTTCTTCATCGACCTCGATGCCAATCAGGATTATTACAACGGATCATTGGCATTGCGCACCCATACCTCCTCAATTCAGGTTCGGGTGATGGAGAAACAGCAACCACCAATTCGCACGATTTGTCCGGGACGTGTGTACCGCAACGAAGCCATCTCTGCCCGCGCCCATTGCTTCTTCCACCAGGTAGAAGGATTCTACATTGACGAAGGCGTTTCATTTGCTGACCTCAAACAAACACTGTTGTACTTCGCACAGGAGATGTTCGGAGCTGACACAAAAATACGCCTGCGCCCCTCCTACTTTCCCTTTACAGAACCAAGTGCAGAGATGGATATCAGTTGCACAATTTGCAAAGGATCAGGATGCAATGTGTGTAAACATACCGGCTGGGTAGAGATTCTCGGCTGTGGAATGATTGATCCGGCAGTTCTCGAGAATGGTAAAATCGACACCAATAAATATTCCGGATTCGCATTCGGAATGGGTATCGAACGCATCACCATGCTCAAGTATACCATCCGCGACCTTCGGTTATTCTCCGAGAATGATGTCCGTTTCCTGGACCAGTTTAAGGGAGTTCGATAAACTAAAAATTAAATGATAACAAGGAGCCGGAAATAAACACCGGCTCTTTTTTTATACCCTTTAAATACAATGCAGATTATCTTTCAGCAAGACGCAGCCATCCAAGAATTCTCTCATTGGCTATTTTCCATCCGTTCGCGGTTTTGACAAGCGCAAATTTCTCTCTTGATTTTCCAAAGGGTCCGGGATTCTGTTGAATAATTTCTACTTCGTTTTCAGTTACTCCACTTACAATCGCAACATGGCCATAGCTGTTAAAAACGGTTGGTGCAAATACTACTAAATCATCAACAAAAGGTTGGGTTACACCTCCATTCCGATATTGAATCAGATTTCTTTGTTTGTTCAGCTGGCCGTCTGGAATTTCCTCATTGAAAAAATCCTTCGCATGACCATATGAATCGGGCATCTTGTGATGCAAGTGCTCGTAATAATACCTCTTCACAAACTCAACACATTGATAGCGGATACCGATATTATAATTGTCAGGTGAAGTATTACGCCCCTCAGTATGATCAACAGCACCATTATAATAAACTACAACACCATTCAGGCTATCGAGTGCTTGTCCAACTTCGTACGACTGATTGAAATTTATCCGAAGGAGTCCCTTATACACAACAAAACACCCAACACCTACAAGCAGAAAATACAGCAAACGCTTTTTCATCCCGAATAGATATTTCTGAAGGATCCCGTATGTACTCTTAACCTTTCGGCTTTCCAATCACCTTATAGTTTCCTTCGCCCTTCAAGATAGAATTGTAAAGCGATACATTTCCGAGAACGGCCAGCGCTTCTTTCATGATCGGATCATTGGCAAACATGTATTTGTATTTACCGGTCTCAAAATAATAACGCACTACGAGTTCCTTTTCGATCAGAGTTTTTATTTCCGATTTAAACAAATCGAGATCAGCCCGTTTATCATGTGTTAGCTCTTTGCCGAGTGCTTCCAGTTCCTTGCTGATACCCGAATAATACTTTTCACGCTGTGCAGTTTCTTTCAAGGAAGCAAAGGCACGCTCTGAATTAGTTGAATAATTATACGAACGACCCGAAACATAGTTTATAAAATCAGTATACTCCGCATCGCTGTACCGGAACTGAGGCACAGAATCGATTGAAGCATGTGCCTGACGGTAACGTGTAGCATAATCAAAAATAATCAGATTACGCGAAAGACTTTTTGCGATATTGCTTGTATCCCCAAGGTCAACATAACGGTCAGGGTATACCGCAGATCCATCAAAAACGGTACGGCCATTCTTCGTCTTGAACGGCTTCATCAATGAATCAGGCACCTCTGAAACTGCTTCTCCATCATCATTGGTATGATGGTAGATTTTCGTTTGCACACAACGACCACTGGCTGTAAAATACTTGGCCACGGTCAGTTTCATCTGCGAATTGAAAGTTAACGGACGTGTCTGTTGCACCAATCCTTTTCCATAACTACGCTGACCAATCACCACGCCTCTATCGAGATCCTGAAAATTTCCGGCGGTGATTTCAGAAGCAGAAGCCGAGTTTTTATCTACAAGAACCGCCACTCTGATATCCGGAGCAATCGGATCATTTTTGGCATAGTAAACTGCGTTTGCCCCTTCCGTCTTTCCTTTCTGTGTCACCAGCAACTCACCCTTCTTCACAAACAGGTTTAAAATCTGCACCGACTCCTCCAGCAATCCACCACCATTTCCACGCAAATCGAAAACCAGTGAATTGAACTTCGGATTTTTTTGCAAGTCGACCAACGCCTCCTTTACTTCATTGTAACAATTCTGCAAAAACTTATCCAGTTTAATATAACCCACACTATCATTCAGCATCGCATGGAAAGGCACATTTTTTACCTTGATCTCACCGCGAGTGATCATCTTCTCTAACGGCGACGCCTCACCGAAACGTTGAAGTCCAAGTTTCACGGTAGTGCCCGCCTGTCCTTTAATCAGATCATCAATCTCATCAGGTGCCAGCCCCTTAATCGACCTGCCATTCACTGATAGCAGCAAATCTCCCGCACGCATATCCGCCTGCTGCGCCGGATAACCTTCGTAAATATTATAAATCACGATACTATCACCCGTACGAAACGATGATGCACCAATACCGCCATACTCTGTACTCACATGCTTCATGCGGTAATCTTCAATCTCCGACTCCGGATAAAAATTAGTATACGGATCCAACGTCTTCAACATTCCGTCGATACCAGTCTTCATCAGATCACCCGGATTCACCTCATCCACATAATAACGATTCACTTCCCGGTAAACGTTCGAGAAAATATCGATCTGTTTAGTGATCTGGAAAAAGTCATCCACAAAACTCCAGCTCAGAAAGGCAACTGGCAGGAGCATCAACAAAACAAGACGACGACGGGA
>JAGOJO010000004.1:0-11087 GCA_017995075.1 Bacteroidia bacterium | reverse complement strand
TCGTTTTTTACGATTCTTGGACCATGTTGGACATTATACGGGTTATTGTCATCAAAGATTAACTACGCTTTATCACACAGCACCGAACTCATCGCCGGGATGAAACAAATGGATACTTATCTCTATGAAGTCAGTGGAATAAGGATTCTTAGTGAAGAGATGTTAAAGAAACTTCAGGAGTTAGCGGCCAACATCATCCCGCAGATTCTGGGCGCCACTGCCAACATGCTCGCCACATTAGGCATGATGTACTTCATGTTATACTACCTGCTCATCAACTTCGGAAAGAATGAAAAGATGCTCGGCGATCTGCTTCCGGTAGAAGAAGAAAAAGCACTTCGTTTTAGAGGAGAACTTGAATCGGCAGTATTCTCGAATGTACTTGGCGCACCGGTACTCGCTATTTTACAAGGACTCTGTGCAGGACTCGGGTTCTGGTTTTTCGGACTTGAAGAGCCCTGGTTTTGGGGAGCTATCTCAGGATTCATGTCGTTCATTCCGCTCGTAGGAACAGCCATCGTATGGATTCCGGCCGGCATCTTTCAGCTCATCAACGGAGAAAACTGGCAAGGAATGGGCATCCTCATTTTCGGAGCCGTCATCATCACCAACATCGACAATGTATTTCGTTTCACTTTACAGAAAAAATTCGCCGATGTACATCCATTGGTTACTGTATTAGGAGTAATCGTAGGACTTGAATACTTCGGAATCACCGGAATTGTATTCGGACCATTACTAATCTCCTACTTCCTGCTCATGATTAAAATGTACAGAGAAGAATACATCCAATCCTGATCATTGTTTACTGCAACAATACTCCCGCCGACCAATAAAGATACGCCTTACTCTTCGCAAATTTCGCCTTCAGTTCCGCCAGTTTAATACGACTATTGATCAGCGCATTTTCACGCGTATTGATCAGGAAAATAGAGCTCTCGCCATTGCTGAAACGAAACTGTTCTCCCTCCAGCATCCGCGCTGAATTCAGCACCTGTGCTTCCTGAACAAGGATCTGCTCCTGCAACAATGTCAACTCATTCCATGCAGTAAGCACCGAAGTATTTATATCCCTCGACAACTGCTGCTTCTCGAATTCTGTTTGTGTCGACTTCAGCTTCACGAGATTAAACTTCCCACGCTCCTCCCGCAAAAAAAGAGGAACACTGAATGTCAATCCCATTTTATAATTATTATTCAAACTCCAGTCTCCAGCACTTTCCTGCCAGGGCTGATCACCCGAACGCAAAAAGTTATAATCCAGATTCAACTTCGGACGCAATTTTTCTGCAGCCCAGCGCCGCTCGATATCCAACTGAGTCAGCTTGGCATTTATCTTCTCCAGTTCAGGATGATTCAACCTTGCTGTTTCCAGCAACACATCACGCTGTACTGCACTGAGCGTATCCGCGAACGGTTCATCCGCCATGGGAATCATCGAAGCATTCAGCTCTACAGGCGCCTGCTGATCACTCCAGAGAAAGTTCGAAACAATCAACCGGGCATTACTAAACTCCAGCAACGACTGCGAACGGATATTGATCCTGTTCTGCACCTCGATAAATGCCTCCAGCGAATCGATCGCCGGAAGATCACCGAAGATAACTCTCTCCCGAATTGCCTCAAAACGTTGCTGAGCCAGACGCAATGCCTCCTCATGAAAACTTAAACGGTTATAGGTAAAATACCATTCCCAATACGACTTCGCAGCTTCAAGCAATAATTTATTGACCACCTTCACCCGCTCAGCCTCAGCAATACGAGATAACTGTTGTGCCTGACGAAGTGTAGCACGACGCTCATCGATCAATAAACCCTGACCTAACGGTACCGTCACCCCGACATACGTCAATCCGCCGGAAGGAGTCCTCCACTCCTCATCCAGAAACGCACCCGAAGAATTATCATATGCCAGCTTCAGATCAGCGCCAAACCATACCGGCACCTGCAACTTCGACTGCCATAAATTCCAGTAATTCTTCTCGTTTAGTTTCTTCTCTTCATACGCTGCCTTCAACACCGGATCAAAAGCACCACGGGCTGTACGGATTTCACTCCTCGCCATCGTACTGAAATTTTTTGCCTGCGCCGCCACCGGATGATATGCCAGAATGATCCGGTAATAATCAGCCAATGGAAATGCGGTCAGACTATCCGAAGCGAATGCTGAACGGAAAATCAAGAGCAAAAACAGAATGCAACAACTAACTTTTCTCATTTATCTTTTTTGGTAGAAGCGTCCTCATTCGCTTTCTCATACACATGTTGTGCTTCGTCATCCATCTCACCAATATAATCAGGCGGGAAGCCGTTAAACTGACGCCACAACTCATACCAGATCGGAACATCCTTCAACATCACCCATCCGTAAGCACCGGAACCAACGCGCAACTGCTCCGGCCAGGGATCATCGGAAGGATCCGGAATCACCAACATACGATAGTGACCTTTTGTATCGATATTATCGATCACTGCAACTACCCCACCAAATGTACCGAACGTATAATTCGGCCAACCCGAGAAAACAAGTGCCGGCCATCCATCGAACTGTATTCGCACCTTTCTTCCTTTCTCCAGCAAAGGCACATCCATCGGCTTCACATATAACTGAACTGCCAGCGCAGAACCGATCGGCATGATTGTACATATTGCATCTCCTTCGCTGATATTCTCCCCCACACCACTTACACGTGTTTGCACAACGTATCCATCCTGCGGTGCAGTAACGAAATAAAATCCGCTTCGAATACTCAGGTTCGCATACTCATTGTTCATTTTCGCGATCTCGCCTTGCGTTTCATAGAGATACGACAAAGCACTCTGCAGTTCTGATTCTGCCTTGCTGATTTTGGTGGTATATTCCGCCTCGATAGAATTCAATTCAATGTTGGCATTCAACAATTCATTGCGCGAAGTCAGCATTTTATTCTCCATCGAAATCTGTTTAGCATTCGACTCCTGCACTTTCAGGTTACGACGTTCGAGTTCATTGAGGGAGATCAACCCTTTTTTATAGAGAGAATCTGCCCGGCGCGCCTGATAAACGGCGATATCGTAGTCGATGTTCAAAGCTTTTAAATCAGTGCTGTCACTTTTAATTTTTAATCGCGACTGCACCACTTTGTTGCGCGCTTTCTCCAGACTCAACATTTTTTCCTGTTGCAAAGCACGAACCTGTTTCGCCAATGCCTCCACTTTATCTGCCGTACTACTCTGAGAGCCTTCCTTTGCACGAATCTGATCAGCATATCGCTCTAACAAACGTGGATCAAAAAACTTCTCCTTGATCTCGGAAATACGCACAATAGTATCACCCTTTTGCACCGGTTGACCTTCACGTACGTACCAACGTTCGATACGTCCTGCAATTATAGTCTGGATTGTTTGCGGACGATCCTGCGGAAGATAGGTTGTCATGGAACCATACGAACGGATATTTTGTGTCCAGGGAAGAAACAACGAAAGCAACAACACACCGAAAGCAATGAGACTCACACGCGCAAACCTCTTAGCAAACCGTGTATCGCGCACAATCGCCACTGCTTTAAATGGCTGATTGCGGAGTAATGCATAATACTTATCCATATCAATAAAATCAGATCAGGTTATAGTCTTTAATTAAATCCTGTAAATCACGGTTACGATCGATCAGTTCACGGAAGGCACCACTGTCGGTAACTGTTCCACTGCGCATCACCACTACTCTGTCAACTGTATCCATAATCAGTGGGTCGTTGGAGATTAATAATACTGTCCAGCCGAACTCATCACTAAGAATCAAATCTAAAATTCGTTTCTTCTCCCGACGCTCTACTCCGAGCAGGAAATCATCCAACACAAGTAAACCCGGACGCTCCACAATATTTCTGGCAATAATAATTTTACGCGCCATACTCTCTGAGATACGAACTGTACCACCAATCAAACGGGTATTTAATCCATCCGGCAGGTTATGAATAAAATCACTTAAACCGGCGGCTTCAATTGCCCATTGCACATTTGCCATCGGACAATTGCCTCTTCCGATAGCAATGTTTTCATAGATCGTTCCATCAAATAAACCCTCCTGCGAAACATAATCGCCAAGATGATTCATCAGACTTGCTTTATTTATATCACGCAATGAGATTCCATTGTAGGTAATGATACCATTGTATCCTTCGTACAATCCAATCACCAGGTTTGCCAATGTTGTTTTACCGCTACCATTGAAACCGGCCACACAAACACGTTCACCTTTTTTGATCTCCAGATTAACATTATTCAGAACATAATCATGGCGATCCGGGAAGCGGTATTGCACTTCTTTCAGCTTCACCGCAATTCCTTCATTCGGTTTCACCGGAAGATCGATACCCTTATAGGTCTCCACCGGCAGACTCGTCACATCCGAAATTTTCTCCACACTCACCAACACATCATACACAGTATCCAGTTTAAGAATAATTTTTTCGATGGAGTTCATGATCAAAATGATCACAATCTCCGCAGCTACGAACTGTCCCAGGTTAATCTGACGATTTGTAATCAACACCGCACCCAGAATAAGCAACAAGGCAGTGATAACAGTTTTAAAAATCACAAAACTATAATACTGCATCTTCAGAACTTTAAAGTGATCTTCACGCGCCTGAATGTAGTTACTCACATAATAATCCGTTTTCTCAATGGCGAAATTGGTATTACCTGCAAGTTTAAATGTACTCAATGTCCGCGCAATTTCTTCCAGCCAGTTTGCGGTCATGTATTTGAAGGCAGATTCCTTCAGCGCCGTTTTCAATCCTTTCGGACCTGTCAGGCGAAGAATCAGAAAGAGAATAAGCATCAGCACGGTACCCAACACAAGGAACATTGGATGATACAACGAGAGCAATATAATACCGAAAACGGTTTGAAGGAATGCTGACGAGAGATCAATCAACATTACAGACATTCCTTTCATCAGCGTTAATGTATCAAAGAAACGGTTCATTAATTCAGGCGGGTAATACTTCAGCACCGACTCCATCTTGATACGCGGAACACGAAAGGCAAAAGAGAAAGCAGTTTTAGCAAAAAGACGTTGATGAATATGTTCGACCAGGTGCAACTGCATGATGGTCATTACCCCCGACAACAACACACCGAACACAATGAAGGTTATCAAGACTACTACCGAAGTAACAACCTGACCACTCGAAATAAATCCGATCAGACTTTGAACTCCTAATGGCAAGGTCAAGCTGATCAACCCAACAAAAATGGCATACAGCAATACATATCCGATTTCTGATTTTTCCGCCGCCAGCACATTGAAAAATTTGCTCAACACCACAAAACGACTTTGTCCGCCCGACAATGCCGCACTCTTCTCCAGATTCTCATCCAGCTGCGTATTCGGAAAACAGGTAATCACATTCACTTTATCTGAATGCCCTTCCACATGCGAAGCACTTAGTTCATACGGAAGTTTACTGAGATCAGCACTCGAAAAAACCTCACGGTTATCTTTTTTAAACACCACCACATACTCCGCTTCCTTCTTCTCCGAAGGCACAAACATTGCCGGAACAACATCATTCGTTGTTTTCGATTTCAGCAATACCAACATCGGATAATGCGCCTCCTTCTCGAGTTTAGCGAAATCGGCATGAGTTATATCGTTATGCAGAAAAATCAACTCAATCAAGGCACCGTATTCGATTAATCCTTCAAAGAATTGTTCCGGATTGAGTTCGCGGTCCTCTTTTAGCAAATTTTTAGAAGCATTCAATAAATCACGGGAATCTTCCAGCCCATAAAAATGCAGAAACTGGCGGCAGATATCAGGTATTAAAGCATGTCGGATCATTATTTCAGGATAGGTTTCATCAATAACATGCAAAGAACTATTATGTTTCTGAATTTAAAATGAAAGTATTACTATCATATATGGATATTACTACTTTCACGAACAAAACCACCTTTGGTAAAATGCATTTATTATTGTAAACCAACACCTTACAATCGCAAAATTTATTAATTTAATGTAAGTCAGGTGAACGGAAAAAATTTCCACAGCTTCAAACCTATGGTAAAAAGATTCAAAAAATTTGATGAATAAAGATAGTGTCATTTTAAATGCAGAAGACCCGAAGTTAACCTCCGGGCCTTTCTGCTACCTAAAACCTACCTATCTGTTTTCTTATGAATTCACGGAATAACCATTATCCGTGGCATATGAGTTGAGCATCTTCTTTAGCTTCTGACGCGCAACGTGAATTCTTATTTTAACTGTTCCCAATGGAACTGCTAAATACTTTGCAATCTCTTCGTACTTATACCCCTGATACGACATTAAAAACGGAGTACGTAAATTTTCACTCAGTGCATCAACAGCCTGATTTACTTCCTTCATCACAATTCTACCGTCTCCCTCATTGCGAACAGAGTTGCCTGTCTGGTTGATGTAAAACTGATTCTCTGTATCATCCGAAATCACATTGCCCTTCACCATGCGACGATAGTTATTGATGAAGATGTTTTTCATGATCGTATACAACCATCCTTTTAGATTGGTACCATCTTCAAACTTATCCTTATTATTGAAGGCCTTTAACATTGTTTCCTGAACTAGATCATTCGCCTCTTCAGGATCCTGAGTCAGTTTTAAAGCATACCCTCTAAGTGGTTTGTAGTGATCTTTTACCTGGTGATTGAATTCGAGCTGTGTCATTTTGTTTAGCCTTTAGCGTTAAAAGTTGCACAAATGTACGGGCAATAAACTTAAACAAGCAAGTCATTTTGTTTAATATTTCGTTAAAACTGTTAAACAATTCGTAAGATGCTGAATATCAGCCAAAAATCTTTTAAAACCTAATTATCAGACATTTGTAAAATTATTTTCAAAAATTACTCCTTATTTACAATTTCGTTTGGAAGCCATTTTGTTTAATATTTATACGATTTGTAGAAACATATAGGGGCCATTATTGTTGAACCTTTAGAATCCCATGTACATGAAGAATCCGCTAAACAGCATAAGTGAAGACACCCGCTTCCCGGCGAACTCCTGCAACGGTCAGGTATTAAAACTCCAGACCGGCGACCCAATTGACGAATTACCACTGCATTTTTTTGAGCACCCGATAAGTCATATTGAGACTCCATTAAGGAAGGATGCTTTTGAGTTATCTGCAGATGAAAAAATTCGTCGCATTGCAGAACACATGGAGCATATACTTCATACGCTGGGACTCGATCTCACTGATGAGAGTATTCGTGATACGCCTATGCGCGTTGCGAAGATGTATGTGCAGGAAACATTTCGTGGTTTAGATCCGGCGAATAAGCCGGGCACTACCTTATTCACGAATACGTATCAGTACAATCAAATGCTGGTGGAGAAAAACATAACGCTTTATTCTACCTGTGAGCATCACCTGGTTCCGATTATCGGCAAAGCACATGTGGCTTATTTCTCCTCGGGAAAAGTGATCGGTCTTAGCAAGTTGAACCGTATCGTTGATTATTATGCCAAACGTCCGCAGGTGCAGGAACGTCTCACTATTCAGATTGCGGCTGCCTTAAAAGAGGCATTGGAAACTGAAGATGTAGCGGTCATGATCGACTCTGCTCATCTCTGCGTGGCTTCCAGAGGCATAAGGGATATCAATTCTACAACAGTAACAACCGACTTCAGCGGGAAATTTAAAAACCGTGATGCCCGTCAGGAATTCCTTACTTATATAGGTAAGGTCTGAATAACGTGAATGCCTGTCCGAAAACCGAACAGGCATCCACCTATTTTCATTCACTATTAATTATTTGTCTTGAGTTGGTCTACCAGATTTATCAGATCATGAAAAGTATGGAGCAGACGAACATTCTTCGGAAGATTAATATTTGCCTGGAAAATCTGGCTACCAGCCATCAGTACACTGGTATTCGGGAAATCTCCGGCCAGTTTATTGGCAACTACTAACGGACTTTGTGTAGTCAAAGGAGTGGTTAATACAGTTAAGATATAATCTGCTTTATAGATTGACATAACCGGAGCTAAATCATCCAATGGCAGATTTGGTCCGAGATACGATGTGTGATTCCCTCTTGAACGAATCAGATAATTGGCAAACAACAAACCGATTTCATGTGGTTCATGCTGCGGAAGGAAGAGGAGAAACTTCTTTGCACCGGGAAGCAGGTTTTTAGGCTGGGCATCAATCGCAACGAAAAGTTTCTGACGAATCAGATTGGTAATAAAATGTTCGTATGCCGGATTGATAGAACCGGTTTGCCACAAGACGCCAACTCGTGCCAGGAAGGGAAATACCAGACTCAAATACGTGCCTTCAAGTCCGAACTGAAGAATATTGGAACTGAGAATTTTTTCGAATGCAATCTCATCCAGACTAAACATCGCCTTGGTGAGTGACTCAATCTGTATAACATGATCTGAGGCGTTCAGGGTGAGCTCCATGACGAGCTTGTCCACCTCTTCGCGGCTCATGCGGGTAATTTTGGAAATTTTATGTCCCTGACGATTTAACATCGCTACACTCAGCAGCATTTTTATGTCTTCATCATCGTAAAACCGGATATTGGTCGCGGTTCGTTTGGGCTGAGGAATACCATATCTCTGTTCCCAGATCCTCAGAGTATGAGGCTTTATTCCGGTCAGCGCTTCGACGTCTTTAATGGAGAAATGATTCATTGCCTTTTGAGTTTGAATAGCCGGAAACACATCCGTCTATCACCCCTTTATAACACTTTAGGAAGAATAATGTTTTCGCAAAACTACTTTAATCAGTTCTCTCTGTAAAATTAAATCGGCGAGTTTTTCAGGATCCTTGCATCCATACCCCGCAGGCAACAGATGTTCAGGCAGATCAATATGATATAAAAGTGGCGGGAGTCGTTCCGGTTCAATTTTACACCATCTCCTGAGCTGTGGAGCCATCTGCATTTTATAGTTTTCAAAAGAGACGGGCAGGTCGGCATTAAAAAGGAGTTCATATCCGAATCTTTCGAAGTCCTTCACAGCCTGATCAGCCATATCTCGTAAAAACGCAAGATCATGTCGGTATTTCTCGGGTATTTCTTTCATGAGCGTGTATCTTCGCAGGATATCAGACCATGAAAGTAATGATTCCTCCCCCGACTTCGTTTATTAAGCTCCTGATTTTTCTCGTACTTCCGGCAGTAACCCTTCTGAATGATGTTTCTCTGGGGCAGGGTGGATACCGTCCGCACCCGCTTCTGTCGCCGATGTGGCAGGCAGATGCTGAGTATCTCGAACCGAGTCAGGTGGAAGATACGACAATGGAAAACGGGTTTACGGGATTTGGTTTTACATATCGTTTTCCGGTTTACACTGGCAAGGACTGGCTTTCTGCAGATGGCGGGAAACCATTCTACGCGGTGCTGGCGCAGGTGAGTGCTTCGGAGCGGTTGAGTCAGCTGGATTTCCTGGAGCCTGATCGCATTCTGACGTTGGGTCGTGTATCAGCAACCGGTCTAATGGCGAAAGGATTGCGGAATCTCTTTATGATCAATTTATCGGCAACACTTCCGACTGAATCATTCAATTTTAATCCGGCGTATATTCGTCCGAATGGTGCGCTGGTGTGGCGGAAACTTTATCACAACAATAAATTCTGGCATACACTCGGGGTGATCTATTCTCCGCTTTCGGGTCGCGATCTTCCATTGCCGATTGCCGGTTTCGGATTGAAAATAGGGAACGACGATCAACTGCAGTTTACCTTGCCGTTCAATGTTTCATACACACATAAATTCTCTCGTAACTTCAGTCTGATCGGCCGCATTCAGAACATGGGCGGTTATCATTACCTGAAGGCCGATAGCATTTACAATGAGCAGCCGCTGGTGTATCGTTTTCGCTATCCTCGTCTGGGTGTGATGGCGCGCATCTATACCAATAGTTTCGTGCTGCTTGTTCCCGAGGTGGCTTTGACAGGGAGAGGTACTTTGTGGATCGGCGATTACAAAGCACGTCAGACTAACTCGCTGTTTTTCCGTTTGAGTGTGCAGGTGCGTTTCGGAAAACGTCCGGCTGCTGCTCCGATCCTGAACTTCGATCCGGGCGATTCCGGTTTTGATCCGGCCTACCTTGTTGAATGATCCCGGTATATATTATGATTCGTCATGAACAAAATCCGGTTCAACTTGTTTTGTAACTGATGTCGAAAATTCTGATCGCCGGTGGTTCCGGACTCGTTGGCCGTCGCCTGACTCAATTGCTGAAGCAAGATGGGCATGAAGTGGTCTGGCTGAGCCGTTCTGCTTCGAATAAAGCACCTGTTTCCGTAAAGGCCTGGAATCCGGATAAAGAATATCTGCCGGAAGAGGCATTGGCAGGTGTAGATACCATCATTTCGCTGGCTGGTACCAGTGTTTCTGCTAAACGATGGACAACCGATTACAAGCAGGATATCATCGGCAGCCGACTCTCTGCAGCCCGTACTCTTCTAAAAGCCTTGAATTCGTATAGCCATACCGTTAGTACGGTCATTACTGCGAGTGCTGTTGGTATATATGGTAATCGCGGTGATGAATGGCTGACGGAAGAGAGTGGCGCGGGAACCGGTTTTCTGAGTGAGACATGTCTGCAATGGGAAGATGCTTATCGCAATTGCCCGGTTCGTACTGTTACCATACGTATCGGCATTGTGCTTTCGAAGGAAGGAGGAGCGTTACGGGAGATGGCTGCTCCGCTGGTGGGTGGTGTTTGTCCGATTCTGGGAACGGGAAAACAATACATGAGCTGGATTCATCTCGATGATCTTTGCCGGATGATGGTCTTCGCGCATAAACAGCATTCGATGCAGGGTGTTTACAATGCTACTGCTCCTCACCCCGTGACTCATCGTGAATTCATGCAGACACTTCGTCGCATCAAACAACCTGTTTCGATTCCTGTACCAGTACCGACGAAAGTGCTGAAGATGATTCTCGGCGAAAAAAGCGCCATCGTTCTGGACAGTACTCGTGTCCGTTCAAAAAAAATTATAGATGCCGGATTCAGTTTTCAATACACCGGATTATCTGATTGCCTGAAAAATATTTATGGGAAATAATTCACCGGTTTGTATCCACTGGTTCCGTCG
>JAGOJO010000003.1:25219-83228 GCA_017995075.1 Bacteroidia bacterium | reverse complement strand
GGCGTGATTGATTGATGATACTTACTTGCGGCATAATTGAAGACGAAATTAGCCTTTTTCAAAGTTGAAATGGGGGATAAGTGGATGGCTTTTGAGGAGGGGAATGTTAAAAAGTCAGGGGGCAGCCCTGGGGGGCTGCTTGCGGCTGCATACGGCTATATACGGCTATATACGGTTTTATGCGGTTTTATACGGCCGCTGGCGCGGGATACGGGTGCATACGGCTACATACGGTTTTATACGGCTATATACGGCTATATACGGCCGCTGGCGCGGGATACGGGTGCATACGGCTACATACGGCTATATACGGCCGCTGGCGCGGGATAGGGCTACATACGGCCGCTTCGCGGGATATTTGTGGTTTTCTTAACTTGAATTTCTAGAGTGTTATTATGAGATTATTCATGTGGTACTTCATGAAAAGCTATGATAGAGAATATAATTTTGCAGTCGGAAATAATTCACCAATTCACCAACTCACCCCCGAGGTTCGTTCCTCACTCGAGGCCTGCGGCAATTCACCCCCGAGGTTCGTTCCTCACTCGGGGCCTGCGGCAATTCACCCCCGAGGTTCGTTCCTCACTCGGGGCCTGCGGCAATTCACCCCCGAGGTTCCAAGCGGCAAGCTAACTACAGGTCACGACAAGCGTTCCTCACTCGGGGTATGCGGTAATTCACTAATTTTATAATGATAACTAACCAACCAAAATACCATGAAAAAACTATTACTCTCTTTATGTGCAATTACACTGCAATCAATGCTGTTTGCGCAGGTTCCGAATTCGGGATTTGAAAACTGGACGGGTTTAAATCCTACGGACTGGAACACCAACAATTTACAAGGCCTTGCTACTCCGGTTACACAATCGAATGATCAGCATGGTGGAGCTTCTGCATTGCGGATGGAAGTAGTAAACGCCCTAGGAAATCCATTTCCTGGTTTGGCGACTTGCTCAGGAACAGGAGGAACCGGATTCCCCGTTTCACAAACCTATGGAAGCATGACTTTCTATTACAAAGCGAATTTGCTGGGTACGGACGAGTTGGCGACTTCTATCATTTTTTACGATGCCAATAACAATGGAACAGCAGCGGGCGGACTTACCTCCACTACTAACGCTTCCGTCTATACGCAAGCGGTGGTGCCTATTTCCACTATCGTAGCGGGAACACCTGCAACAGCCTTAATTTCCTTTACAATTGGAAACAGCGGAAGCGGTGCTACTATCGGCACCTGGATGTTGATTGATGACGTTGCGCTGAGCATGAGTACCGGAACTCCGGAATTGAATCCACTAAACATTTCACTTTCTGCGCCGCAACCAAATCCGGCTTCGGATTATGCCTTGTTACCTTTCTCACTGAATACTACTTCGCAGGCGGATATCCGTGTGTATGACCTGCAGGGTCGACTGGTGGAAGTCATCTTACAGGAGACACTCAGTGCAGGTAATTACAAAGCAGAGATCAATACAGCCAATCTGCAAAGTGGAATTTACACCTGTGTACTTTCAGCAGGCGACGAGCAACATCAGGTGAAGTTAATGGTGCGATAAGGATACTTGAAACAACAAACGACCGAAGGCTGGAGATTAAAATCCGGTCTTCGGTTTTTTATTGGATGAAAAAGTCAAATTCTGCAAGAAACACCCCTCAATTTCTTCGAAAACAATGTAACAATTCACTTTTTTCTTCGTATTTTATAGCGAAGGAATTGTAATATTTTACCCGTTATCTGCTTTGTAAATCAACCCATTACCACGGTTTTGTCTCGTAAATTACTTTTCAACCGAAAACAGATTTTATTCGTTTTTGTAACCCTTTCAAACCGTTTGCAGTTTAATTGCTATAAGTGATGGTGCCTCCGTGCGGATGTAAAGACCAAAACCGCCATGAAAGTAAAAACCGAATTTTTATTAAAAGCAGCAATCCTGTTTGTTACAAGCATGATTGTAGTGCTCATGTTTAGTTCCTGCAACAAGTATGCGTTGTACCAAACCGATGCAAAAAAGGGAGGAGCGAATACTGAGCCAGAAACGTATGAAAAGTCCCTGGCTCCGGGAGATAAAATCTCGTTGAGTATCTGGGGTCATGATGATCTGAGTATCGGATCTATTCATACTGTATACAGCACTCCGGAAGAATCCGGTAAGTGGGTGATGATTGACCCGAACGGGGAGGTAACACTTCCGCAGATCGGAAAAGTTAAACTCGAAGGACTTACCATTCCTAAGGCAGAAGAGCTGCTGAAGAAATCCTATAGCGCGCTTATCCAGAATCCGGTGTTGAGTTTACGTTTAATGAGTAACTCGGTAACAGTACTTGGTGAGGTTCAACGTCCGGGAAATTATACTTTCCACACAGATTATACCCGTTTGGTAGACATGATCGGAAAGGCAAACGGTTTCACCGACTATTCCAAAACAACAGAAATTAAAGTGATCCGTGGTACGGAAACAATCAGAATAGATCTTACCTCATCGGCTGCCAATGAGTTCATGGTGCTCCCGAAAGATGTGATTTATGTTCCACCCGGACGCAACAAAGCCTTCGACCGCTTTGCGACTAAACTTATCCCCCTCGCCAGTTTGCTGACAGCCTTAGCACTGGTGTATAATGTATCTAAAGATTGATCTATGCGCACCCCAGGTTCACTTCAATCATTACTCTACCCCCTCAAGAAGCGATGGTACGTTGTAGTTGTCTGCATTTTGCTTTCGGGCATTATTGCTACCCGCTACCTGTATCTTGCTACGCCCGAATACCAGGCGACTGCTACGCTTAAAATAGAAGACGCTCAGGACGGAATGTCGGGCTCTAATCTCTACCGCGACTTTGATGTATTCAAGGCGAATGCAAAAGTGCAAACTGAAGTAGAGGTGTTGAAATCACGTTCACTCTTTGAAAAGGCTCTCGATAAACTTGACTTCTACGTTGAATACTACGAACGTGGTGAGCTCAAGGAAGAAGAGGTTTACCATGAAGCGCCGTTTACCGTTGATTATTCCTATACCGATTCATCGTTCCGCAATATGCGTTTCGATTTTGTGCATACAGAGGGTAATAAATTCCTTTTAAGTTACGACGCTGCAGGAACACGGGTAGAGAAAGAAGGTGAGTTCGGTAAAGAAATCTGCGATCGCGGGATATGTGTTACGGTTCGTAAAAACGAAGAAATTCTGCGTTACCATAAATCACGTTTAAGTAAGCCCTGGGGATTTGTTGTTTATTCTAAAACTGCACTCGCCGGTAAGCTGATGAACAGCAGTTATATTGTGAAAGCAGTGGATAAGGATGTGAACATCGTAAAACTCTATTACACTCATCCGATTCCTGAAAAATCTGCGAAGCTGGTGAATGCCATTGCGGAAGCATACATCGATCAGGGTATTGAACAAAAGCAGGATCTGGCTGGTAATACCGTTGATTTCATTAATCAGCAGATTGCTATTGTCGGACGTGAACTTGAAGCGGCCCGTGATGCTATCAAAGCGTACCGCATCAAGAATGAAATTGTAAATATTCCACAGGAAACCGAAGCTACCTATAAAACACTGGGTGAACTCGAGATTCAGAAAGTGGATGTGAATATGCAGCTGAGTATCCTCGAGAATATGAGTGATTACTTACGCCGCAATAAGGAAATTAAATTCTCGGGTCCTGAATATGGTACTGTGCTCGATCAGCTCTTCTCGGAAAGTGTTGGACGATTGAATACCAAAATCCGCGAGCGGGAAGAAGTCCTTCGTAAATACACAGCCGAACATGACCGTGTTAAAGCGATTGATACCGAGATTGCACAGCAGAAAGCGTATCTGGTAGAAAGTATCAACAATACCCGTCGCAAGTTGCTTTTAAAGCAAGATGAAATTTTCCTGGCTATCGACGAGCAGAAAGCATCCTTTAAAGGTCTGCCGGAAAAAGAAAGCACTTTACAGGAATTAAACAGAAACTACTACCTCTTTGAGAAAGTATATAACTTCCTGATTGAAAAACGTACGGAAGCGATCATCACCCAACAGGTAAATGTATCTTTTAACCGTATTCTCGAAGCAGCTACGATTCCATCAGAACCGGTAGCACCACGCAGAGAAGTTATCTGGGGAGTAGCACTCTTCCTCGGGATGATCACCGGTGTTGCATTGGCGTATTTCCGTCACTATGCTAAACCAAGTGTACATACACCGGAAGATTTTGGTACCGATACCAGCATACCGGTAATCGGTCAGGTACAGCAGTTCCGCAAGGACGAACCGGCCTACAAAGCCTTCACCGCACTCAGCACCCGTATTCTGATGAATAAACCGGAGGATAAATCGCTGGTTATAACGGTGACGAGTACCCGAAAAGGCGAAGGAAAATCATTTATCGCTGCACAACTGGCACGTACGCTGGCGGCACAGGATAAAAAAGTGATCCTGCTCGACCTGAATACATATAATCCACGCATCGGCGACTGGTTTGATGCCCGCAACAGCTCCGGTATGAAGGAAGTGTACACCCACCAGAGTTCATTGCAGGATGCTATTCAGCTCACCAGCATTCCGAACCTGGATGTAGTAACCTCCGGCGAAGCAGAGCAACCAATCGGCCATCTCATCGCCACAAAACGCACCCGTGAAATCATCGAAGAACTGCGTCAGCAATACGATGCAGTAATTATAGATACACCCGAAGTAGGAGAACATACCGACGCGATTCCGTTCATGAAATGGAGCGACCTGAATCTGTATGTTGTCCGCGCCGACAGTGGCCGCACCGAACTGGTAGCCAATGCCGAAATGGTGAAGGAAGAATACCGCCTCGAGGAAGTGTATTATGTCCTCAACGCCATGAAGGAAAAACGCAACCATACCGGATACATTACCCCGAACCGCCTTCAATCAACCACCAAAAAGAAACTACCAGCACATCTTACCAATCTCTTTATGTGGTAAGTTAAATTATGCACATCAGCATCGCTCAACCTAAACAACTATTAAAGAACGGAACCGCCATCATCTATGCCGATCAGGCCGTGGTAAGTGGATTCAGTTTCCTTTCCTCGGTAGTATTGGCGCGATACCTTGGACTACAGGGTTTCGGTGTGTATAGTATTGCCTGGCTGGGTGTACTCATTGCGAGTAGTATCAATCAGCCGTTCATCATTGCTCCGATGCAAACGCTGAGCGGGAAAAAATCGGCGGAGGATCAGAAGCAGTATTTACAATCGCTGGTATTCAAGCAACTTTTCTTTGCCGGCATCATGAGTTTTCTGGCGTTCATCTCAGTGATTGTGATGAGTTATCTGCTCACCGAATGGAAGGTACAGAGTATTATTCTGGCCTTTCCGCTGGCGGTGTTCTCGTTTTTGTTACAGGATTTCTTCCGGCGTTATTTCTTCGTGATCGGAAAACCATTGAAGTCGCTGCTGATTGATGCCATTGCTTATGGTGGTGTACTGGCCAGCGCATTTGCTATTCACTTTGTCCGTTCGATGGATGCGCAGTTTGTATTGCTGCTAACTGCGGTCTTCTTTTTATACGCCTCCCTCATCGGTTTATGGTCGATGGATCATTTGCGATTCAACACGAAGCTCATCAAAGCGGTGATTCTCGAGCATTGGGATTTCAGCAAATGGCTGACAGCAACAGCGCTCTTACAATGGTTCAGCGGGAATCTGTTTATCATTGCTGCGGGAGCTATTATGGGACCACTGGCCGTTGGTGTGACCCGCATGGCGCAAAACATTGTAGGCATCACCCATGTACTGTTTCTGGCCATGGAAAATATTATTCCTGTCAGGGCAGCAAACTCACAGCGCGAAGGTGGCAATGAAAAGATGTTCCGTTACCTCTGGAAGTTCACGCTGCAAATGGGTATCATTACTTTCACCCTGCTCGCCTTGATTGCCATTTTCAGCAAACAGATTATTCTCGCCTTCTACGGTTCTGAATTCGTCGACTATCGCTTTATGCTGATCGGATTCTGCATCTTGTATGTCATCATCTTTTTAGGCTATCCGCTCCGTTATGCCATCCGCACATTGGAGAACACAAAGTTGATTTTCATTTCGTTTATTGCCAGTAGTGCGTTTAGTATTCTTACTGCGTATCCGATTATCAAAGCATTCGGATTAACCGGAGTCATCATCGGACTCATGTTAACGCAGTTGATCACACTGGGAATTTATCTCTACAGTTTACGCAAGGAGCTGAAAAAACTCTAAGCGCAAATTCCTCATCTCATCACCACCAGTTTCTTCGCTGTTTTCTCATTGCCACTCCTTATTACACAGGTGTAAAGCCCACTACTCAGCTCCGGCAATTGTACAAATTGCAAGGTGCTCCATGGTGGTAATTGCTGACTATATACTCTTTGACCTGTAAGATCATATACCTCCAGTAAACCTGCTTTATTTTGCGGCAACAGATATGTGAGCTTTACTACTCCATCACTCACCGGATTGGGAGAAATACTGAAACGAAAATCATATGCCGGCTCTGATAATCCTACACTCAGCGTATCACAAACACTACCCACTACCGGACCTAAATTATAGTTGGGGTGGTTGGGGACAGCGCGTAGTTGAGCATAACCTAAACTAATTGCATGTTGTTGAACATCACAGGCTACTCCTGCACTATCCGGATAATTCATTTCATGTAAATGCTGAACACCACTACCACTCGTTATGTATATTTTTCCATTGGCAGCCAGGTACATATTCCAAAAACTTGTTGCACAACAGGTTTGTCCCGGTGGTGATATAAATCCATCGTAGGTGGCAACGGTGTCGATGGTGAGACTATCTGTATCAATTTGGAAAACTCTGGAACTGGAACAAGCGTAAAGTTTTTTTCCTGAAGGACTAAATGCTGTACCCCACAAATAATTCCCATAGGTCAGTTGAATTGTAGTATCGTTACTTATTAAACCGGTACATCTGTCAAAATTTGCTGTTACTATATAACTATCATTAGTCAATGAATCATATACAGAGTAAGCAAAGCGATTACCAATATTGTTAAAAGGAAATTGCGAACCATTATACCATGAGTAATGTGCATTATTCATGGTTTGACTAGTAATTGTATTTCCATTTGGAGTAACTAAAATTTTATATATAGTATTTGTGCCATGTTTAGTCATTAAAATCCACCAATCTCTACCATTTGCATGTTTTACAGCCCCTATTCCTCCATTCAAAGTATCCTGAAGAATAATTTGATTTTTCAATGTTACTCCACCTAAATTAAAGTCTAAATTCATATCGACTTCAGACGAGTATAATTCGTATGGTGGATACGAAAAACCATCATATGTATATGTATGATGAAACAATATATATCGGTTAGTATCACCAGGATAGGGAATAAAAACAGCATTACTTGAAAAAGGCAATCCAAACTGCCAACTACTTGTTACCCCATTGGGGTTCAACCCACCTCCGTTTAACATTGTATCATTGGATGCATTAGCAATCCAAATACCATTCGTACTCATCAGAAAATCCCCTTGCTTATCACAAATAGTAGCTTCTGTACCATAAAATGGCATTTTCCTATTTTCAACTAAATCTACGTAACTTGTTGAGTCAAAGTATATACGTCCTTTTAAATTTTGAATGAAATTATAGCTTCCTAACAACCATACATGATTGTAGAGGCCTTGACTCATTACATCTTTAGAAATGATAATTAAAAGGAGTATGACAAACCTGTGTTTCATTTTATGATCATAAGTTTTTTAGATTCAAATTCACCGCTACTTTTAATCACATTTACGGTATACAATCCATTGGATAACACTTCGGTTCTTAATAACACACTTGTCAAATGATTATTAACTACTCTGCTTTCAACTACTTTGCCTTCATTATTTATAATTTGAATAATATAGTTTGAAGTAGGTGGTTGATTAAATATCAACTGCGTTTGATGCTGTGTCGGATTTGGTATTAAAGTATATGAAACAAGATCACTTTCATCAACAATGATTTGTTTCTTTCGGTAAATACCCATTTGTGCACACACACCTGCATCGTCATAGATAACACTATCATTTACTTTCCGAATTATATTTCGTGCTCTGAAAACAGATTCTCCACCTGCTGATGGACATTGCTGGGCGATGGATAAAAGATTAGGATATTCATCAATTAATACTGATGGACCTATTTGTTTGTAACGTAAATAAAGATCATTCAAATATTGTTCATTGTTATCCGGCGCTTGTTCACCAACAATTCCACTATTTGCCTGAATAATCTGACCATTTGTAATATTTACAGATTGTTGTTTTAAAGATAAGGTCGAACCCATTTGAGTTCGAATTGAGTTAAGATCGGCTACCAGGCTGTTTTTTATAGTAATTAAATTCGAATCAAGAGTTTCAAAAAATAAGCTATCAACAAATTGCATACTATCTTTAACCGATCTGAACTGTTCATGGACCAAATGGTTTGTTGCCAGAAAAGAACTATCGTTTGAATAATTATTCTGAATAGTTTCATTAACTTCATGAAGTAACCCAACAGATTCATTGCTTTTTTCGCTCACATACTGCAAGTAATCAGGTTGCAGGGAATCAATCTCTAATAACAACTCAGAGTACACAAGCTGATTGGCTATCACCTTTGATTCGGGAATAAATACTGTGCTAACTGCACTATCCTGAATTACCATTTGACGAAATTGTTCATCGTCCCCGCCACCGGCAACTGCTGAATTGCATGTCTGACTCTGAGCGCAGCTAAATGTATTACCAAGTGTTTGGGGGTTAAACCAACCATTGTTATATACATTGAACGGGCCAATATTTGAATCTATTGGAATAGTTGGGCTGTAATAATTGAATAAACTATTTATTGTAAAAAGTGATTGTTGTAATGTTAGGAAAGAAGCATCGTTCAAATTAACTGCACCATATCCACTACTATATCTCAAAGAATCTAACCAGAGATTACCATGATAAGTGGAACTTGGGTTTAAAATTGGTTGCTGACCAATATTCGCTTCTGTATTCAAATACAACCCACACCAGGCATTGCCCATGTGATTACCCTTGAAGGAAGTGTTTAGATTAGCAGCTCCTTCAAAGCGAAATGAAAATCCTGTTGAATCGCTGCTATTGCATTCGAGAACGTTATTTTTGGATTGTGCAATTCGATAACCATAACGCAGGGTGTCGTTCATGGTGAGTTGGTAACCTTTCCCGCTCACCGTATTGCAACTAATGGTATTATCACCCCCTGCAGTAATGTTCATTCCAATGGTCACCGGGGCCGTATTGATGCCTTTTTCTATGGTAATGCGGTTGTTGCTTACCAATGAATTTCTAACACCGGATATCTGTATCCCGGCACCTGCATTTATTATTTGAACAACATTGTTATTGATCGCATACGTATTGGTTGGGGCCTTTACAAACTCTGCCGCTCCAATTCCAATTCCCACTTTGCTGCCATTGATGTTTATGAGATTATCCTCAACCACGATCTGATCGCCACCATTGTTGTCATAAAGATTAATGCCATAATCGGTTGCATTGATTGTATTGGCGATAATTGAAGAAAATATTCCTGCCGTGGCTAGATTTACCTCTATACCATAACGCATGGAGTCCATTTTACATCCGCTGATGCCAACGGCGGTGTAGGATGCATAAATTCCTGTTCTGGAGGAAACGACATTATTTATCCCGCCCGGTACAGGGAACACTTTTAATCCTGAGGGCAATCCACTTACTTCTAAATCACCTTGAACGGAAATCGCACTTCCATTCTCATTGCCGCCGGTATGATAAAAACTGGTCAATTGAATATTACTAAAGGAACAGTTGCGAACCGCTATTTCACTTCGGAATGCACGTACTCCATTATTCATATTGTTAAATTTATTTATGGCATGGTCATCTCGCCCGATAACCAGGTAAGCATCGTTCAGGAATACACCCGCAAAAGGAATTACCCCGTGTGCAGGCTGGCCCTGATAAGATGTTCTAAATCCGGAGGATGTCATATCGAATGTGACTCCATTGAGCAAGAGACTACCTCCAAAGATAGAAGGATAAACCTCCGGATTGTAAATTCCTGTAACATTGTTTTCAAATATAGAATGATTTATCGACGCATTTCCGTTTTGCCCCAGGTCAATACCGGTTTGAGCATCCCGCAAAACCACATTGCTTTCAAACGAAATTGTCCCTCTATCACGAATCAGCATCCCCTGCCACATGGTATCACAACCCGAAAAAGTGGTGTTAAATGCATTTAACTGATTGCTTCCTAATAGTTGAATAGAGGCTCCGGCCGCTGCTTCTACTATACAGCCTTCAAAACTTAAATCTTGGTCAATATAAAAGGTACCTGCAATGTAAATATGCTCATTTACAAAGGCCGGAGCGTAATTTGAAACATAATCATTGTTTAGAAATATTATTGTTGAGTCATTGATACAAGGATTCGTTACTTCCACGCAAACCGAGTCAATGCCTATAAAATTGTTACCATACAAATAGGCTACATTCGTATTGCCGTTCTGATTATCAGAACAGTCCCCAACATTTAAAAAGTAACCGCTGATAATTATAGTATCTGTTTCGTTTGCTGAAAGTGTGTCCAAAATATAAATTGGCAATGGCAAAGGTGAAGTAAGTACAAAGTTCGATGGTAACGGTAAACTATCCACAACAGCCACAATCTGATCTGATCCATTATTAGCAGAAATAATAATATAAAAATCCAACGTATCCCCTGCCGGCACCGGATTCTGCGAGGCTGTTTTGGTTATCGTGAAGCAGTTGGTGCACTGGTTACCTGAAATGACAATCGGAGTGCTATAGCTGGCCGTATCCGATATCGTATCCCCACAGAAAGTAATTCCATAGAATAGAATATCGGGCAAATTACTACTACTACCTACAAAATTACAACCCGGCCGGAAGTGAACTTTTACTGTTAAGCATTCTCCGGCAGCAATTGCGGAGTCACTTAGGTAATTATTGTAGTTGATCGCTAACAAATCAGCGGTTGTAATAGGCCAGGTTTGGGTAAGTGGATCATAATTAAGTTGGACAGAGTCGGAAACAGGTGTGTTTCGCATACAGGCATTGCAAATCCATACTCCAATGTTTTCAAGACCGGCTACAGTATCGTTGAGTTGTATAAAAGCAGGATAAACATATCCCCGGTTAGGACTTATGAAATCGACTTTGGAAATGAGGGTATCGCATCGGTCTACTGAGGTGTTTTGTGGGGCCTTTCCTGCATTGTATATTGAAGCGGAATCCCGTGTGAAATTATAATTAAATGTAAAAATTCCACACATGGAGGTGTCGTTGGCATCTGAAGGAAAACCATCACAATTCCAGCCGGTTTTGATTTGGATTTCAGGAAGACTATCGCAACTATTTACCATTGCACATAATTCGCCTACTATCTTTGAATTGTATTCGAAGGTACTATCCAATTGAATAACACCATTGATTGGATTAAATACAGCATTAACAGGTGATGTCATCTTAAAATGCCAGTTGGAAAATGCAGGATCAGCCGGAGGTATGAGGTAAAGGAATGGCGCATGTTCATATACGCTTATATCATTAATTTGACGTACCGGATTTGTAAAGATGATTTCTGTACAAAACTCATTTTTATAAAGATCAATAGTATCTGCTGTTGTCTGTACCAATAGGTTCGGAGTATTAAAAAACTGTTGAATAGATGATATGTAAAGTGATCTTCTCTTAATTGATGGCAAATCGCTACAGTTATTTAATGACAAACAAGCTTGTTGCTGATTCCCATAATATACCACCGAAGTACTTGTGTCGACCACAAAACTTGTGTCTGAACAACTCAGTGGTGATAGATAAAAAGTTAACACTCTGAGATATGTTCCGGAAGAAATGTAAAGGTTCGTATCTCCTGGGCTAACCGGAAATGCATTTGAGTCAATACATACCCCTTGTGGAAGTTGACTATTGTAAACAGTTACTTGTCCAACAGTATCGGCCAATTGGAATGAAATAGGATTAGTAGGTCGCCAAGTTGAATATAGTTTTGTGGAATCAAAAACAAGACACTCATGATGAACAGTAACGTGATTTATATATGCCCCGGCAGGTACCAGAAAAACAACAGAGTCCGGACCAATAGTTGGTGGGCGATACTCATAGGGATAATTATGAACTATTGATTCGTAGCCACCACGTTCCGGTTTTGAAATAACCGAAATTTTATGTCCACAGGCAAGCCCTGTATCAACGATTGCAACATTTCTTCCGTCTTGCGCCAGAAAATAATGAAGGCCTCCATAAGTTTCACAATAAAATAAATGATTATTAGTGTAACTAGTATCCATTAATGAAAAAGGCGGTACACTACTCGGATTAAGGGTAATTCCTTTTGATTGTAATGCGGCCACCGTGTTAATCATATCTGGCAATGTATCTACTACAATATTCAATGGCACTTTTCTTCCACAAAGCCACATTTTATTTACTATTTCTGATCGTTTAATTACCTCATCTTGAGTTATTGTTAATACATTATCCGGAATAAAATTTCCACAAACGCTATACCTTACCTCCATTCGGTAACGTTGACCCTCATAAAAGCCAGTAAAAGGAAGAGTGTTGTTTGAATAGATAATTGAGTCAGTCAAAGTGCTATCCGCTATTTCCGATTCATTAAACGTAAATAGCCAACGATTCTTTAATGTATCTGCCTGGACATAATTTGCAAGTGAAGATCCTGAAACATGTATCGCCAGCATTGTATTGTAGGTATTGGGCACCTGAAAATCGCTACAGTTTAAACATTGCCCTCCTGTCGCAGCTGTGTCAATATAAAGTGTAATTTCCTGAAGGTCCAATTTCATGGTATCCAGACTCGCCTCAAATGTCCGTAATAGTTGAAGGTACGATAATCGAATATTGGTAGGTAAATTAATCATTTGTAAATATGAATATCCACCACTAGAAGGATCCCCCTCCTGAAAGTGGGCCCAAAGTTTATCCTCAATGATCTCACCATTGGAGGATTGATTCAATGCCAACACAGATTCAAATTGATTATACCAATTACTGCCCTTTACAATTGGAACAAAACCACTATCGGCAATGGCATCGTTGTTTGAATCCTGATAACCCAACGTTTTTCGACGCACTTTATAATTGTCTACGATAATACCGGGTGCTTTACAACCCGGACAATGCGTAAATATGCGGCTTCCTGTGCTGGAAAGAGGAATCCATCCATCACAGTTGTTGCCAGTACATCCCGGTGGACTCAGATGGAGAGTATCAGAAATATCAAGAACGAGACAGGTATCGAGTCCATTCGGTAGAATATGAAACATTACATTGTAATCTGTTGCAGGAGGATTACTACCACTACAACAACCTTGTAGTTCAAACATAAATTTCCCCGAACCAATCGCCTGAAATATTCCGGGTGAACTTAAGTCAAAATAAAAGAAATAATCGCCTGCTATACATTGATCATTGGGAATTGTACTATGGTAATATTGCGACGAAATTGTATCGAGTTGGCCATTGATAAAAATTAAAAAATAGACATCTTTTTCCGGCTGAGACACCCTTAACCCTTGTTCACAATGAATGGCAGCGCGAATCCAACCATTAAAAGCTGTTGGCTGTTGAGGATTAAATCCAAAGAGTTGCAGGTCCAACAGGTTGTTATTTGCTGTAATGCCTTTGCAATCGATATCAAAAAGTGATGAATCGCCAAAGGTTAGTCCGGCAGGAATATTCAAATCCGTTACATTGGGCAAATGAACTATTTGTTGATGGAGGTCACTTCCGGAATTTGAGGCATAGATACTTATTTTTTTAGGGAACTTATCGCCGGAAACGTCCCCACAAATTGACCGGCCAGAAGCTTTTATTCCCCAATGATTAAAATACTTTTCTACATTGAGCAAGCGTGCTGTATCATCTTCGGCACAGTTAAATGTTCTAAAACTAACCACCATAGAATCGTTTTCCATAAAACGCCTTACGATATAGCGATACATTTTAACTGTGTTTGGAATTATCGTCTGACATAAAACGGTATCTCTCAACTCACTGATTGTATCAACTGTACACTGGACACAAGAAATAGTATATGAAATACTTGATGCCGGAATTAAGGTTAAATAATTGTATTGTTCATTTTCAAAATAAGTCAGGTCAATAATTACGCTGTCAAGAGATTCACCACTTACATTCTTTACCACATACTCCCATTGCACACCAGCGGTGTCATTCATGCATGTGTTATCATAATAATTTACACCTACCGGTAATTTACGATACGAAATCAAGGTTGTTGGTTCTGCAGAAGTGATTGTATAATCAGCAACCAAAACTGAGACACAAGAATCGCAAAATACCCCTGATGCTGATAAAGTGTTGTTACATTTCCAGGTTAATTCCGCACTGCGGCTACAATTACATGATAAATTATCACAGCGCACACAAGATGTATCTACAACAAACTGAGTAATTATTAAAGTGTCAAATCTATCCAATTGAATGGGAACGTCAGTTAATATATTGAATGGTACCAGAGGGTCATTCAAACCATTCTGATAAAACAAACCTGTTTGTGGAAGTTGATGACAATATTCATTGGTGTCCGGTAAAAAGTTAAATAATAAATCGACAGCGCTAAAGCCCGTGTTTTTGTAGTAGAATTGTAATGGAATAGTATCTAAATACCCGGCCTTAAATGAAGTAATTGAATTAAGTTGAATCAGAAACGGCTTGAAAATAGGCAGACTTAAAAAACTATTACTGTTTAAAAGGAAAGTATCACCGGCGGTATCGGTCCATGATTGAACAAGGTTAATCGTTGATGAAGTAGAAGAAGTATTGGGGATTACACTACAATCAACAAAGAGTTTGTAGGTCAAAACGCAGGTATCGGGATTTGAAAACTGAAATGTTGCCGACCAAATGCCATTCACTGTATCCAGACTTTCTCCTGTAAATGGAACAGTGGAGGAATCTATCATTAATAAGACCTGCGGATGAACGTTTGCGGAGTTGCCAACACAAGAATTAAACGGATTCCCATTGAAATCAATACCATAATTTATTGCAATCTGCATAGAACCCGAACCAGCAAATGTGGCAGTGAACAAATTTTCCTTACAAACGGTAATTGTATCAAACTGCACATTAACAGGAATTGTTGTCTGAGCCTGACTCCCTTTCGGGAATATCAATGATAACAATAAAATTAACAATGTTTGAATTAGTTTCTTCATAGCAGTAAAGCGATTTTTAGTTGACTGAATATTGATTTATTGATTGCAATTAATGCCAGATAAGAAATAGCAATATCAATATCCTGCCTGGAGCAGGAATTTTTCAAAACTGATATGCAAAACAGCCCCATTTGGATTGATTTAAAAGGGTTTAATACACTAAAAGTAGAAAAAAATTTCAATTATGAGTAATTATTGTAAAAAAATCATTGCACTTAATATTAAAATAACATTCAGCAATGACATGAAAAATGTCTGATTTGCTACAATCTTTGGTCAAAAAAATCGGAAACCCAGGGTTAAAAAAACGGCTTACCGCACTATCTTCAAACTATCCATTTCTTCGATGGATACTGTTGGTGGCATGATGCCGTTTTTTACTTTGTACAGCATCAGGTTGGCTACTTTCTCTGCATCTTCGCGGGTGGCAAATCCTTTCATGCCATTGATGGCGGGAATATGCGGTTGATGGATGAGTGTTTTCCCGTCGCTGAGCAGGTCGTAGCCGAATCCATCGCCGGTTTCGTTTGCAAAAATGGCGACGCTTATTTCTCCGGTGGCCGTCATCTCCGGTGCGGAAAGAGAGTCCTGTTGGCGCAGTTCAAGTTCACGGGCCTGAAGGGAGTCGGCACATTCGGCGTCGGATTTATTGTCCATTGGACCGTTGCAGGATCCCGCTAAGAATCCGGCAACGATCATGAACATAGTAACTGTACTTTTATACACCGGCTAATTCGTTTTTGAGGAAATCAATAACACGTACTTCGGTGGCGTCAATATCTTTTATCTCGGCAATATACCAGCTCACCCAGTCGCCCAGGTGGAGAAGATACATAGAGCGTTGTAACTGACTGGTTCCTTTTGCAGCCATCTCAATATAACCGGCTCCATGTTTCTTCACTACATCGCGGGAAATCTCCATACGTTTCTGCGTGCGGTAATAATCATCTTCGCAACGGAACATGAGTACTACTGCTTCGGGATGTGGTTCTGTCCAGCCTACGAGTTCATTGTGATTCATCTCTGGCAGTACATGGTGCCAGCATAACATCTTGCTGTTTTCATTGATCTGCTGGCGGAAGCGTACTGCAACTCCTTCGTAACGGGCTTCGCAATAAATAATAGGCAGTTTACCTACCAGCGCCTGGGCAATGGCATAGGCTTCTTTCTTCACCGCTTCTTCTTCACGGTCGAGTAAGGCTACGCAATCGCTGAGGTCCTGGCGGAAGCTATCGTTGATGAGTCCGTGGTATTGGAGGATGTAAGGAATCTGTGTAAAGGAATATCCAAAGCAGGCGCGGGGTGGCATTCCACCGGGAATAGTCACGAGGTCGAGGCCTTTTTCTTTGGCGATGGCTCCGATTTTACCTCCACTTGTTACGCAGGTAATTTTAGCGCCTTTCGCGAGTGCTGCATCCAGTGCCTGTAAGGTTTCTTCGGTGTTGCCGGAGTAAGAAGATACAATCACCAGTGTATGCTGATCTACGAACGATGGCAGGAAATAATCCTTGTTCACCAGCAGCGGTACGTTCATGGCCTTATCTGTTACCTGTGCCACGATGGTACCACCGATTCCTGATCCACCTAAGCCGGTGACCAAAACGTTACGAATAGGGTGTGCGGACTTACTGAGTTGAGCCTTGCTGCCGATTTCCATGGCCTCGCGCACATGCTGCGTAATGGCGGCTACTAAATCTTTCATTAACATATCACGAAGGATGTTTAATTTTGGTTGAGGCAAATATATACGTACAAATCACAACTGTGTTTCCGTTTCACCATCAAGTTATGCGCCATTCGCTGTTAATCATGTTGTTTGGAATGTTATTGCTTTCGTCGTGTACCAGCAGGGACGGCGATTGGAATGTATTCAGTATCGAGGAGGATGCTGGTCTGGGTGCCCGTTTCAATGAAGAAATGGAGGCGGATCCGGTTCAGTACCCGGTTCTGGAGGAATCCCGTTATCCGGAACTCTATAAAAGGGTTCGGGGCATTGTGGCGAAGATTCTGGAGAGCGATGAGCTGCTGCACAGGGATGATTTCAGCTGGGAGGTGCGGATTCTGCATCAGGATACTGTGCTGAATGCGTTCTGTACGCCGGGCGGTTATATTTACGTGTATACGGGATTGATCCACTATCTGGAGAGCGAGGATCAGCTGGCCGGTGTGTTAGGTCATGAAATTGCGCATGCCGATTTGCGTCATAGCACTGAGCAGATAACGAAGAGTTATGGTTTGCAGCTGGCGCTTCGGCTGATCTTTGGCGACGACTCGAATGTGGGAGATATTGCAGGGAGTCTGGCGGGATTAACCTTCAGTCGTGGCGATGAAACAGAAGCTGATCTGCAAAGTGTGCGTTACCTGTACGATACCGAATATGATCCGCGTGGTGTAGCCCGTTTTTTTGAAAAGATGGAACAGCAGGGCGAGAGTCTGGGTCCGCTGGTTTTTCTCAGCACACATCCCAATCCTGAGCGGCGGGTAGAAAAAATTATGGAAGAGTGGAAAAAACTCGGGAGTAAAAAGGGAAAGCGGAATGTAGAAGAATATACCGCTCTCCGGAATTTACTCCCGAAGTAAAATAATATTAACGTCGTCCCGGTTTACGTGCGGGAGCTGCTGCTTTCTGTGTTGGACGACCTTTGCCGTAGGAAGCTCTGTTCTTTGGTGCATGCGCAGGATCCGGAGCAATCAGCACACCATCGGGAAGGAAGGAGTGTTTACGAATGATCTCCAGCTCAGGACCATACTTACGAATCAGTTCTTTCTCTACATCGCCATCATCGAATCCACGGAAGCTGACAGAAACACCTTCGCGTCCTGCACGTCCAGTACGACCAATACGGTGTACATACGTTTCAGCTTCATCCGGCATTTCATAATTGATCACCAGGTCCAGTTCCTTTACATCGATACCGCGCGAAGCAAGATCGGTGGCCACCAGAATTTTCAATCGTCCGCCTTTGAATGCCTGTAAAGCCTTCTCGCGCTGACTCTGTGATTTATCACCGTGGATTGCCTGCGCCGGATGTCCTTCTTTCGTCAACACCTTCGACAAACGATCTGCACCACGTTTAGTACGCGTAAAGATTAATGCCTGTGCTGCAGGTTCCTGTTCCAAAACATCCAGTAATAATCCCTGACGTTTATCGCGGTTCACATAATACATGCGCTGACGGATTTTCGGGAGATTGGATTCATCCGTTACAATCTGCACACGCACGGGATTGTGCATATGCTTCTCAGCTATAGAGGCGATATCCTGTGGCATTGTAGCACTGAACAGTAATGTCTGACGATCTTCCGGCAACAATCCAAGAATCTTATTCAGATCGCGGGAGAATCCCATATCGAGCATACGATCACATTCATCCAGCACCAGCATATCGATATAATCGAGGCGCAGATGGCCCTGACTGTATAAATCGAGCAAACGGCCCGGTGTAGCGATGATGATAGATGGATGACGCTTCAACGCCTGCTCCTGTGCTTGTTGTCCGACACCGCCATACAGCAACGCCATTTTATATGGAAGCTTTTTTCCGTATGCACTGAAATTATCGTGAATCTGAATAGCCAGTTCACGGGTAGGTGCCAATACCAATACACGGCAACCTTTTACTTGCGGCGTAGTAGCCAGCACATGCAAAATCGGCAGAGCAAACGCAGCTGTTTTTCCAGTGCCCGTTTGTGCCAATGATAATACATCACGACCCTGCATCACAGCGGGAATCGTTTGTTCCTGTACAGGTGTAGGTTGTACATACCCTTTTTCGCGCAATGCCTCCTGAATTTCAGGCAGCAACTGCAAATCACTAAATGTCATAATAAATGAGCCGTAATCGTTTAACATCAGGCACAACAAGTGCTGAAGGCGTTACGGAAACCGCCATGTAATTTCTATTAAAACCGTTTGAGGGTTTGCGTGTGATGAAGTAACCACCGATAGAAATCACGCTTTGATAGGACAAAGATACGTAATAATTGGCGAAAAGGTACAAGAGCATGGAAATAAAGTGTGCTCACTCCTATATCATACACTTGAAAAAAATTTCATGCTATGGTAATCAGCTTTGAGCAAAATCGCTCGAAAATGTAAGAATTCCGTCCAATTTCCCCAATAAGCAGGCAACACTCTTTTTAATCGTCCGTAAAAACCTCCTAAAGTGTAATAATATCCCATACCCCCATGTCCAAAATACAACGCAGGAAGCTCCGCCAGGTACAACGACAGAGTCAGACGATGAAGAAGGTCGTCTTTGCTTTAAGTTTTGCAGCTATTGCCGGCGCAGGACTTTTTATGATCAACAATTTCGGCACAGCAGAAGAAGCGATGGCGAGTCCGGGAAAAGACGGATCAAAAACTATCACTTCATCCAACACTATCGTTAACGAATACACCTATCTGACCAACGATGTCAGCTCTGGTGCAACACAAATTCGTTGCAATTCAAATACACTGAATGCGAACAGTCGTTTTTCAGGCAACCTCGCTGCCGGTGATCTGGTACTGATCATACAAGTGCAGGGAGCCACCATCTCCACCAGCGATAACTCCACTTATGGTAGTGTGAGCAGTTACAATAACTGTGGCCGCTATGAATTTGCGAAAGTAGCTTCCATCGGATCATCCGGACGTATTAACGTATCTGATGCTTTGCGTTATAGTTACTCGAAGGATGGAAAAGTGCAGGTAATACGTGTACCACGCTATACAACATTAACCATTAACTCCAGTGCCAGTATCACTTGTCCTGACTGGGACGGCACCACAGGAGGAATCGTCGCCGTTGAAACAGCAGAGAATGTCGCCATCAATGGTAGTATAAACGTGAACGGAAAAGGATTCCGCGGAGGCGCTATAGAGCAGAGTTCTGCTTTACCAGGCAATGCATCCAAACGTCGCTCATCCACTTCATCAGATGGCGGAGAGAAAGGTGAGAGTATTGCAGGACCCGCATCCTCTTTAAGCAGCGGACAATATTGCAAATCAGCACCGGCTAACGGTGGCGGAGGTGGGAACGCCCATAACTGCGCCGGAGGTGGTGGTGCCAATGGTGGAGATGCAGCATCGTGGACCGGTAAAGGAAATCCATCTAACTCCAATTCCAACTGGACTACCGCCTGGAACCTTGAATCGACAGGCTTTGCAACATCTACTTCTTCGGGTGGTGGACGTGGTGGATATTCTTACTCGGCTAATAACGTTGATGAATTAACGAAAGGTCCCGGACACACTGATTGGAGCGGAGATAATCGCCTGAATGGTGGTGGAGAAGGAGGACGACCGCTTGACTACAGTGGCGGACGCGTATTCATGGGCGGCGGAGGTGGAGCAGGCGACTCTAACAACAGCACCGGAACACCAGGATCAGATGGAGGAGGAATGGTATTTATTCTCGCCAAAGGAAATGTAACAGGAACAGGAACGATATATGCGAATGGAAATGCGCCAACTTCATCTACTGCGAATGACGGAGCAGGCGGAGGCGGTGGTGGTGGAACAGTCATCATCAGCAATTATTCCGGCTCAACCAGCGGTATCAGCATTGAAGCAAAAGGTGGTGACGGAGGAAGTCAGAATCTCGCCTGGGATGAAGCAGAAGGAGCAGGCGGCGGAGGTGGAGGCGGATATGTTGCCATCACCAGTTTACCTGCCATCAGCATCAATGTAAACGGAGGAGCCAACGGAACATCCAACTCTCCCTCTGTAACCAACTTCACACCGAATGGCGCAACAGTAGGCGGAGCAGGAACAACTGCGAGTCTGGGATTATCCTTCAACCCCTACTCTGCCACCAACAATCCATTACCGGTTGTACTTAAATATTTCCTCGTAAAACCGGAAAACGGATCAGCCGTTGCGGAATGGGAAACAGCATCTGAAAAAAACAACGACTACTTTTTACTCGAGCGCAGTGAAAACGGAACTGACTTTGAAATTGTCGGACGCATAACAGGAAGCGGCACTACCACTATTCCGCGAAAATATACTTATACAGATGATGCGCCTTATCCCGGCACCAGTTACTACCGTTTAAAACAAGTCGACTTCGACGGACAATCCGAAACATTCAAAACGATTCCATTCGACAATAACCAAACACTCTCTGAATTAAAAATCACTGAAGTGAGTCCGAACCCATTCACCACCGACATCCGCATGATAGTAGATGTACCCGAAGAAGGAATTATTTACACAGATATCCTCACTGTTGGCGGAGCGAAAGTATGGGGCACCATGTCGGAAGTACAACAAGGACGACAAATTATGAATCTCCAACCGGAAATCAACACACCCGGCATGTATCTTCTCCGAATCTCATCTGATAACGGAAAACAAACTGTCATGAAAGTGATGAAAAAATAAAGGTACGTTACCAACCAACAACAACGAAGAAAGCCCCTGCACCAACATTGCGGGGGTTTTTTAATTAGTGGAGATCGAATAAGAACAGATTATCCTTCAACAAAAGCTCTCCCGGATTTTACCGGAGAAAGTGTAATAAAACAAGCAGAAAAGAAGTGAAGTTGTTTTCCCGAAAGAGTTGACAAGCAGATTTTCCACCGTTCAATGTGACAAACAGAACCGAAAGTCGATGAATGGCACCACTTTCACTTTGTAAGAAATCGGAGAATATGAACAGAAACACATAAGCCCTAACGAAACATGCCACAGAAGGCAGCGTAATAAGGGGCACGTTCATATTATCAGTAAATTTCATGGCTAGATTAAGAAGGGGAGGAATTAAGCAGGTGCAGCGTCAATCTATGACCATGCGTAAACTTGCTTTTGTATTCAGTTTTGCCGCACTCGCGGGGGCTGCCTTATTTGTATTAAACAACCTCGGTACATCCGAAGAAACGTTAGCGAATCCGGGAAAAGATGGAAGTAAAACCATCACCACATCCAACACGATCGTTAACGAGTACACCACATTAACATCAAATGCATCATCAGGATCCACCACACTCAATGTGGCGGCCTCCACGTTGAATGCTAACGGCCGATTCAGTGGTAGTCTGGCAGCGGGAGATCTTGTACTCATCATTCAGATGCAAGGTGCTTCCATTTCCACAAACAACAACAGTTCGTACGGTACAGTTTCATCCTACAACAGTGCAGGAATGTATGAGTTCGCAAGAGTATCAGCGCGACCCAACAGCACCAGCATTACATTGTCGACCGGGCTGCGCAACTCCTACAACAATTCAGGAAAAACACAGGTTATACGTGTACCTCGTTACACCACCCTTACCATCAACAGCGGAAGAAGCATTACTTGTCCCGACTGGGATGGCTCAACCGGTGGTGTAGTGGCGGTAGAAGCAACACAAACTGTTACAATCAACGGTAGTATCAATGCCAATGGAAAAGGTTTCCGCGGAGGTGTAGTAGAACAAAACACTGTCACACCCGGAACACCATCTACTTATCGTACAACGAGCAATGCTGAGGGCGCAGAGAAAGGCGAAAGTATCGCAGGACCTGCTTCAATACTTGGCAACGGAGCATTCGGTCGTGGTGCACCTGCAAACGGCGGTGGTGGCGGAAACGCACACAACGGTGGTGGCGGTGGTGGATCCAATGCCGGATCAGGAACATGGACAGGAAACGGAAATCCCGATAACTCGAATGCTAACTGGACAACCGCATGGAATCTGGAAAGTGTCGGATTCTCCTCTACTACTTCACCAGGTGGAGGACGAGGCGGATACTCCTGGTCATCAAATGGCCGCAATCCCATTACTACTGCACCGGGCAATGCCGGCTGGGGAGGAGACAATCGCCAGAACAGCGGTGGATTCGGTGGAAGAAATCTTGACAATGCATCAACCACACGCGTATTCTTAGGTGGAGGCGGTGGTGCAGGTGATTCCAACAACAACACCGGAACCAGCGGTGCAGATGGTGGAGGAATTGTATTTGTTGTAGCCAAAGGAAATATCGGTGGCACAGGAAGTGTAACAGCTAACGGTGATACCCCTCCGAACACTTCAAGTTGTACTACCTGTTATGGTGATGCAGCAGGTGGCGGTGGTGGTGGTGGATCTGTTGTGATGCACTCGCTCACCGGATCATTAAGCACCATCAGTATCTCTGCAAACGGAGGTAATGGCGGATCACAAAACATTATTACTACCACAGGAGAATGTGAAAGTCCGGGCGGAGGAGGAGGAGGAGGCTATATTGCTACTTCACCTCGGACAGGCGTCACCGTTACAGTAAACGGCGGTAACAACGGACATACCGATTCACCGCCTATGGTCAACTTCACACCCAACGGAGCTACACGAGGAGCACTTGGAACAACAGTAGTATTGCCTTCAAATTTCAATCCTTACAACACTACAAATAATACATTGCCGGTAACACTTGTTTCCTTCCTTATTAAATCGGAAGATGGAGCAGCCGCAGCAGAATGGGCAACAGCAGCAGAAAAAAACAACGACTACTTCCTGCTCGAACGCAGCAGTGATGGAGATAATTTTGAAGTTGTAGGACGAATTGCAGGTAGCGGCACAACAACTATTCCACGCAAATACATTTTCACTGATCCGGCACCATTTCCCGGCACCAGTTATTATCGACTTAAGCAAGTAGACTACGACGGACAATCGGAAACATTCAAAACGATTCCCTTCGATAACAACCAAAAAATCGGCGACCTGAAAATCGTAGAGGTAAGTCCGAATCCATTTACCAACGAACTTCGACTCATTGCCGATATTCCGGAAGCCGGAGTAATATCCGTCGAAATTCTCAGCATGGGCGGCGCGAAGGTATGGGAAACACAATCGGATGTACAGGACGGCCGGCAGATCATGCACCTGCAGCCTGAAATCAAAACACCTGGCGTGTACCTGCTTAGAATATCTGATACCGCAGGCAAGAGTACGGTGATGAAAGTGGTGAAGAGGTAATGCACAGATATGTATAAAATTTATCGATTATACGAATAGTAAAATCAAATTTTATAAAAGGCAGTTACTATAAAAAGGTTTAGTAACTGCCTTTTATTTTACGCTGTATAAGTACATCTGACTTCTCAAATGCATAGACAACTAAACACTAGTAAAGGCACTACTTCTTTATTATTGAATCAGGGTCTCTAAGTCCTACATGTAATGCCAATTTTTTAGACAAATCTAGTGGTCTTTTATTTTCATGATTCGCCCAATTATAATGGTACTTTTGAGTAGTACTATCATACCAATGATTCCCGATCAGTCCGAAGCTAAACAGCAAATAAATTGTACCTTCCAAATCGATATATTCATATAAATCCGGGTTTCGTCTATACTCCTTCTGCAGATCTTCAAACATAAAGAAAGGTGTTTTAAGCGCCCGAATAAGTTGGATTGATTGACGAGCAGCCTTAATCGGGATATGCCCCGACATTTCCTTAGTCAATTCAGCCACAAAATATTCAGTATAAAATACTTTAGTTTCTAGTAAAGATTTCCATCCAAAATATTGAGACATAGAGAACCTCTCCAACATTAATTCAATATAAGCTATAATATCTCGTGGCCGGAACAAACTATGTGAAATCAAATACCTTGCTGGATCAATGCCAGTCACAGATTGAGGAAACAGGGTATAAAACAAATCAAAATCAGATTGGTCTTTAAATCGTTCCGTAGATTTGCTAACCTTATACAAAATCATTTGCATCAATGGTGACCCCGGATCAAGCCTATTACCCCAGTTCAAATATATACAATGTGAAAAAGATAGTTTGTTGAGCAATGGATTTTTAAGCGGCGTAAAAATATCAGACCGTAAAAGCAGGATAATTTTAACATTCAGGCCTTTTTCTCTAAAATATTCATTTAAATTAAATGTGGATTTTGCCAAGCCATTTAAGGAAAAGCTAAACATTTCATCATCACGGAAACACTCATCAAGATCATCATAAATAAACGTAAAGCGACCCTTGCATTCGCCAACTAATTTAGTCACCACTGCTTCCAACTCCGGCAGCCAGTTAAGATAAGGTCTTGAAAATTCAGATTTGTATTCAATATTTTTATTAGACAGTATTTCCATTAATGACCTTCCATTAATCTCTCCATTTAAGGATGATGAAACTATTGTCGATGGAGTTATATCAATTGTCACATAATTTTCGGCAAAAAAATGCTCTATTTTATCTCGTGAAAATTCGGATAGCAATTCTTTGCTTTGGTGCAAAAGTTTTAACAAATCTACTAATTGAATCCACGTCCAAATAAATGATAACTCTTCCGGCGCCGGTTTTATGTATTGCAGGATAATCAACTCCTGCATTTTATAATCCAGCAAAGAATTCATTTTGCAGCTCCATTGCGGGCTTTTTAAAGCCTGCTTTTCAATGTATCGACCAAGTAATGTTTTACCTGTACCTTGTCGACCCTTAATTATGAACTTCTCTGATAGAACTGCATCACGGAAATGACTATTGAAATCAAAATAATAATTTTCAAAATCAGGATTTAATTTTACCTCCATTTTAGCATTTCTATGACCAAACTTTACATCCGAAAGTGAAAAAGTATCGAAAGAGTCATTTTTAAAATTTTTGAGGGGCTCGAACATAATCTACCAATATTTCTAGTTTACATAAATTGATTTTACAAGCCGAAACAAACTCAGCAAAGTAAAGATAAGCGTCAAATTTGAAAAATCCAATATAAATGTTACGAAATGCTTAATCTTTAAAATATCTTAACCGGAATCAAATGATGCCCTCGTCGCTTTAACAACGCAACAATACCAAAATCTCCACACAGGTGAGCTGCACCAACAGCTACAAATGAATTGCCCTCAACAATAAAATTATCAATTTTATTGATCCAATGCAAATTTCTGCCCAATACCATGATCGAGTCCCCGGGATTAGTGTAATGTTGGAGATCATCGATCGCGCAAAAACAACTCAAGTCCTGGTTAAAAAAGCATTGATTCATCTGTTCTTCTCGCTCAAACAATGGTTCGGACTTTAATTCAGCCAATAATAATTTAGCCTGTTCCCGCAGAGGCATTCCTTTATACATAATATTGTACACCTCCTCTCTGGTCTCTAACCCATATATTGGAATATTCTTCACGCTGCTTATCGCATAAAACGCACGTTCCATTATCGGCTTAGATTCCCTTAGACTAATTTCATTCTCTGCCTTTCTGATCAACGTGAGGATTGCATGCGGTATATAGAACCGGTAATTATCAATTTCCTTCCCTGTAGCCTTGTAAAATACATTGCGAACAAATTGATACTCGGCTAATCCTAAAACATCCTCAATAGAAGTATCTGTTTTCAGGGAATAGTATTCCTTAGACAAATTTAACATTTCTGAAGTATCTGCCTCGAGAATAATGCACTTACTCTTCATTGTGAAATTCATCAACTGTTTGTTCTTCAAAACAAAATCAGGACCTAAATGATGCATAGTACCAAATAGAAAAGAAGGCTGTAAGGAGTCTTTGGATAAAACCATCCAGCAAAAAGTTGGTTTTTCACTTATTTGGGCGATGCTTACCGAGGCATGAGACAAATAAATAGTCACCAACAATAAGGAGAGTTGCTTAAATTTATCCATAACCAATGCCGAATTTAACTGATCAACACCTTTTACCGATAAAGGTAGATAAAATTTATACAATCACAGCCACACTAGCAGAAAAATATTATGTCATTTAAGTGATATAAAATAAAAATCAGGTATGATTAATATGTTACATAGAAGTAAATTCTTCTCAATTTAGTATATAATAAATTCCCGATTTGAAACGAACCAAAAAGCACCCGTCAAAGAACAATGACGAGTGCTTTTCCTGCAATTAAATTGAAGCTGTTCTGCTATAAATTTTTACAAACTGCGATATTCAACTTTCTTCGATCATAGAATTTTTAAACGTTACTTTACAACACTTACCGTCGGCGGTATCAACTTATAAATCACAGGCGTTACCACCCGGGAAAGAATCGTTGAACTGATTAATCCACCGATCATCACGATCGCTAATGGTGAAATCAGCGGATTTGTAGAAATAGCAATCGGGAACAAACCACCGATGGCGGTCATGGATGTAAGTACAATCGGCAGGAAGCGTACTTCCCCGGCTTCACGGATAGCTTCGTCCAATGAACGACCTTGTTCTCGCAGCTGATTGGTGAAGTCGACAAGTAGAATCGTATTTTTTACTTCAATACCGGCGAGCGCGATGATTCCGATGGTGGCTACGAAGCTGAGGGAATTTCCGGTCAGCCATAATGCAATCACCGCACCTACGATTCCCAGGGGAATTACCGACAATACAATTAATGTACTTTTAAAAGTCCGGAACTCCAGAATCAGCACTGCCACAAACAGGAATATCGTTACGATGATGATAGTAGCAAATCCACCGAATGATTCCTGCCGGCTTTCCACCTCTCCTCCCATATTATAATAGTACCCTGCCGGAAGTTTCATCGCATCCATTTCCTTCACCACAGCACGGATGACCTCATCATTGAGAAAACCCTTCTTCACATTGGCGCTTACCGAAACGGTCCGGGTTTTATTGAAGTGATTAATGTTCAACGGCGAAGATTCAAATTTCAGATCCGCAATCTGTCTTAGCGGTATGGCATTACCATTATATCCGTTTACATAGAGATTATCAAAAACATCGAGTCCCGGAGTTTTTTCACGGGGACGAGTTACCAATATCGTATAGTCGTCACCGTTATCATCCGTGAAACTTCCTGCTTCAATACCCGCCACTGCCAGACGAACAGTACGATCGATATTCAGCGATGGAACACCGGATTGAATTGCTTTTTCCTTGTTGATGTCCACACGGATATCTGTCTTCCGGTGTCGCATCGGATTCGTCACATAGATCGCACCCTCTGTTTTCTTCAGCTGCTCTTCCACCTTACGTGCCAGGCTACTCAATGTATCAAGGTTATCGCCATATAAGCGCACCTCCACCGGAGCCACCACTGGCGGACCCTGCTCAAAATTTTTCACCTCCACCTTCGCTCCGGGATAGGGAGTCCAGCGTTTCCGCAGATCTTCGATGATCGCCAGTTTACGTGCAGGCGACGTATGCTCATCCAGCTGCACAAACAACTGCGCATAATCGCTGCGTTCATTCTCCGGAATAATATTATAATACACCCGTGGATTACCATGGCCAATATTCGCTGCCACATACTCCACCTCCGGAATTTTACGCAACTCCTGTTCAATCTCCTTCGAAACTTTATCGGTATATTCAAGATTCGATTGTAGCGGAGCGATCACATCCACCATAAACTGTGGTTTCTCCGAAGCAGGAAACAAACTGAATCCCACCACCGGGAATAACGCCAGCGAACCTCCGAAAATCAACAATGTAGCCACAATCGTCAATCCCGGACGCTGCAATGCACGATCCAGCAAACGGCTATAGCTGCCACTGATAATTTTTTTCAGACCACGCATAAAAATATTTCCATCGGGATGTCCCACATGCTCCTTCAGCAAACGACTGCTCAGGAAAGGAACAATAGTCAGCGACACCAGCATCGACGCAATCACCGAAGTAATCACCGCCATCGGCAACGAACGGATAAAATCACCAGCTGCTTCCGGCATAAACACCAGCGGCAGAAAAGCAATAATCAGCGTAGCCGTACAACCCACCACCGCCAAACCAATCTGCTGCGTCGCCTTCAACGTTGCCTCCAGTCTGCTATGACCATCACGCAACCAACGTTCAATATTCTCCACCACCACGATACTATCATCCACCAGCAAACCGAGCGCCACTACCAGTCCAACAATACTCAACTGATTCAGGTTATAGCCCATCAGATTCAACAAAACGATACCGATCGCCAGCGACAACGGAATAGAAATCATCACCACTGTAGCTGCACGCATTCCCAGTGGCAACAAAGTAATCGCCACCAATAAAATCGCAATGATAAAATCGAAACTCAATCCGCTCAGACGTTTATTTACATTCTCCGCCTGATCAAAATGAAACTGCATATCGATAGAAGCGGGCAATGATTTTTTAAATGCATCCAGCACCGGGAGATAAGTCTCCTGTGTCTTCGCAATATTCTCTCCCGCCTTCTGCGCTGCTGTCACCGTCACACAACGATGACCATTCAACCGTGTGATATGTTTATTCGTATCAAAATCCTTATACACCTTCGCCACATCCTTCAACAACACATTGCGACCATTCGCAGAAGCCACAATCGTATTCTCCACCTCTGATATATCACGATAGTTTCCACTCGTCTTGATATTAAACGAACGCGCGCCCTCACTCAGACTCCCACCAGGGATATTCGCCACCTCACTCTGCACCGCACCCAGCACCTGATCAGCCGGGATTTTCAACTGCGCCATTTTCTCCAACTGCAGATCCACCCGCACCACCTGCTCCGGCAATCCGAAAATTTTCACAGACTTCAGCGAAGGAAGTTTCTCCAGTTGTTCCTGCAAACGTTCAGCCTCCACCTTCAGCCGCATCATCGAAGCATTCTCCGACACCAATGCCAGCTGAATCACATTCACATCAGAAGGCTGCACTTTCCGCACCTCAATCGCCGCAATCTCTTTCGGCAACTCATCTCTCGCAGCATTCACCTCCCGCACCAGCTCCTGGTATTTTTCATCCACATCACTACTGTACTTGTACTCCACAAACAAAACAGCCAGACCATCGCTGATTGTTGTTTTAATTCGTTTAATATCCTCCAGACCAAAAATCCGCTGCTCCAGTTTATCCACCACCATCTCCTCCATATCCTTCGGACTCGTCCCCGGATACACCACCACCACCGGAAACTGCGGCGCATGGATATCAGGATCCTCCGAACGAGGCATTGTCATAATTGTAGAGATGCCCAGCACCGCCACCATCAGAAAAATAATCAGCGTAAACTGATAATTCTTCACCGCATAATCTGATATTTTCATCGACGTATTTTTTAGCGGTTAATTTGAATACGAACACTATCATCGAGGTATGCGCTACCCGAGACAATTAATTTCATTCCATCTTCCAGTCCGGCATTGATCAGCACTTCTCCCTCACGGAAACCGGCAATCTTCACCGACATCTTCCGCGCTGTTTTATCATCCTCCGTCACGAATACATAACCTTGCTGACGGTCGCCATCCATCACCGACTCATACGGAATTGCAAAAACATCCATCTTCCCGGAAGCCTTCACCATTCCCTTTCCGAATAAACCCGAAGCAAGACCTTCCTTTCCTCCATCCACCGTCAGGAAAACAGTAAACGTACCCGAATAAGGATCCACACTTTCTGATTTGCGGGTAACCGTAGCCGTTAGTGAACGATCCGGATCAGCATCCGTCGATACCACTGCTTTATCGCCCACATGGATCAGTCGCCAGTCGCGATCACTCACCCCGGCTTTCAACATCCACTTACCCTTGCCTGCACCATTCAGCTGCAACACCGGCACACCCGGACCCACAAGTTGACCCTCAGCAGCCAGCTTCATCAACACATATCCATCCTCCGAAGCACGAATCACTGAATAGCGATCATTGAACTTCGCTGCACGCAGCTGCTCATTCGCCACCTTCAATCCGGTTTGTGCATTCTCCCACTGCTCACGCGTCGCCACGCTGTCTTTATATAAACGACTCACCCGATCAAAATCACGCGATGCTTTCTCCTGCGCCAGTGAAGCCTGCTCCACCAATGCATCAATCTCCGTCATCTCCAACGTAGCCAGCACCTGACCTGCACGAACATAGTCGCCTTCGTTCACGGCAATGTTTTTTACCACACCACCGGTTTTAAACGAAAGCAACACCTCATCATCCGTCGTGAATCTACCCGACACCGGCACCTCCGCCGACAATGATTGCCGTTCCAGCACCTGCACCTTCACCGGAATCACCTCACCGGCCGGTGCCTTTATTTCCTCTGCAGATGAACAGGCCTGCAGAACACCCAATGCGGAGAGCAGCGCCAATGATAAAATTTTATTCATAAGACAATTATTTTTCTGATTATTTAGTGATAGCATATGAAGCTGCTTCCCGCTCGAGCGAAGCAATTGCAGCAAGAACTTTTTGTTGTTGAAGATTTAACTGAACAGCAGCGGTAGTCAGCTGATTCCGCGCATCCAGCATTTCGATAAAACTGAAAACGCCTTCCTTGTATCCCTTTTCCACCAGCCGATGATAACTCTCCGCCGCCAACAACTGACGCTGAGAAGCCTGGAAAGATGCGTAGGCTGAAGATAAGCGGTTATGCGCCACCGTTAGACTCATCCGAAAACCATTCCGCGCATCCTCCAGTTGCAGTTCTGCCGCTTTTTTATCCAGTTTAGAAGAAGCGATTTTATAACGATTCGTAAATCCTTTAAACAACGGAACTGATAATTGAAGTCCCACAAAATAATAATCCGACTGATCATTCCACTGCAGATTATCGCCCTGAAAACCGACATCACCAAAAGCAGCCAACTGAGGAACGCTGAAACTCCGGTTCATCTTCAACACGGTTTCATTCAGCGACACCACCTGCTCCAGTGATTTTAGCTCCTCTCGGTTTTGTGCAGATGGTTTCTCCCGCAACAACAGTGGAACCGAGACCATCAGCTGCGAAGCATCAAAAGTTGTATCCACCGAAGCTTCCGGATCGGTATTCAACAGAAAATTAAAATACAACTTTGCATTCTCCACATTACGACGTGCATCTTCCAATAAAGCCCGCAGTGATTCCACCTCAGCCTCTGCCCGCAACACCGACGCAGGCAATCCTTTTCCATTCGCCAACAACGACTCATTCACCCGCTTTCCTTCCATTGAAAGTTCGAGTGCACGCGCATAAATTTTTTCTGCATCAAGAGCAGAGAGATAATTAAAATACGCCACCTTGATCTCCTTCACGAGTTCCCGTTTATAGGCATCCACACCATATTCATTCAACACCATTTTCTGCGACTGCAACTGACGGTTATAAATCAGATCAGTATTCACCAGCGGCACAGTAGCATGCAGTTTTAAATCGTAAAAATTATTCGGCAAAAAACTTTGATTCACATTCGACACCTGCGGAAATGCATCCGATGCCGTCAACTGATTTAATGTGGAATACACAGGATTCAGCAGATCACCAATCGGCAAATCGATATAGCGACCGCCCTCACCCGACTGATATGCGCCGGAGAATTCAACAGACGGAAGGAATAATCCCCGCGCCGACTTCAACGACAACAGCGCCTGCTCCAATGAAATATTCTTCTGCTGCAACACCAGATTCCGTTCAAGTCCGGACTTCACATAATTATCCAGCACACTCACTTGCGCCTGACCGGGAAGAACCATCCCCAGCCACAGCAAAACTGTTATTCCGGTTCTCATAGTTAATGTTGTACTCATTATTAACAGTGTTAAGTTATACTCAAAAAAATATTATCTTTTATTCGACTGATCCATAGTATTCAGCAACCAGTTCAGCGATTGCTCCATCATGGTAAACACCTGATCTTTCGGCACAAGTTTATCGAAGCGATCACGGATTGAGAGCGACACGAGTCCGTGCACCATTCCCCAGATCGCCATAGCCATAGCATTCACATCATAAGGAATGATCATCTTTTTATCGATACACTCCTGAATGATTGCCCGCAACGAATCGAGGGCCAGATCACCTTCCTTCCACTCACAATCGCCGGCAGTACACATCAATGCTTCCATTGGTGCTTTCTGCAGGAACATCACATCGTAGTACTCGGGATTCTCCAGGCCAAAGCGCAGATAATTCTCTCCCATCTTATGCAGGCGGAGAAGTGGATTCGCGATTTGAATCAGGTTTTTATTGTACTCCAACATACGTCGGAAACCTTCCTGATGGAGATGAAAAAGGATTTCGTTTTTATCTTTAAAATAGAGATACACCGTAGTAGGACTATACTCGATCAGATCTGCGATTTTGCGCATCGTCACCTTCTCGAAACCTTCCTCCACAATCAGCTTTCTGGAAGCTTCCAGAATGGCGTTCCGGATATCCAGTTTCTGCTTTTCCTTACGTTCGGCGATTCCCATGGTTTTGATTAACTGGTGCAAATATACTTAACGGTGTTAAGTTTTGCAAATGTCGAGAAGTTGTTTCCGTCTATTTACTTGATATTTAACTATTTAAACTTTATTATGTCCTATAAAATTAGTCTTGATCTGAAACAGTCTGTCTTACGGTAGGCTATCCTTTTCATAAAGCGAATCAACTAAAAACGATAGAAAACACAGCTTCTTTTCCATCCCCGTTTCCGATGAATGTTACCAAATACTCAAAATATTAGACCCAATACTAAATAGTACCTGCTGTATCCGGTCGTTTGGACTTAATTGAGTGAATAATTCGCTCACAAAAAATCTCATGATACGAAAAATTAACACGCTACTCTGCCTCATCATTCTGGCTCAGCTAACAGCAATTGGCCAGACTTCCGGGCCACTCCAATGGACAGTAAAACACAGTCGTCCGACAACCATTACAATGGGCACTCCTCCTCTTGAGGCTTGCAACAATATAAAAGCACTTAGTTCGGGAAATGTAATTACGGTTGGCTATACAACCGGAGGATCCCCAATAGCAGAATCGGATTTGTATATCAGGAAGATTGACAAAAGTACCGGTGCCATATTAAATGAAAGCTTCATTGATTTCTATGGTGGCGAGAGGACTGATGTGGCGGTTAAAGTACTTATTGCTGAACCTTACGTGTACGTGATTGGCACCTCCACTTTTACTTCTTCTCCTTTTGACAAGGATATTGTAGTGATTAAAACAGATACTTCGTTGAACACTATCTGGACACGAAACATTAATAATACAGGGAATCCCGATGATGTAGCGGTAGATGCCGGCCTCGATATATTCGGAAACCTCTACGTACTTGGTAACACTACCCGTACTACAACCGGAGGTGACATCCTTCTCCGAAAATATAATAGCTCCGGGACCGTCCTTTTTACCAAATTCTACACTTCTACAGGTGGAAATTATTCTGATGCCGCTACAGCGCTAGCCGTGGAACCCAATGGCGTTTGCAATATTACCGGATACTATAACAGTGGAACTTTAGGGACTCGACTGCTCGCATTGAAAGTATGGAGTAACGGTGCACAACTTTGGGCCAAATACCATGATGTTACAACCGGAGCGGTTCGACCTGATGAAGGGGTATCGGTAAGTTCTGACCCTGTAAGCGGCGATGTGTTCGTCTGTGGTCGTGGACAAAATTCGTTGGGTAATTACGACTGGGTAGTGGTACGCTTTGCAGGAAGTGACGGAACCAAATTATGGAATAAGAAATACATTGGAACGAGTAATAATAATGATGCAGGTATTGGTGTTATTTATACATCCGCAGGAGAACTGTATACAAGTGGAAACATCAGAACCGCTGTATCCGGAATTGAAAGCAACAATATACAACTACGAAAACTTGATCCATCGAATGGTGCAACAATCTGGAATAAAACTTATAATTTTCAGAATGGGCCTGATGGACCTTCCAATGATGTTGCTACCACAATGCTGGTAAGTCCTTCTGGAACAATTTACATTGGCGGGTACATCTATTTCCAAACCCCTACCAACGTTGCACCATATCATCTCGTATTATCGTATAATTCATCCGGTGTTCAACAATGGGCACATATGGAATTTACCAGCGGCGCAATGTTTCAGGGTCTTAATATCAATAGTCTGGCATATTCTACCTCAGAAAATGCAGTGTTTGCTGCAGGGTATGATTGGGCAACAGTCAGTCTCAATAGTAACTCGGTAATCATAAAACTGGGGCCAGCTTCAATTACTGCTCCTATTGCCATACGCAGCAATCTGGATCAAGATGATTTCAAAGCGCCAATCGTATATCCTAACCCTGCACAAGATTTTATTTATCTGAAACGATTTGATCAGAGCGAAGGCCACTTACAGATTTTCGATATGAGTGGAAGAATCGTTTTTAGTCAATTGTTGCAGGAAGAAATCAGCTCTATTGATATCAGCACATTTCCTTCCGGACTTTACCTTGCACGATACAGCTGTAACGAAAATTCCGAGACACTTCGGTTTGTGAAAGAGTAAACTGTTATTTAATAGAGTAAAATAAAAATCCTCCCGTCAAGCATCGTTGGCGGGAGGATTTTTTTATAATGGATCAGACTATTTCCTATTAGTTTAAAGCTCCGGCTGACTTACGCCAACTCAATCTCTACATGCCCAAAACGCTGCAGGGTGCGGATATGTGAGCGAAGTGCTTCCATGAAGGTTTCGTTCTCCATATAAGGGATACCGAATTCATGCGCTGTTTCTTTCACGATCGGTGCAAGTTGTGGATAATGCACATGGCAAATACGTGGAAAAAGATGATGTTCTACCTGGAAGTTTAAGCCGCCTATGTAAAAAGAGAGGAGTTTATTCTTACGTGCAAAATCAACCGTAGTGCAGAGCTGATGTACGGCCCAGCTGTTCTCGATTGTACCAAGATCAGATGGCAATGGATGCTGAGTACCTTCTACTGTATGCGCCAACTGGAAAATCACCGTTAGGATCATTCCGGCAAAGAAGTGCATGAGCAGGAAGCCGGCAATCACAGGTAACCATGGTAATCCGAGTACCAGAATTGGAAGACCAAGAGTATAGCTGAAATAGAAAACTTTTGTGACAATAATTTTAGCTAATGTGATCCGGTTCTGTTGTTTATTCTGCGGATTCACGCCGTTTTTGGTGTAACGGTGAAATTGAATGAAGTCTTTTGCCAATGCCCAGTAAATGGTGATGATGCCGTAAAATAAAAATGCATAGATGAATTGAAAACGATGTACTCCTTTTACTTCCGTATGTGGCGACATACGAAGGATTAATTTATCTGCAATGTCTTCATCGTACTCAACAACGTTGGTATAAGTATGGTGAAGGATGTTGTGTTGAAGTTTCCAGTTGAATACACTACCACCCAATAAATTCAATGAATGGCTGAGCAGTGTGTTCAATGTTTTATTAGAAGTATAGGCACCATGGTTAGCATCGTGCATGATACTCATTCCGATTCCGGCGAGACCAATACCCATGATGGTCCAACATACCATTTGTATGCCGATTGAAAGTTCGGTAAATAGTATAAAGTAAAATGGTACGAAGTACATTAAGGTTAATACAATTGTTTTAAAAACCATTAATCCATTTGCGTACTTCGAAATGTTGTTGTCGATGAAATATTGATCAACCCGATGACGTAAAACCTGAAAGAATTCTTTCTGATCTTCGCCGGTGAATTTGATGTTTCCTTTTACAGTATTCAATGTAGTAATATTTAAAGCAAAGATACTGTATAAACGCTGTTCGGAAGATGATTAATTTCATTTCCCTGAAAATTGGTGGAAAATGGCTTGTTTTAGTGCGAAAAACCATGATTTTCAATGAAAAACACCAGAATTTCTACTATTCCAAAATGGTGAAAAAGCAAAGGCGTACATCTTTTTATGTGATGTACGCCTTTTGAATGAGTTGCTTCTATACTATCGTTGAATAATTACCTTTTGCATATTTTGCTCTGTACCGGATTGTACAACTACATAATATACTCCGGCTTCAAACTGATTTACATCTAACTGTAATGTTTGTTTTGTTTCAGAGGCAGTGACTTCCTGCGTAAGTAATGTTTGTCCCAACACATTTCGTAGTTCAACACGTACCTGTGCAAGTTGTGGAGCGGAGAAGGCTACCTGAATCAGATCTTTCGCCGGATTAGGATATACTTCTAGCGGTGATGAAAAGCCGCCAATTTCATTTACAGGTACTGTATAGTTTACGGTGAATTGCTGGTAGATATTATCACCGAAATCAGGGTTAAATACTTTGAGGATTACCGGACTCGTTGCAGAACGAATACGGAAGTATCCTGTTCCCTGTGCAGTATTTGCCCACCAGCTTAATCCATCGTCACCAAAATCTGTGAGTAATAAGGTGTAGCAATCCTGTGTTAGATTCACTGTATCACGATAAGTGGTGTTCGCTGCTAATCCTGTGCGGTTAACTACGATATTTCCCTGACTGTCTTTTAATGTGTACGAGGTATGCGTTCCGTTGTTATTGGTGCGCAACTCGAAATAAAAATTCTGTGGCAGTACTGTCGGATAGTTGAATGTGTTAATGAGCGTATCGTTCAAACCATACTGATCCGTTGCATTGTTTGGATTGCTTACGATGGCAATAAACTCATTGGTATTTGAACTTAACCAGGCTGGTTGTGGTAATACCACTTCCGCTTCCTGCAGGAAATTGAGACTTCCGGTCCAGGTATACGTTGACATCGTTCCGCCCATCCTTCCATAGGTAATATCTACAGAGGTAAGTGGTGTTGAACCGGTGTTTTTAATAGCAACAACCGGCTGATTGCAGATTGGATTGAGTCGTTCGTATTCTACACGATTGGTAGGATATTTAATGTAACTCAAACTTGCATCCAGTGTGAAATTAGGTGCGCCATAACTTACCAGCTGATTATTGATGCGGTAACGGGAGTCGCCGATGTTGCTGGCATTAGGTAATGAATAATCAAGGTTGATTAATTGTCCGGCAGTTACCTGTCCTGTGATATCATATTCTTTGAGATCTACAGAAGCGCCCGGGCACCATCCTGCACGGTCATACACCCATGTTCCACCCTGAGGATAAATCGGATTCGCAGCACACTCTGTCCATACAGCGCGTGAGTAGTTGGTTTGGTTATTCAGTCGTAATGTATGTACGCGGGAGATAAACTCTCCTTCTTGTCCGTGTCCGCTGATTTGTGAGCGGATTTTCCACATTGATGAGTTTGCAGATAACTGGATGTCGCGTGCTTCAAAGAATTCATTGGCGAGAATCTGTCCGTAAGATATTTCTGCGCGTGAACCATTTGGCCAGATTTGCTGAAGTGAATGAACATCGCGGGGAGGCGTTCCTTCGTAATACACAAATGTAATGTCGTTATCTTCCTGATTTTTCCCACCGTCCATTACCATGTACTTGTTTCCACGGAGAATCGGTGCATAATCGGTTACATCAAACATCCATGTTTTACCGGTGAGTCCATTCATATCAAGACCGATTCCGTAAGGCGTAATGAAGTTGATGAGCTCGATGCGTGCAGGGAACTTACTGTAATAATTCAGTGTAACAACCTGTAATGTGTCGTTGGCATTAACAAGTGTTGAATCCAGTTTTGCACCGAATTCGTCGTACGTATATACATAACTGTTAGCAGCCCAGTAAAGATTGGTATCTACTACAGTAAGATTATTGTTAAGTATAGTGTACTCAATAACAGAGTTTGCAGCGATGGCAGTAGAGTCTAGCACAGTTACCGGAGTGACCTGCGTAGTATAGGTTCCTTTTACAAAAGTTGTATTGGGACGTTCTGCTGTTTCTACAAAATTGCGGAACAACTCTGTTCCACGGCGGTTTCTCCAGGTCAGGTTGAATTGCGTAGCATCGTAACCGTTAGGTGATGCATCAGAGACATTTGATCCTGTTCCTTCGTTGAACTGATAATAGGCAACCAGGTTGGCATAATCAGGGAACGATGGAGTTACATTGCGATACATAATTTCCTGTACAGCACCTGCGGAGAGCTCGGTGTTCCAGATACTGAACTCGTCGATATTTCCATAATAAAGGTAATTTCCGGAAATAGCACGGCTGATTTTCATGGATGCAATGCTGATTGGTTTCGTTTTCGCTGTTCCGCTATGCCATAATACTCCGTTGAGATAAATCTTCATTGAGCCGGTAGTGGCATCCTTCGTAACTGCCCAGAAATTCCATTGCCCTTCTGTTTGTGCTGTGGTAGCCGCTTTATTGATCCGATCGTAGCCTGTTCCATCATTTCCGCAATCCCAATATACACTTCCATCGCTCCATGGAAGGTGCAGGTTCAGTTGTCGTACTCCGTTGGCATCGAGTGCTTCGAAAATACTGGTGTTGGCAGGCAAACGTGCCGGATCTCCATAGCACCAGAATGCAAGCGTGATTTTATTCGTGATCATACTTCCAACAGAACCCGGTACATCAATAGTGCCGGCACCTCCGTTGGCTTCCATATAATTATCAGCTCCGGCAGTGTAGAGTCCGCTGGTGAATCCGCTATTAGTGCCGGAAACATTATTGTTGGATGTTGCGGCTGCATTGGTGTAGGAAAATTCTACGAGCAGGTTGGAAGTTCCGTCCCAGTTGAAAGGTGTATGGAAATTAAATCGACGGTTTCCTGTAGCGCCGAAAGAAGAATTCAGATAGTAGACTTCCGTAAAACCGCTTAACTCTGCCGACTGATAACTCAAAATCGATTGTGAAGTTGTTTTGATGCGGATGCGCAGGTTGTTCAGATCATTCCCGAAGGTGGTAAGATCGAGTCCGAGTCCGGTAATATCTCCGGCGGTGAGTCCGGCTGAAGTCAATTCGGCGGCTGTCCAGAGATACTGTACGCGTCCTAACGGCGACGCAGATCCGAGCGGATGAGCCAGCGTAAGAGATCCATTGCCGGATAAAGCTGTAGTTTCTGATATGGTGCTGGTGTATACTACATCCTGTTGCGTAGTCTGTACATAATTGTACAATGGATTTGTCACATACGGATATGAAGTATTAGACCAGTTGCTGATAGCATAATTTGGACTCGTAGCCTTCACAGAATCCGTTTGGGAAGAGTCAACGATATAGGTGTAGCAGTTATAATCCCACTCGCCACATCCAAGATCACGCTGCGTGGACGTAGAAATTTGTCCACCTTTACAACGCATCTTGTAAAGCATGATAATTTTTTCATACGTTTTAGTGGAATCGTTGGGGAACTGAAACATTCCGCTGCGGGCAGGGCTGTTGAAGTTAAACGTGTTCACAACTGTAGTGTCTCCATGATCGCCGGCTTTGAGAGCGAGGGATGTGATCAGGAAGATTCCGGTTAAAAGCAGGCGGCTGATGGCCATGTAATTTTTCTTCATAATAGACTTATTGTTGATAGGAGTATGTATTCGGGTAAAGGTAACAAAAACAAAATTCAACTCCTATTGTCGGCTTTTTGACACCCACCCGGGTTCTGGAAAATGGCGCTGACACATTAAAAAACCGGTGGATGGCATCCGGTAATCCCTATATTTAGCGATAAAAAAAAGGCCCACCGATGATCCGGCAGGCCATTATTTCTGGATTTTCTGTGATTATTCCTTCACTACTTTGCGTGTTACTGACCCTTCCGGTGTTGTCAATCGTACCTGATAAACACCGGCAGCGAGTCCGGACAAGTCCATTGTATGGGTACGTACATTACTGAGTGTTTCCTGTCGAATAGTACGTCCACTCAGGTCGATCAGTTCTAGCATAACAGCCGGTAACACCTGTTGCACCTCAACATAAAGAAGTCCGGATGTTATAGAAGGATAAACGGAGATATTATCAGACAACTGCTGTTCTGCGATACTCACGTTGGTGACAGTAATACAGGATGAAGTATCGAAGCATCCGCTTTGTTGTACTATCACAGCATAACTACCGTTAACAGATGGAGTGTACGACTGAGAGGTAGCTCCGGCGATCGGCGCAAATCCGTTATTGCAGTCGAGCCATTGGTAAAAAAGTCCAACGTGACCTGCAGTAAGGGTAGCACCACTTTGTGTAACAGAGGTATTGACAGAGAGCAATGACAAGGTCAGTTGCACAATAGAATCACATCCTGCCTCACTGGTGAGTGTATCAAAATATACTCCGGGAGTTGTAATGTTAGTACCATTCCAGTTATAAGGAACGTCCGGACAACTAAACGCTACTGCCGGAGTAATCAGCACTGCCCCTGCAACGAAGTTAGATGTTGAACCGTTCATCTGAAAACCGCTGAGTGTACCGTTGATAGTTCCGGTTTCGTCAGTGAGTGTAGTAATGGTAGTATTATTCTGTGAAGCTGTTCCCTGATTGAAACGATAGTAGAGTTCCAGATCAGTTGCAGAAGAAGTATCAATTCCATTCACCGGCATGCAAACCAGTTCAGCCGGTTGCAGTGCGCGACTCCACAAACTTACTTCATCCATTTTTCCTGTGAGATAGTAGTGCGTAGTACCGAACAGCTGATCACCAATCAACATACTTTCGTTGGTGTTCAGGATTACATCAGAAGCAGCCAATGAATCGGCTAGAATTCCGTTTTTAAAGAGACGGAGATACGATCCATCATATGTAAATGCAAGGTGATTCCAGGCGTTCAATGTGAGTACCGGTGCAATAATATCATACGCAATTCCGGAAGTTCCTCTGAAACGGGCCTCTACGCTTGTAGCGCTGAACTGCAGGAGATAAAAATCCGCATCCGTGTTATTACGAATCCCTGCAAACCCGTCGAAGTTGGGGAAAGAAGGTGCTGCGTTGGTAGGATATACCCAACAAGTGAGAGAGATGCCGGCAGAGTTGGCAATCAATGCAGAAGCACCGGAAACGGTAACTGCGTCGTTTGTTCCATCAAAGGCCAGTGCATTATTGGATTGGGCGTGTACACTTCCTGATAATAACAGGAAGCCACAAAGTCGGAGAATAGAAGTTAATTTCATGCGGATTATTGATTCAGCTACCAAAGATAGAAAAAACGGGCTTTATTTTTATTGCAGCTGTTAAGGTCGCTACGTAAGTTCGGGTTCCGAAAACCCATCCGGACTTAATTTAATACCTTGAGAGTACTTTCATAAACTCTTCCTCGTACGAATTGCCGATGGGAACCTCCCGGTTTTTGATATAAATAATACGATTACGGACCTTTTCAATTTTCTTCATCGGGACTATAAACGACTTGTGAACCCTTACAAATTCAGAGTGGGCTAATTCACTCATCATGTTTTTCATCGTCATTCGTGTGACTACAACTTTTTGCTCCGGCAGATGAATCTTCAGGTAATCATCCAATCCTTCAATCAATAAAATATCCTCCACTTTGATTCTGTGCAGGCTATAGTCGGCACGTATGAGCAGAAAGGCGTCGGAGGGGTCGGTTGATTTCTGTTGCAAATCAAATTGTTCCATGGCCTTCTGAATAGCCTGATCAAAGCGTTCTTTACGGATTGGTTTTAAGAGGAAATCAAGTGCATTGATATTAAATCCTTCAACGGCGAATTCCGCATGCGCTGTAGTAAAAATCACCATGACCTTTCGACCGATACTTTTATAAAAGTCAATCCCATTAATACTTGGCATATTGATATCAAGAAAAATAAGGTCCACGGGATATTTGCTGATGTATCGTTCTGCTTCACTAGGTCGGGTGAAGGTTCGTTGCAAGATGATTCCTTCCGCTGCCTCACAATACGTTTCGATCACCTTCAGTGCAGGTGGTTCATCATCGATGGCAATGGCTTTAATCATTGTAATTGTATGTTTAACCTTACTGTAAACCTACTGGAAGTTTCGTCGATCTGCAAGAGATGTTTACGGGAATAGTAAAGATCAAGTCGTTTGCGGGTATTCGTCAGGCCCAGACTTCCAATGCCTCTGTCGGGATTGAAATAATTCACTTTTGTATTGTCAACAATCAGTTCAACGGCACCATTGGCAATGAGCATGCTAATAGCGATTTCTGATTTTTCCTCCGGGTTGACACCATGTTTGAATGCATTTTCAATAAAAGTAATCAGAATTAACGGTGCTATCCGCAGATCGCCGGGATCTCCTGATGAATTATAACGGATATTAACGGTATCGCCTAGCCGAATTTTCTGTAATTCGATAAAATCACTGATAAAACTGAGCTCCCGCTGTAACGAAACAAATTCTTCCTGATCATCCAGAAGCACATATCGCATTAAACCGGATAATTTGAGGATCGCTTCAGCAGTCTGCGGTGATTTCTCTGTGAGTGCAGTACCATAGATACTGTTGAGCGTATTAAAAAGAAAATGTGGATTAATCTGTGCCTTCAGATACGAGAGTTCCGCTTTCAGTTTTTCACGTTGTATTTCTCTGCGTCTGTACAACGAATGCAGATACAGTGAAAAAAAGACCATCAGCAGGAACATCCATAAATTATGTCCTATATGATGCAAAAGTTGAAAATTGCGAGGCGGTGGCGGATGATTTATAGATGGAGGAGGAAGCGGCCGGCCCTGCTCTTCAGCTGCAAACTCTTTCTCCGGAAAATGCCGGTGATCAGGTTTCCGAGGATGACCATGCGGATAAATCACATTGGGTGTGGCAGTGATGATAAACAAGGAAATGATCAGAAAGCCGATATAGGGCAGGTATTTCTTTTGTTCAAAGAATCGTGGTAACAAACCAAAGAGATGGAAATAGAAAAAAATGATCATGAGTACATGACTCATAAAGTCGCGCATCTCGAATGGATTTTGAAATGACTCGAGGAGTGTTCGATCGAAGGGAGAAAATAAAATTGGCAGAAACAGGAAGGTCAGACATCCTGCTACATGCAGTAAAATGCGGTAGTTCACGTTTTTCACCCGATGAAAGTACGGCGAAACAAGCGAAATAGTATCCGGTTTCGTTTAAAAAACGGTCATCTGGGGTTTTGTATCGGTATTCGTAAGAAAGATGAAGTCCGCTTACCGAATCATATACATCAAACCTGCAGATACACCAAAGGTTCTGTAATTCTTGGATGCTCCGTTATCTTCCTCTACCGGTGTAAGGAAATATCTGGCCTGTGGGCGCAACATTAACCGGCACCGGTCACCAAGGAGGTAACTGAATTCTAGTCCTCCACTGAGATGCAACATAAAGTCTCCTTTGCTCTCACGACTTATTTCGCTTATTCCGCTTTCATCTTTGAGCAAATATTTTCCCTCTGACCTTACAATCATTCCCGGGGCGATACCAGCATTCACTCCAACACCAAAACGGCCTGATTTAAGCTGATAGGCGATCTCGATAGGAAGACTTACCAGATACCAACGATTAATACCATTCGCAGCAAGTATTGTAGCATCATAATGGCGGCCATCCAGCGTATCTGTTTTAGTTACAAGGATACTGTCGTTGTACACTACTGTTGTTGTATTCAGGAACAGCATTCCAAAGATATAGGCGCTATCAGTATCAGTAACTGTATAGGTGTATGGATCGTAATCGAGGTAGGAATTGTAATAAGTACCGTTTTTATAAGGCGAGTAATTCACCTTCTCCCCTATTACCGAGAAATCAATTCCCATCCGGATATCAAATTTCCCTGCTCCCCTGGAAAGCTGAATACCTCCATAAGGTAATATTGTAGCAGACTCTTCTTCTTCGAGGCGTTGCATGTAGACTGTATTTCCCGGACTATACACTACTTTGTCAACATAGTTTACACCTGCATAACCCATAATACCAAGTGTACTCTTTGATTTCGGTTTTTTCTTTACATCCACCATTCCGCTTATCTCAGGATGAGTGAAATCTGATGTGAAGGATAGCGCTGGCAATGAAGAGAGGAAATCAATAGTAGTGGGGAGAGATACTTCTGGTGTAGTGGTAGCAACTGAGTTAATCGATGTAGATACATTCACTTCATCCGGCTGCTTTGTGGAAGGAGCAGATGACTGAATTGTTGTAGATACTACAGGCTGCACATGAATTCCGGGGGTTGTTGCGGAGACAGGTAGTACAGCATTTGGCTTTTCTGCACCGACTGGTTTCTCCGCAACTATCCTCCCGGGGGAAGTGGTGTTTGTTGTATTTAACTCATCATTATTTTCATTCCTGGTAACAGTTGTTTCACTCACTGCCGACGGTGCAGTGGAAACAGCGGAAGGTTCAACACCTTCAGGAACATCGGAGACAGCAGCAACGACAGGATCTACTGCGGCAGACTCAACTGCAGCTTGATTCTCCTCATTGCGAGGCCACATCACCACCACCGAAGTAGTGATCAGCAGCAACAGAGCAGCTACCATCCAGGCAGCCCGTCTTCTTTTCGCCTTGAAGTGCCCGTCGAGCAGCTTCTCAGCATCCGGCCAGAATTCCTCCGGATTTGGGATTTTGTTATTGTCGTCCGTCATTGTACTACTGTTTTATTCCAGTCTGTTTTTTTTTTCATTCCCGCCAACATCTCCTGCAGCTTCTTTCTTGCTTTGAAGAGATGTGCTTTGGAGGTGCCACTGGAGATGCCAAGCATTCCGGCTATTTCTTCGTGTTTATACCCATCAATTGCGTAAAGGTTAAACACTGTCTTACTCATTGTTGGTAGACTATCGATAGCTCGTTGAATTTCTTCGGTATCATACTTCGTTTCCATTTCGAAATTCACCGGATGTAAATCATCGGGCGTCTCTTCGTTCAGACTGATCAGCTCTTTGTACCGCTTCTCTTTTCTGAACTCATCAATAATATGGTTTACACTGACTCTGCGTAACCATTGTTCAAAAGGGACATCATCGCCGCGTTTCAGGTAATCATCCATGTGCTGGATCAATTTCAGAAAAATCATATTCAGCGACGACATACGATCTTCCTTATGCTGTCGGTAACGTGAACAAACAGCATATAAAACCGGAAAGCACATCACGTAAAGTTCGTGATGCGCCTTCCGGTTATTATACCGGCATTTCTCGAGGAGTTCTATTGTAGGCTTCATACCATGCCGGTGAGGGCAATCAGCTCAACAAGGGATTATTGTTTTACAAAGTATTTACTGTCGCGTTGTCCATCTGAAGTAATTACTTCTAACAAATAGATGCCTTGCTGTAAATTTTCTATGTTCAGTGTAGCAGTAGTTCCATTTAACATACCGTTCATGATGCGACGTCCGTCGATGCTGAGTACGTTATAAGTTACTTCTTCTTTTACGTTATCGCTGAAGCGGATATTCAACTCGCTGCTAGCAGGAACCGGATAAAGGCTTCCGATGGCAGGCTGGTTATCATCTACTCCAAGTACGTTAGGTGCAACAATGTTAAGGGTGAATCCGGATGATGTTGCCCCTCTGTACACCACGTTTCCTAATGAATCAACAGTGAGTGTATCGCAGTAGGTCGAAGAACATCCGTTAGCATCAGATACTGTAAGGCATACAAGGTAACTTCCTGTTCCGTTGTATTGATGTGTTGGGTATGGAGTGTTTGCTGTTGAACCATCACCGAAACTCCAGTTGAAGTTCAGGTTGATTCCACTGCTCAGGTTTACACCCACTACATTGTATGGACTTGTTTGTGTGAATACAAAGAAGGCGTTGCAGGTAACAGGGTTGTTGATCACAGTATCAATCACAATTGTATCACAGAAAGTAGAGGTGCATCCAACTGTACTTGCTGTGAGGCATACCATATATGATCCTGGTGCAGCATACTGGTGGTTCGGGAACTGAAGTGTGCTTGATGAGCCATCACCAAAACTCCATGAGTAGTTTACTGGAGGTGGAACCGGAGGCATCGTGATCGGAATAATTGACGATTGATCGATGAAGTAGGCATTGAGACCAAGACTTACAGAAGTAAAGGCCGCCTGACACCAACTGTTTCCAGGGATAGTGATCGTTTGACAATATGTGCAGGTAATTGCTCCACCAATTCCAATACTTAAACATACAGTGTAAACTCCGGGACTTGCAAAGGTATGTGTGATATTTTGGCCTACACCAGTAGAGTTATCACCGAAATCCCAGAAGAAAGAGGTACCGATCAATGAGTTCGCAGTGAACGTCACTACACTCGGATTACCCGGAGAAGAAGTTATAGAGAAAGAACAATTTCCATTAGATGAAACAGTAATTGTTGTACAGTAGCTGCAAAGTGTAGCACCAGTTGCAGGATCAATCTCTGTCATGCAAACATAATACGAACCCGGACCAGCATAAGTATGTGAAATACTTTGTCCAACAGAAGTTGTGCTATCACCAAAATGCCACATAATTGTTGAGCCCGATTGAGATGGTGAAGCATTGAAATAATACGTATTGGCGTTGGCTGAGTCAGGGAAATAGGTGAAGCTACAGTTAGGAGAACCTGTGACAACAATCGTTGTACAACAAGTGTTGCTGGTATTCCCGTCATTAGCCGTCAAGCAAATGGTATAAGTGCCGGGAGCATAGTTTACAGCAACATTGTTTCCTGTTTGTGTTTGGCCATTACCAAGATTCCAATAGTAGGCGACACCTGCTGCCTGGGGGATAAAGAATCCGTAGATTGTAGGATTTGCCGGACTATTGTTAACAGTAAAGTTACAGCTTGGTGCTGGACCACCGCCAATAGTGATGTTCTGACAATAAGTACATACAACCGAGCCCATGAAATCTACTTCAGAAATACAAACAGTAAATGTGCCAACGGTATTATAAGCATGATAAACATTCAAACCGGTAGCAGATGTACCATCGCCAAAAGACCAATTCATAATTGTATTACTGTTGGCTGAAAATGCATTAAAGAAGAAGGCATTTGCATTTGAGGAATCAGGGGTAGTTAAGAAGGAGCAACTTCCTCCAAAGGCAACAGGGATCACCATTGAATAAACACAGGTATCCACCCCGTCAATAGCATACATTGTTACAGTATAGGCACCTGCTGCTGCAAAAGGATGAGTGGTGGTTTGGCCATTCTGCATTGGTGTGTTATCACCGAAATCCCATAAGTAAGTTGGATTCGTTAAGTTGGAAACACCATTGAACGTGTAAGTGTTTTGTGCTCCAGGTGCTCCGGGCACGTAGGCAAATCCGCAAGTAGCAGATGTATTGCTTCCTGCAACTACCGTAGCCGTATATGTACAGGAAAGCACCCCGTTTGTATATTCATACATTGTTACTGAGTATGCTCCTGGTGAGGCGTACGTATGTGAAGTTGCCGCACCACTTCCGGTAGCGGTTCCATCACCATAATTCCACATGTACCCGAGCGCCGGATTGGATGAAAGGGCCCAAAATTGAACTATAGCTGGATTTACAGAATCCTGCATGAATGAAAACGAACAATTACCTGCCGGTTGAATAGAGAGTGTATCGCAATAATTGCAAACCGGCAAATTCGTTGAATCGTCATAAATAGTCAGGCATACATTATATACCCCCGGACTTGCATATTGATAGGTAAATGGTCCAATCGGCGCATGGATAATACTTCCATCTCCGAGATCCCATTCTGCAGAATACAGAAATGCCGGAAAACCGGTTTGAGCATTAAATACAGCTGTGTTTCCGGAAATAGCATTGACTGTCCAGGCACAGTTTTGAGCTTGCACTCCTACAGCGATAAACAATGCCAGGAGTAGTGAATAAATGTATTTCATAACTTAATTGGTGTATGTGTTCATTAGGTATCACGTATCTCGGCTAGAGATGGTTTACTTCCGGCCGGAAATTGTGGATTTACTGATTAAATTTAAATAAAAAAGGGAGAACCGAAGCCCTCCCTTTTGATTCTTCATCTTGATTTTAAGCCCATTGGCAGATTATTCCACCCATAATGGCGAAACAAATTGTCCAGAATCCGGTATTGATCCAGATATAGGCTGCGCTTTTACGCTCATAAAGAGCATTTGTACCTATAAGTGGCAATACCAGGAAGATACCGGCAATAAATCCATGGAATGCACCATGTTTAAAGGTCCGGAACTTGGTTCCATAGGTATCCATGGCATTTTTAAACCATAAAGCATCCGCAGATGTCGTATCACCTTCTTTCACTGTATCTGCCACCAAAGAGAAGAGGCTAAACTGGTGAATTACAAGGATCTGTAGAAAAAAGGACAACAGCACCGCAAAGAGGAAGGACAATCCGAAAATCTTGGCCATGTTGGAGCCTTTCATCGATTCTTCGGTCACACCGGCAGCTTTCATCCAGGCATTGCCCAATGTTTTAGGGTTATACCAGATGAAGCCCATCACCATCGGTACGAGGGCGGCGAGCAGGATAATGGGGAAGTTTATTTCCATAGGTTATTAGGTTTGGTGGTCGAAAAGTAAAGGGAATCCTTCATATAAGCAAATCTTCATGTGTGTGTCTAAACTCTTTTTGCCTGAAAGGGTAACATCTCTTGCACTTTCCCCGTAAAAATCAGTTCGAAAGACACCATAAACTATGAATTCCTCTACCGGAAATCCAAATCGTCAGCGCAATACTTCGCGACTGACTACCAAACTGACTCAGCAACAACGAATGTTGCTCATTGGCGGGGCTGTATCAACACTGATGATTGTGTTGATTGTATTATTCTATCAATCTACGCAAACGACTCCGGCCAAAGCGGCAGTGACGGATGAATATCGTTCGAAAGCCTCCGGAAACTGGGGCAGCACTGGTACCTGGGAGCGATTCAATGGTACAATCTGGGTGAATGCAGTTTCAACACCTACATCTACCAATAACATTATTACAATCCGCAATGGTCATACTGTGACAGTAGCGGCGAGTGTTACCGCTGATCAACTGGTCATCGAATCAGGTGGTCGCGTAAATATAAGTGCAACACGAACGCTTACTATTGCAAATGGGACGGCTACAGATGTTTCCAATAGCGGTATTCTGTCGAACTCAGGAACATTTACGCTCAACACATCAGCAACCGTAGCGCATAATGCTGGCGGAGAATATATCCATGCTATCAATGGTGGTACAATTCATACTGCAACCTGGGACGCAGCTTCCACATGTCAGATCGCTGGCGTTACCACTACCATTCCGGGCGGTATAACACAGAACTTTGGTAATCTGAACTGGAATTGTACTTCTTTGTCCACATCCCTTGGCATCAATAATACATTGAATATACAGGGTGATTTTATTGTGACCAGCACAGGAGCAAATCGCTTATATCTGACAGACAATTTTACATCCCGTACATTAACGGTTGGTGGTAACTATTCACAAACCGGAGGCGAATTCCGTGCCTCACAATCGCTCGGAAATGGAACAATGAATGTAAGCGGTGATATGAATATCTCCGGAGGTATACTTCAGGCAAACAATAGTTTCGGTACAGCCACAATTTCTGTTACCGGCAATTTTACCAAAAGCGGCACCGGAAGTCTTATTCTGGTGAGCGGATCAGGAAATGTTACGATGAATGTTACCGGTAATTTTTCCTTCACCGGTGGAACAGTGGATATGAATGAATCAAATGGCAATGCTACATTAAATATCAAAGGGAACTTTACACATAGCGGCGGTACCTTGACAGAATCCGGAAGCGGAACAAGTACAATTAACTTCAATGGAACAAGTATGCAGACGTTCACCTCCGGTGGTGCTGTTTCCAATGCAGTGAACTACAATGTAAACAATAATGCCTATCTGCAAATGGCTGCTGCTACAACTACGGTGAATGGCGGAGGATCCTTTACAGTTACCAATGGTGGTAAACTTGGAATTACTTCTACTGCAGGTATCACATCAAGCGGTGCAACAGGAAATATCCGGGTAACCGGTACACGCACTTTTAATACCGGTGCAGATTATGAATACAACGGTGCCTCATCACAAACATCAGGTAATGGCTTGCCGGCTACAGTACGAAATCTAACTATTAATAATTCTGCCGGTGTTTCACTCAGCAACTCTGTTACTGCTTCTACTGAGCTTATTCTTTCTACAGGCAATGTAACAACAGGCGGTAATACATTAACATTAGGAACAAGCACATCATCAACCGGTACACTTACACGTACCTCAGGACATATTATCGGAAACTTTACACGTTGGATGGCTTCTTCAACTGCATCCAATATTTTATTCCCGCTGGGAACTGCAACAGACTACAACGGATTCAACACCAGCTTTACCTCTGCTCCAACAGGTGGTACAATTGCTGCTGCATTTACTACCGGATATCCGGGGAATGTTGGTTTACCATTGAATGATGCAGGTGATGAATGCAGCACTATCGGTTCAGGTTGGTGGACACTCACCGCCGGAAACGGATTCAGTGGAGGCGACTTTACTGCAAACGTTATTGCAGAAGGTTTCACCGGAATCAGTGACTATACCAAGCTTCATCTCTTCCGCCGCGATAATGCTATCAGCTCCTGGGAAACTACAGGTACACATATAGCTGCTTCAGGAAGTCCTGCTTCACCAATCGTAAACCGTGGTGGAATCACCTCTCTTGGCCAATTCGGTATTACATCTGATGGTTCTAATCCTTTGCCGGTTCAACTTTCTACATTCGACGTAAAAGAAAACAATGGAACTGTAAAAATTTCGTGGGCTACCTCTAGCGAACACAACAGTGATTATTTCACTGTGGAGCGTTCATTGGATGGCAGTACATATAAAGACCTGAAGAAAGTTGATGCAGCTGGTAACAGCTCAACAGTTCGTAAATACGAGGTAATTGATCCATCTCCTGCAACGGGCATGAACTATTACCGCTTACGTCAGGTTGATATTAATGGACAAAAAGAATTCTTCGGTCCGAAATCTATTCGTTTCGGTACTAAAACATCAACTACAGCGTCTACCCTTACTAATCTTTCTGCGTCACCGAATCCGTTCTCCTCAGGATTGAGTCTGAACTTTGAATCGGCCGCCGAAGGAACCCAAACCCTGCGCATTTATGATCAGGTAGGTAAACAAGTGTTCAGTGGCACACTGGATGTAACAACCGGTGCAAATACTATTTATTTACCACTCGCAGATAAGTTGAGTCCGGGTACTTATGTGGTAATGATCGGCGAAGGTGAAAAGGTAGTTAAGACAAGAATCGTAAAACAGTAAACACTTCCTGTATTATACAACGGGGGTTGCTAACGCGACTCCCGTTTTTTATTTAAACAATACACCAATTGTCAATCCTCCGCTGAGGGTCATAGGGAAACTCTGTCCCAGATACGTGTGACTGTAAGCATATGGCGTCCAATCCCAGTTGATATCATACAGGTAACTGGAATTATCAACGTCTTCTGCATCACTCAACTGTATTCCATAACCGAATCCCACATACCAATCGAGTGTCATTATATCACTCAGCAATATCTGTTTACCAAAGCAAATATTCAAAGCAAAATTTGTATAGTTTACTTTGTCGCTTTCTGTTGTATAGATATAGCTTGAATTATAATATGAATACTCACGGTACTTATAAAACTGACTGAAAATAATCTCAGGCTTTACATATGCTCCGCGTAGAGGGTGTGACATTTTCATTCCTCTGATATAGTAATCTTTACCAGACCAAATTTTCGCACCAAATTTTAAAAATCCACCGCCTGCTTTTTCGAAATCGGGGTTTAACCCTAGACCGATTAATCCTATTTTTCCTTCAAGATTCACACCCGGTTTGATCATTCGTTCATATCCTATGGCCAAATCATCTGTTAGCGGTCCAAAAAACTCAATTTTAATTACCTGATTCTTCCCCTCCGCTTGTTGCTGCATAGTACTCACCGCCATTGCATCCTGCACTATCGTCATCTTCTCTCCATTTGAAAAAACAATTTGTTTTACATCTATTTTATCAATCACAATCACCGGCGAATCGTCAAGTCCCCAGATACGGTATTTAATTTCTTCGAGACCAATTTCCAGTATTTTGACGGTTCGTGTTTCTCCGGCGCGCGTCATTAAGGTGTCCTGTGCGTGGAGGTATGAACACATCAGTAACAGTATTAAAAACAGAATGCCCTTTTTCATTTGCTTGATATTGATGATCAAATTTACCTTTTCTAAATGAAATATACCTGATGATTGTCAATTTTCTGTATTTTCTTAATGGAGTTACATATAAAATCAGGATAATACAGACCCGCTTGTCGCTTTTGTTTGTTGTAACTTGCAATTCCATCCGGCGTATAATACGCTCTTGATGTAAACTATGAAAAAGTCATTCCTCAATCTACCGGTAATCGTTCTCACTACAGCTATAACAATTGTGATGGGAATGGCCAGGTACTTTGACTCGTCCATAAAAATTGTAAAGATTCCTAAGCGGGATCGGATGGATCTGGCTATACAGCAGGAGTTTGACATGACCCGTGATCCAGCCACGATGAAGATTCACCGGGAGCGTTTACAGGCAGCTTATGCATATGCTGACCAGTTGCGTTTACAGGGACAGACAGGTAAAATCGCCGGGGCACTTTCCATGACCTGGACAGAGCGCGGCCCATCGAATGTAGGAGGAAGAACAAGAGCCATCATTGTCGACTTGAATGATGCTACACGTAAAACAGTATTTGCCGGAGGAGTAGGAGGTGGAATCTGGAAAACAACAGATATAACTGCAGCATCTCCCAACTGGACACCCGTCAACGATTTTTTTGATAACATAGCCATTACTACGATCTGCCAGTCTGTGTCTAACCCTCAGGTTATTTATTTCGGCAGCGGAGAAGGATATTTCAATGCAGATGCAATTACCGGAGATGGTATCTGGAAAAGTATTGATGGTGGAGCAACATTCACACAACTGGCATCCACAAACAACAACGCAAATTTCTCCTTCGTAAACCGAATGGTAGTACATCCCGTGAATGGTGATGTATATGCCGCTACTTCTACCGGACTCTGGCGTTCACAAAACGGAGGAACCACCTGGACAGAAGTACTCGGCGCAGGAAATGGAAGCACGGTTGATTTCATGTCTGATGTTGACATCGCCGCCGACAATGCCATTGTGGTTTCCACCGGACGATTCAGTACAGGTGCAGATGGTGTTTACCGATCAACCACCGGCAATGCGGCCTCCTTCACAAAATTAAACACAGGTGCCAACGGATTTCCAACCACCGGTTTTGATCGAGTAGAGATTGCTACTGCTCCTTCCAATGCCGCGGTAATTTATGCGCTAACACAAAACGCAGCCGGAGCCATCGGAGGAATCTATAAAACTACCAACACCGGAACATCATGGTCAACCTGTACTTTACCGGCCGATGCAGATCCAGGAGTAGGAGCAGATTTCACCCGCGGACAAGCATGGTATGATTTAATTGTTGCTGTTGATCCGAACAATGCCAATACAGCCATGGTCGGAGGAGTAGATCTTTTCCGCACCAGCAACGGAGGAACAAGCTGGACGCAAGTCTCCCATTGGTACGGAGGTTTCGGTTATCAGGAAGTACATGCCGACCACCATTCCATTGTATATGCTCCCGGATCATCTTCCGCTGTATACTTCGGCAATGATGGTGGTGTTTACAGCTCAGCAGATGGAGGAACAGTCATCTCCTTCAAATCGACCAACTATAACGTCACACAATATTATGCCTGCGCTATCAACCCCGGATTGGGATCCAATCAATTCATGGCCGGAGCACAGGACAACGGAACACAGCAATACAGTGTACCCGGAATTAACGCAACTGTAGAAGTTACCGGAGGAGATGGTGCATTCTGTCATATTGATCAGAGTGATCCCAACTATCAATTCTCCTCGTATGTTTACAATAATATTTACCGAAGCGCTGATGGTGGAAATACATTCACATCCATAAGAGCATCCAATACTGGTTCATTTATCAACCCCAGCGATTTCGACGATGCAGGAAATAATTTCTATGCATCTTACTCTGCAGGCATGTACACGCGTTTGCTCAATGCACACACCGGTACAACCTGGAACAATATTACTATCGCCGCATTCAACGCCGGACGTGTAACTGCAGTGCGTGATGCCCCGGTAACAGTCAATCGTGTTTACTTTGGCTTGAACAACGGAAGAGTGGTGAGAGTAGACAATGCAAATGCAGCTACACCCACAGGCACCCATATCAACAACGGAGCAGGAATGCCGGCCTCTGCAACAGTATCTTGTATAGAAGTAGAAAACGACGACGAAAACCATCTCCTTGTTACGTACAGCAACTATGGTGTAACCAGTGTCTGGGAGACCAGAAACGGTGGAACTACCTGGACGAACGTTGAAGGAAATCTTCCTGATATGCCGGTGAGAGGGGCTTTGTTTAATCCAACCGACAGCTCCGAAGCATTGATCGCAACGGAAGTAGGTGTATGGAGCACAGATGAACTCAATGGTGCCTCCACGGTATGGGGACCTTCCAACAGCGGACTCGCCAACGTGCGTACCGATATGTTACAAATCAGAAGTTCTGATTACATGGTTATTGCTGCTACACATGGTCGAGGATTATTCTCTACAGATATATTCTCTCCGGCGCGAGCAGATTTTGTTGCTGATAACACGATTGTATACACCGGTAAACCGGTAAACTTCACCGATGGTTCTGTAAAATCAACGAGCTGGGCCTGGAACTTCGGTGATGGATTTACCTCCACTGTTAAAAATCCATCTCATACTTACAACACGCCCGGTGTTTATACTGTCATTCTGAGCATCAATGGTGGAGGAGGAGCCTTAACAGCCACAAAAACATCCTATATAACGGTACTGCCTAACCGCGGAACACCATATAACATTGTAGCAGGCGGCAACTTTGAAACGAACTTCAATGATTTTGCCTCCACACAAAACAACGCCACCAAATGGCAGAGAGGAAACAGCGCTGTCGCCGGTAAAAACGGTGTACGCAGCGGAAGTGCCGCATGGGTTACCTTGCTTACCGGTAACTACACAGACAATGGCAACTGTATGTTATATACTCCGAACTATAATTTATCGGCAGCCGGTACTTATACTTTACAATTCTACCGGAAAAATCTCTTCGAAATCGGATATGATGGTTTTCGTGTAGAATATTCCCTCAACAAAGGAGATAGTTGGTTTATATTGGGGACAACCGGTGTTAACTGGTATGATTTCGCCAATGGAGCAGGAGGAACAGCATTCCCTGCCGGAGAACCATTCTTCAACGCTACACAAAGTGCCTATACACTGGCTTCACGTGATATCAGTTTCCTCGCCGGCAATCCAAATGTAGCTTTCCGTTTTGTCTTTAAAGCCGACTTCACTGTCAACGCTGCCGGAGTAGCCATCGACGACTTTGAAATCTTCGGACCTTCCAATGTTCCCTTGCCGGTCACCATGGGCTCTTTCAAAGGAAAGGCGATCGACAATTACAATCTACTCGATTGGACCACGCTCTCCGAACTTTCGAATGAAGGGTTCTATGTACAACGGTCAGATGATGCGAAAGAATTTGAAGAGTTAGGCTTTGTAAAAGGAAAAGGAAACAGTACAATATACAACGCTTATCAGTTCATCGATCGAAATCCCTTACAACAAATCATCAGCTATTATCGATTACGACAAATGGACTTTAACGGAACCGAAACGATGTCAAAAACCATCGCCATTAAACGGGGAGATTCCAACTCGTCCTCTTTATCGGTATTCCCTACTCCTGTCCACGATCAGCTGCACCTTCTCTTTGATCAACCCGGAAATCACCGCTTCGAATTAAAGATCTATAACCTGAAAGGAAAACTGCTCTACAGTCAACAGGCCATCAGCGAAGGTGTCGTATATACATTACCGTTAGCAGGACCTTCTTTCACCTCGGGCGTATATTTGCTGCAGGTAATTGAAGACGGAGAAGCTTACAGCACCAAGATCATCAAGGAATAAAATCAGCGACGCTTCTTTTTTCCTCCGCCGGATTGTTTACGGGTATGTTTACCACCATTCTTCGACTTGCCTGACTTTGAACCAAAGCCGGAAGAAGGAGATGGGCGAGAGAACTCTTTTCGGCCAAACGACTTTCCAAAATCTTCCGCCAGAATAAAGTCGATCTGCTTCTTCATCAGATCGGCTGATTTCAATCGCACCTGCAGGGTATCGCCCAGGCTATACATTTTCTTTGAACGATGTCCAACCAGGCAATAGAGTTCCTCATTTAACTCATAAAAATCATCACTCAGATCGCGGATACGAATCAGTCCTTCGCATTTACTCTCTGCGATCTCCACATAGATTCCCCACTCTGTCACTCCTGAAATCATTCCGGTAAAAGTTTCATCTTTCCGGTCGAGCATATATTGCACCTGTTTAAACTTCACCGACGCACGTTCCGCTTCAGAAGCTTTAATCTCCATATCCGTGCTATGCTTACATGCATCTTCCACTTCCTCCGCATCCACCGGCTTACCGCCTTTCAGATAATGATCGAGCAAACGATGAACAATCACATCCGGATAACGACGGATAGGTGAAGTGAAGTGGGTATAATAATCAAATGCCAATCCATAGTGTCCAATATTATCGGTCGTATAAATCGCCTTCGACATAGTACGAATCGCCAATTGCTCCAATACATTTTCCTCTCGTTTACCCTTGATATCCTTCATCAGTTTATTCAGCGAATGGGCAATATCTTTTTCCGAACGCGTATTCATTTTATAACCAAAACGCGCAGCAAACAATGCGAAGTTTTCCAGTTTATCGGTCACGGGTGTATCGTGGATACGGTATACAAACGGAAATTCTTTTCCCTCTTTCTCTGCCATCTTCTTACCAACGAACTCCGCCACGCGACGATTCGCCAGCAACATAAACTCCTCAATAAGTTTATTACTATCCTTATTTTCTTTCAGGTAAACATCCACCGGATGAGCGGCCTCATCAAGACGGAACTTCACCTCCACACGATCAAAAGTAATAGCACCGTTGGCAAATCGTTTACTACGCAGTTTCAATGCCAGCTGGTGCATTGGAAGAATCAATTCTTTCATATCACCCTCGCCCGTTTCAATCACTGCCTGCGCCTCCTCATAAGTAAACCGACGTTTAGAATGAATGATAGTCCGGCCAAACCATTCACTTAAAACATTTGCCTCCGCATCAATTTCAAAAACGGCAGAATAACATAATTTATCCTCCCCCGGACGCAGCGAACAAACCAGGTTACTCAGTTTCTCCGGCAACATCG
>JAGOJO010000003.1:23109-25119 GCA_017995075.1 Bacteroidia bacterium | reverse complement strand
GTCCGGCCAAACCATTCACTTAAAACATTTGCCTCCGCATCAATTTCAAAAACGGCAGAATAACATAATTTATCCTCCCCCGGACGCAGCGAACAAACCAGGTTACTCAGTTTCTCCGGCAACATCGGAATCACACGATCCACCAGGTACACCGACGTAGCACGATCAAATGCTTCCTCCTCCAGCGCAGAACCCGGAGTAACATAAAAAGAAACATCTGCGATATGAATACCCACCTCCAGATTTCCCGAAGGCAACGTCAGCACACTCAGCGCATCATCAAAATCTTTCGCGTCAACGGGATCGATGGTAAACGTCGGGATCTCCCGGAAATCGCGTCGCTTTGCAATTTCCTTTCGCGGAATACGGTATGGAATCTCCTCCGCCTCCTTCTCCACTTCCGGCGGAAATTCCAGCGGAAAACCATACTCTACCAGAATCGCATCCATCTCCGCATTATTCTCTCCCGGGCGACCCAGCACACGGACTATTTCACCCTGTGGATTTTTTGCATCCGGCAGCCACTCGGTAATTTTCGCCACCGCCTTATCGCCATTATTTGCACCATTCAAAGCAGAAAGAGGGATAAAGATATCCACCCCGTTCCGCACATTATCCGCAGCCAGAAAAGCAAATTTTCCACTCACCTGCACCGTACCCGCAAATTCATGTCGTGAACGTTCCAACACCTCCACCACTTCACCTTCCTGACGCTTACCCGGCCGACGCGCAAAAAGATTGACCTTCACCAGATCGCCATTTAACGCATTCAGGGTATTACTGCGGTCAATTAAAATATCATCTTCAAACTCTTCATTCATCACATAGGCGTTACCGTTAGAAGTAACATCAATGCGGCCCTCAATAAAATGCGATTGCGGCCATAAGCGGTATTTTCCCCGGTCGACCTCCTCCAGTGCTTCTGCAATCGACAAACTTTCGATAGCAGCAATAACCGCCATCTTCAACTGCGACTCATCGAGCAAATCGAGTAATGGTTTCGCCTCCTCAAAAACAGGATCCTGATAAAGTTTCTTAATCGCCTGTTTATAATTGTAGGCTTTATAGGGATGTTCTCTGAAAATGATCAGGAGTAATCTTTTCAACTCAGCCCCGTGATCAGGTGCATTATTCTTCTTTGCCATAACAGCTACGAAGGTAATATGGATTGCAGGAAAATGAGATTAAGTTTCTTCAAAGTAATTGACAACTAAAAGTGCTGATTTGTTATTATCGCAAACAACAAAATTTAGCCTTTCACCACAAATACAGCTTCTCCCAACTGGCCATTCACCGGAGGATTATACTTCGTAAGAGCTACTGTACAATGAACCACGTTTGGGAACTGCACTTTCAGCCGTTTCAGGATTCTTGCCGCCACATGCTCGATCAAGGCACTAGGAATAGCCATCTCTTCACGAACGATAGCATGAACCAGTACATAATCCACCGCATGCACTAATTGATCTGATTCCATCGCCGACGAGAAGTCGCCCTCAAAACTCAAGTCGACGGAAAAACGACTACCAATTTTTGTTTCCTGAGGCAAACAGCCATGAAAGGCATGCGCGTTGATATTCCGGATATGAAGAATCTGCATTGGGCAAAAATAGAAAGAAGGCAAATAGAAATGTGTACTTATAGCCTGATGAGTCAAGAAAAAGACGTAAACTATGCATGGGAAACCAGCCTGATCGCGCGATATTGTAGTTCATTTTTGACTAAAAACATTGATTTTAGCCCCCTAATCTTTGGCAGGGTTATTCATAGTCCACTGTTCATATCCTGCTAAATTGCCTTAACCATCCGCTACAATCACCGTTACTTTTGTACCCTATAATCTAACCTTACTATCATGAAAAAATTTCTACTACTACCATTGCTGATTCTTTTCTGCAATGTTTCATCTGCACAAACCATCTTCCTTGAGACATTTGATGGAGTCATCGGGAATACCGCTGGTGGAGCCGGAACATACTCATTTCCTTCCGGATGGTTTCTACGCAATGT
>JAGOJO010000003.1:4979-23009 GCA_017995075.1 Bacteroidia bacterium | reverse complement strand
AGTGTAACCATCAATGAAGCAGATTCTGATCCGGGTAACGACACCTTATATGGTGGCAGTATTTTAATCAGCGATACAGTAATGGCCAAAGACGATGGTGTTATCACCAGCACATTGGGAATCGGGGCAGGAGTTACCGGGTATCTGGGAAATCAATTTGATATTACTCAAAACACCATTCTTTCTTCAGTCTCTGTTTTCTTAAACGGTCAATCCGCCAACAGCAGCATAGGCATAGCTATATTCGATATGGTAGCCGGAGTACCAACCAATTTATTATATACCTCACCAACATTGGTACTTCCAACAGACACAACAGACCTAATAACATTCGAAGTTAGTCCGGGAAACCCACTTTTTCTTTATCCGGGCTCCTATCTGGTAGCTGCAGTTGAAACAGATTCAACTCTTGCAATTGGAACCACTGACAATATCTTTACCACCGGAACCTGCTGGGTAGACTGGACAGGAAATCCATTGGGTGGTTGGGCAAATGTTGAAGCATTTGGATCACAATTTGAAAAGACATTTGTTATCCGCGCTAATTTGCAGGATATATGTGCCGGATTTGATGTAACCGCAAGCGCAAACAATTCTGTAATATGCATAGGTGATACTGTATCGATTACCGCAAGTGGTGCAGACTTTTATACTTGGAATGATGGTACTACTGGCAATGTTATTTTTGATATTCCAATCGCTAATAGTGATTATGTTGTATTTGGAACTGATTCTTTTGGATGCATAGATACAGCAATCGTTTTAATTACCGTAAATGCACTTCCGAATATTAGCATCACTGCACCGCAGTTAACCAGCAATGAATGTGAAGGATCAATTGATACTCTTCAGGCTTCAGGTGCTTCTACATACCTTTGGGATGGTGGCAACAGCGGTTCATCATTGATCATTACACATGTATTTGGTGTTACTTCATGGACTGTAACCGGAACTGACGGAAACGGATGTTCATCCAGCGAAACAATTACCATCAACAATGTAAATGCGGCGCCAACTGTAACTGCCAATGCAACTGCTAACAGTATATGTTCTGGCGATAATGTTACACTTACCGGTGGTGGAGCCAATAGCTATACATGGGATAATACAGTCTTAGATGGTATTCCATTTAGCCCATCAGGAACCGCTACCTATACCGTAACCGGAACTGATGCGTTTGGTTGTTCAAACACAGCGCAAACAACAGTAACAGTTAATGCTTTACCAAATGTAACTGCCAATGCTTCCGGTGATTCTCTTTGTACCGGAGATCTCCTGACTCTTACTGGTGGTGGAGCTACCTCTTACATATGGGATAACAGTGTTATAAATGGAACACCATTCGTACCATCCGGAACACAGACTTATACTGTAACCGGTACAGATAATAACAACTGTACAAATACCGCTTCGGTAACTGTTGTGGTTAGTTCCTGCATCGGTCTGGAAGACATCAACTCAACAGCAATCTTAAATGTATATCCAAACCCATCAACAGGAATATTCCAGTTGCAGGCAAAAGAAGAAGTACAGATTGCAGTGTATTCAGTTGAAGGCCGATTGATTCAGCAAATGCAATTGATTCCCGGAAATCATCTCCTCAACCTTGAGAAAGAAGCTACAGGAATTTATCTGCTGCAGATTAACACTTCAAACGGACAATACCGGATGAAGCTTACCAAAGAATAATTCCAACAACAATAAAGCCCCGGTTATACTCTAGCCGGGGCTTCTTGTATCTATGAAAAAAAGAACTTTCACCGTATTGCTGTTGTTATGGACCTATGTTACTGCACCGGCACAAACCATAGGACTTCTACAAGCCGATTCTAATAACGTAGATGGATATGTGCTTTTCTCTCCCACTGCGTATACAAGTACCTACCTGATTGATAAATGCGGAAGAAAGGTTAACGAATGGACAGGGACATATCGTCCGGGGAACTCCGTATATCTTCTGGAAGACGGTACCCTTTTGCGAACAGGCAACCTGATGAATCCTAATTTTGGAGCAGGAGGAAGTGGCGGGTATATTGAAAAGGTAAGCTGGACAGGGCAGATTTTATGGTCATATCAGGTGTCGGATATCCAACAAATGCAACATCATGATGTGTATCCCATGCCCAATGGCAACGTGCTAGTGCTTGTATTCGAAAAGAAAACGTTAACAGAAGCATTTGATGCAGGACGTGATTCCGGCTTTACAGGAACGGAAGTCTACTCCGAAAAGGTTATCGAATTACAACCTATCGGTATCGATTCAGCTGTCATAGTGTGGCAATGGAATGCCTGGGATCATCTTATTCAGGAGCACAATCCACAAAAATCAAATTACGGAGTTGTACAATCACATCCGGAGCTGATACACATTAACTACAATAACGGTACATCCAGCTCTAACCCTGACTGGATCCATCTGAATGCCGTTACCTATCATCCCGGACTTGATCAGGTTATGTTATGCTCAAGATTCTTCAGTGAGTTCTGGATCATCGATCATAGTACCACTACTTCTACGGCTTCAGGGCATAACGGTGGTGTATATGGGAAGGGAGGAGATCTATTATATCGCTGGGGTAATCCAAGAACTTATAACCGTGGCACGGGCTCCGATACGAAACTATACGGACCACATTCCGCACATTGGATATCCGGAAATTTAAAAGACAGCGGCGCAGTAATGATCTTCAACAACGGAACAGGAAGACCACAAGGGAACTACTCTACGGTTGAGGTGGTTTATCCGCTTACTGACAGTGCCGGCTTTTACACTATCGATTCTGTAAATGCCTTCGGACCATGGGCTGCGAACTGGACTTATACCGCACCGGTACCTACCAGTCTTTATAGTATGAACGTCAGCAATGCCCAACGATTACCTAATGGACATACACTAATCTGCGAAGGAGCGTCCGGAAATTTTATTGAGATTGATAGTTTAGAAAATACAGTATGGAATTATAAAAATCCGGTAAACACCACAGGACCCGTTAATCAGGGAAACAATATTTTCTTCAACAATGTTTTCAGGAGTGTTTACTATGCACCTGACTACCCGGCATTCCAGCTATATCCTCCAATAGCAGGAAATCCGATAGAACTGAATCCGATTACAATGCCCTGTACGATGAACACCTCAATAGAAACACAAAAGTATTCTCTATTGAACCTTTACCCCAATCCATCTCAAGGCAGGCTTTACTTTCAAGGTGAACAATCCGTTTTTCCGGGCATAGTAAGTATATTTACAACTGAAGGAAAATTAGTACAATACCATACACTGCAAACAGGAGACAACAGCATCCTGATTGATCCAAACTTATCGAACGGACTCTATTTTCTTCTCTATAGAAATCAGTCTATTCAACAGCAATTTAAATTCATACTTCAGCGATAACAAATGAGTGATCCATCAATAAATTTATTTACTCCGCTTAAGCACTTACGAACATTACAACCGGAGAGTACTCCACGTTTTGGAATAATGAACGCGCAGCAGATGATTGAACATCTCGCCATGGTAGTATGCATCTGCAATGGGAAAATCAAAGTTGAATGCAAATTTCCACCTGAAAGAGTAGCAGTATTTAAATCACAATTTATTGCAGGAGACCAGGACTTACCTGAAGGGGTTCAGTTCGACCGAAGCAATACAACACCTCCACCACTTAGAACTGCCTCTATAACGGGAGCGATAGAATTACTTGAAAAGGAAATAACCCTGTTCCATCAGGTATTCGAAGAAAATCCCGATCAAATTTTCACACATACTTTCTTTGGAGAGATGGGATTCGAAGAATGGAAAATATTCCAGCGAAAACATTTTCGGCATCATTTCAAACAATTTAATTTACCCCTCGACTTCTAAAAACAGAATTTAATACATATGAACATATATAGCAAACTGATTGTAATTCTCTTTCTGCAAGCTTTCCTATCCTGTAAATCCCGTACCGGGAATGAAACGACCAGTCCTTCTTCAAACAACCCGACAAAAGAAACACCCTCAGGCGAAATAAGTCCAACTGATAAGTATTGGAAACTGGTAGAGCTACGTGGTGTCAAAGTAGAATATGTAAATGGTCAATCACAGGAGATGTATCTCACATTAAAAGAGGGAGACAATATTCTCATCGGACATGGAGGTTGTAATACTTTTAGCGGAAAATATATGTTGAAAGGACCGGTTAGTATTTTATTCCGTGAAATTATTTCTACAGAAATGGCTTGTCCGAACATGAACAACGAAGCGGCATTTTTACAGGTACTGCAGCAAACAGATAACTATTCTATGATTGGAGACACCTTGTTTCTGCACAAAGCCAGGATGGCACCTCTGGCCAGATTAGAAGCAGTGTATAAGAAATAAAAATCAGCTACTTTTCAAATATTCAACAATTTTCTCTGCGAGTACTTCAGCAGCTGCAGGATGTCGTCTGAACCACAACTCCGGTTCAATAATTTCCAGTTCCGAAACACAGGCCCTTCCCAACGTATCCCACATCACATCAACACGTGCATACAAGGGCAGTGAAGGGCAATGACGAACTACATCTTCGGCAAATTTTATTTCCTCTTCCGTTGGCACATAATCGTGCAATGTACCACCAAAATCATCCTGCACCCGGAAGTCTCCCGGTTTTGCCTTTTTCAAAACAGCATGCGTAAATTTTCCTCCCATCACCATAAATGCCACTTCACCTTTTACTGTAATATCGGGAAGATATTCCTGCAACAGCATATCTTCAGACTGAATAAGTTCGGCAAATAAATCTTCATAACGGGACGAATGATCCCGAAGAAAACGATAGGTATGACGGGCAGTTCCACCGACAGCAGGTTTCAAAATAAACTCCTTCCACGTTGTTGCCATCACTTTTTGCTTAAGTGATGTATCAGTACCCTGCGGAATAAAAACTGTAGGCGGAATGCGAACACCGTCTTTTTCCAACTCGAGCAAATATTTTTTACTGAAATTCCACCTCACCAACTCTTTCGAATTGATAAAACTTGTAAGTGCTGATGTTGCTTCAAACCAGGGATAGAATTCATTGAAACGGTAGAAATAATCCCAGGTTGTTCTGAACATGGCAAAGCGGGTGCTGGTCCAGTCCACCTCCGGATCATCCCAGTTAGTGCGAAATACTCTCACCTTATATTGGCTGAGAGCATTTGTCAGCAATTCATCCTCCATTAAAATATTGGAGATATAAGGATCGTTCTCCGGGTTACTCAGATAACGCTGATCGGTCAACAGGATAATATCGTACACGAGATATGATTTTTACAAATATACAATTCACTTCATAAACTGTTAGCCAATTAAACGGCATTACAGGCAACAAGAGTTTCCATAAGACGTCTTTAATATCTATTTAACAGAAAGAATATATCTTTATGAAAATTTGGTCCTTTAATAAATAAGGATTCTTTAAAAAATGAAAATCAAATCAATTCTTCAACTGATTCGTCAGGCTTTGCGGGGCGACGAATACGATTACACCAATGGCAGCATACGCAAAGCTGTCTTTTTACTGTCTGTACCGATGATGCTCGAAATGTGTCTCGAAAGTGTATTTGCAGTAGTCGATATCTATTTTGTAAACAAACTAGGATCACATGCAGTAAGTGTAGTTGGATTAACAGAAGCTGTTATAACACTAGTATATTCTGCAGCCATCGGACTCAGCGCAGCAGCGACAGCAGTAGTGGCCAGAAGAGTAGGTGAAAAAAATCCACAAGAAGCTTCCAAGGCGGCGTTACAGGCATTATTGGTATCAGGTGTATTGATACTGTTAATGAGTATTCCCGGGTATCTATATGCCGGTGAAATTCTTCGACTCATGGGAGCTGAGGAAACCGCCATTGCCTCCGGAATTGGCTACACACGTATCATGTTAGGCGGCTGTGCAGTAGTGGTATTATTGTTTTTGATCAACGGAATATTCAGAGGAGCCGGAAACGCATCCATTGCCATGCGCAGTTTATGGTTAGGAAACGGATTAAACATTATTCTCTGCCCTGTGCTTATAAATGGTATCGGGCCCTTCCCGGAAATGGGAATCGAAGGTGCTGCCTGGGCAACCGTGTGCGGACGAGGACTGGGAGTACTATATCAAGTCTATCAGTTATTATTCGTACCACACGACATGATACAAATCCGTAATGTATCCTGGAAACCCGATTTAACAGTCATTAAAAATTTGCTTGGGATATCAGGACCGGCTACGCTGCAATTTATCATACAATCTGCGAGCTGGATTTTCCTGGCCGGTATTGTTGCTATGGGAGGGAGTGATGCAAGTGCGGGATATCAAACTGCGATTCGACTTGTCGTATTTTTTATCCTTCCTGCCTGGGGTATGAGTAATGCTGCAGCTACACTTGTTGGACAAAATCTTGGCGCCAATGAGCCAAAACGTGCAGAATCTTCTGTAATAGCGATTGCTAAATACAATACCTGGTTTATGACTTTCGTAATGTTGTTCTTCTTATTAGGCGCGGACCTGCTCATTAGCATTTTTATTCCCATTGAAACATCTGCAGCATATCGTATTGCAGTAGATGCATTGAGGATCATAAGTCTGGGATATATCCTCTATGGTATCGGAATGGTATTAATGCAGGCATTCAATGGTGCCGGAGATACGCGCACACCAACTTACATCAGTTTTATAGGGTTCTGGCTAATTCAGATACCATTGGCATATCTGCTTGCCATTCACTTTCAAATGGGACCTCATGGTGCATTCATAGCTGTACCATCAGCAGAAGCCCTGGTAGCCCTGATGTATTACATTTCTTTCAGGAAGGGTAAATGGAAAACCGTAAAAGTATAATCCGGTAGAAAATCATATTCAAACCCTCGGCGAAATACTTTTCAGCGACTCCAGTACTTCCTGCTTTTTCCGTCGAGAGATCTCCAGTGTTTCACCATTGTCCATTGTAATCACACATGGTTCAGTTTTGGAATATGATTTCAGCATTCTCACATTTATTACGCAATTCCTATGAATGCGGATAAAACCAGGAAAAGAACTTAAATAATCATCGTACTCCTTAAGAGTTTTGCTGCTGCTAAAAAGTTCGTTATTATCAGTAATTACAATACTATAATTTCCATCCGACTTAATATGACTGATGTTTTTCACCGGAATATATCGCACCTGATCATTTTTATGAAAAGCTATTCGCTGCTCGAGTAAATCAAGACCCATATTCTGAATCAGGTTATTCATATTTGAAGTAGGAAAACTCAACGATGAGCGGCGGGAGATTGCTTTCTTCACTGCATCCTGCAATTCCGTGATAACAATAGGTTTCAGGAGATAATCGAGCGCATTGAAACGAATTGCATTAATAGCATATTGATCATAGCTGGTAATAAACACCACATCAAAAGGAATCTGTTCATACCGCTGAAGAAGCGTAAATCCATTACCATTTGGCATCTGAATATCCAGGAACATCAAATCCGGTTTTACTTCATCCACATGCACATAAGCTTCATCTACACTTCCCGCTTCTCCTACAACTTCTACTTCCGGACAAAAATTTGCCAATAAATTTTTTAAAACAATCCGACTACTTTTTTCATCATCCGTGATGATCGCCTTTAATTTCTGCATATTAAATCCATATTTTAACTGTAGTTCCTTCTGATCCATCCGGATTATTTCCTACAGTAATTTTACCATTTTGATTCGTCAATAATTCTACCCTTTTACGAGTAAGCTCGATGCCGAAGGAAGTATGTCCGGCAGGCCGTGGTTTTTCCTTCGACTTCAAAATACCTATGCCGTTATCGCTGACAGTGATCAGCAGATGCTCTTCACTTTTTTCAATCCGGATACTCACTTTACCTTTCCGGTTATTCAAAGGCATTAAACCATGCCAGATAGCATTCTCCACAAACGGCTGAATGATCATTGATGGTATTTGAATACCCTCATCTTCCAATTCGGGGCTTACGAACAAATCAAAATCGAAACTATCATCGAACCGCAGCTGTTCAAATTCTACATACAATTTAAGAGACTCTACCTCCTTTAATAAGGGAACATACTGCTGCATTGTACCTGTTAGAAACAATCGGATCAACTGACTAAATTTCGCAAGATAAGTATAGGCTTCATGCGGGTCCTTTTGTAAAATTTTACTTTGAATTCCATTTATAGCATTGAATACAAAGTGAGGATTCATTTGAGCCCGCAATGCTTCTAATCGGTACTCGGCCAGCTTCCTTTCCACACCGGCTTTTTCCGCTCTTTTTTCAATTTGAACTTTCAGACGCCACCGAAAGAACAAATATGTTCCAATCACTACAACGGCAATAAATGAAAGAATAAACCACCATTCCTTCCAGAAAGGGCGGCCAATTACAAACGAAAGAATCAAAGGGACTTCACTCCTGACGCCATCATTATTAATACCCCAAACTGTCAAATTATACCTGCCGCTCGGGATATTCTGGATCTCAAAACTATTCCCATCGATCGTTCTGTTTAAATGAAAATCACTACCATTCAAAATATAATTCAATCGAACACCTTTCTGACGTTTAAAGGTTAAAACATCAGTAAAGATTTGCAGGTTATTATCGTTATAATCAAAAGTTAAGTTATCAGTATAAATAACTTCTCTTTTATCATTCACCAGAAGCTTATTCAAATAAACTCGTGGCGGAAAGGTATTTCTAGAAATTTCCTTAACAGGTAAACGATTTAATCCACTAGAAGTGCCAATCCATAACCATGGCGACATAAACGTCAATGACTGAATTGCATTGCCGGAAAGTCCGTTATTGATATCGAAATTGCTAAACGAAAAAGTAGAGCCGGGGCTCTCTATAATTCTCGTCAACCCTTTCGCAGTTCCTACAAAATAAATACCCGGATAAGTCTCAACGATCGTATTACAAAGATCACTTATCATTCCGTCGCTTTTACGGATACTCCTCCATTGGTCGTGATCTTTAAACAACAACCCACGTCCCTTTGTACAGACCCATATCCGGCCTTTAGAATCGGAAGAAATGGAATTGATCCGATATGCAAGGTCAGGATGTTCTGAGGATAGAAGGGTAAATTTCTCATCTTCGAAAAGGTATAGTCCATTTAATGTCCCGATAAGATATTTCCCTTTCGACAAAACAAATAAATTTAATCCGCGACCAGGCAATCGATATTTTCTCAACATCTCTCCCTTAGAGTAAATCCGAATTTCACTGTGTACTAAAATCAGATCTGTATCCTTAGCAAGGGGAAAGTAATCCTGTGAATATAGATAGTTCCCCTCCTCCATCATAGGATAAGGCAATCTCAGATCCTTTGTTAAAACGCCGGTTCTTGAACCTACCACGAATGATATTGAATCAAAATTTCGGATTTTATACGCTCCCAATGTAAAAGAACTTGTAAAGTCGAACACCATAGAAGTATTCCCGACTGAATCAAAAGCGAATCCCTGGTCACCGGCAGTTATTGCAAGTACCTTATCTTTTATCGTACCAAGTGCAACTATCCCTTTGTCCAAACCGGCAATATTACCAAAGTATTGAATTTGTAATGTTGGAGAGAACAATAGCCCATTTCCCAGTGTGCTAACCCAGAGATTTTTCTCTTTATCAACAAGAATATTGGCTACTGACACATTTTGTAACAGATGAACAGGGGTGCTTTTCAGATCGCCATTTCGGAAAAGTTTAACTCCGTTTTTATCGAAACAAATCCAAAGATTTTTCTCTTCATCTGTTACCAACTTTAAAACACGATTATCGAATTGATAAACTTCCCGGGTATTATCTCTATACCATTTGATAAGCTTATTTCCGAAACCAATTAATATACTTGAATCGTCCAATGAAATTGCCGACAATAAACTGGTAGATCCAAGTTGTGCATCCCAAGTATGTTCAAATGTAAAAGTTCCGTTCCGCATTTGGAGTACAATATCAGAGGCGAACTCCGTTCCGTTATTGACTTTCCTGGTTTTACTTTTATCCGTATTATAATCGAGTGATGTTACTACAATTCCGTTATCAACTTCACGTAAAAGCCTGACAGAGTTTGTCCGGTTAGAATTTACTTCTGAAGCTGTTGCATAATTTCTCTCCGGAGATACTTTTAACAATCGATGTTGAGTTCCCAGCCAAAGCGTATCACCACTATCCACAAAAATCTCATAAATGAGTCGCTGGCCATTCATCAATAACTTAGTAATGGTAGCATTGGCAGTAATAGAATAGTATTTGCTATCTTTAAAATATCCAACCTGACCATTAGAGCAACTCACCCAAATAAGACCATACTGATCTTCATGTATAGCATAGAATGTTAATCCCGGAAGACCATCCTCTTGTGTAAATATTTTAAACTCCGAACCGTTGTATTTAAAAACCCCGGCATCTGTCACACACCAGATATATCCGTTTCTATCCTGAATCGCTTTATATATTTCGATACCCGAAAGCCCTTGCTCTTTGGTGATATGTCTGAAGTTAAAACTCTGGGACGAGGCTGCTGTGATGATACCAATAAAAAAGACCCCTGTAAGCAGCAGAAAGCGTAAAAAACGAAATCCTGACCCGGGAGTTATCATATTCACCGAAAGTATTGAATAATTCAGACTTCACCATAAGCTGTGCAGGAAATTTAGCCTATGGCAAGTTTGGGAAAACCAGGGAGCTATTCCTCAGGGAGATTCAACACTCCCAACTCCTTTTTAATCAATCGGTGATACCATTTCATTTCCTCAATTTGATGCCCTCGCTGCACATCCTTGAAGTAGTTCTCTTTCTGCCGTCGCATATCTTCTTCGAATTGCTGAATTCTAGCCGGAAGATATGTAAGCTGATCATGGTGAATCATCTGCTCGGGAAAGGATTTTCGTCGCTGAATCTCATATAGATCCAATACCATATTATAAAAAGCAATAGACATACTATCCTGCTCGAAATGATAATAACTCAAATAAGGATCAAACATCACAGAAGTAAATAAACTGAGGGAATCACCTTTTGGTATCAGATCGAGAAAAAGCTCAACATTAATTTCATAGCGTTCCCGTTCTGTTTTTAACTGGCTAATCTTTAGATCTGGCTTGGGAGGTGATTTCCGAATTACAAACCGTTTGTTGGACCAATGAATAAAAGAATGCTCATACAAACCAATAGAGAAAATATGATTACGTTCAAAGGCGTTCCGGCTATTTAAAATGGCATCCTCTTTAAAAAAAAGAAGGTTTTCGTCGAGCGAATCTTCCATTCCATACTCTCTGCTTTCTTCCCAAAAACTCTCCCTAAAAGGATACGCATTGAACTTCCGAAAATCAGGTAAATAATTAAACTTGAAATATGGTTGAATGAATGTGGTATCGTATTCGTAGGCATATAAAACAGCATGGCTTTCAATCGAACTTATTGCAGTAGGTAAGTCTGGCTTTGAACTTTTATAGGTTAAATTAATATTAAAATCTACGTGACGGAAACGCGCCATACTATTCTCTATATCAAATGTTCGTGTTATCGAAAATTGTACCTGAAGAATACTGTCGACAGAAAATATAGGCTGGAACGGATGATGCGTCGAAGTTGTGCCGCTTAATGTCATTTTTCGCGGAACCATTCGGGTAATGTTTAACCAGATCTCGCCATTGAAGGCATCCTTCACAGTCTTACGTGGCGCATATCTGATCACGTAAACCGAATCCCCGTTTTCTTCCCGGTAACGGTTCAGTAAAATCAACGAAAACTCTTTTCTCATTCGTTTTGGTGTAAAGGAAAATGGCTGAGCAGGGAAGTAAGGCGTGGAAGTGAGTAGTTTATTCATTGCAATTGCCCTTGCATTTTCATGACTTACGAAAAACCGGTTTTCATAAGGCTTGAGTCCAAACCGAGCAGATTTAAGATCCAGCGATTTTAAATCACAACCATTCAATTCCGCTCCATAATACGCTTGTACAAGTTCAATCTGGCTATCAATATGATATGACTTTAGCTCAAAATAAGATTTGGCCTTTCCGGAGTACACGTTCATATTTCGTCTTGCACTATAGACTAAATCATATAAAAATGACTCATCATCTGCCACCACCACCACTTCCTTCATTTCTGTGAATTCCGGGATCAACAAGACCCGGGTACTTGAACGTAACTGAAGGCCGGTAAATGTACTAGTTTTAAATCCTACGAAACTGAACCGAATTGAATCATCAGGTTGAACATTTTCCAGCTTATAAAAACCGTTTTCATTGCTAAGTACGCCGGTCTTTTGAGACAAATTGTAAACATTCACGTACGGCAATTTTTCACCGTTCCGTTGATGATAAACAGTTCCTCTGATGAGAGAAAAATCCTGAATCTGTGCAAATAAACTGGTGCAGTGAATGGAGAAAAACAAAAAAAGAGATTGCAGACCTATCTTCCGGATAGTTGATACTAATCGTATAAGAGTATGGAATTTAAATACCACCATCTCTCAAAATTAAAAAACTATATCAACTTCCACTCATCGCTAAGAAACTCTTTCACAAATCTGACAATCATTTTATGTTGTCTCCGATTGCCGGAGTTATCCATATCATTATGTTTACATCGCTTTAAAAATACTAAGCGGACATTCTCCGCTACACCGGAGACGTTAGCAGGAAGCACTTCTTCATCGGCAGGCAAATCACTCGACCGAAGAGAATAAATCATGGGCTCACTGGTACGCGGTAATGGCATTCTCCGATTGTCTAGCGTTATCAGTTTATGTACAAGTTCAGGGTGTATAGAAGTAAATAATGCAGCAATATCTCCGCCATTAGAATGTCCAATCAATGAGAGTTTCGCGTAATAATGCGAAGGATAAGTTAGCCGTAACCATTGTAAAACAGCTAAAATATTTGCCGAACCACGTTCCCAGTTAGGTCTCCTCGATTCGCGAAATGGTGGAGTCATTGAAAGCAAGGAATCATCCCGCTGCTCATGCTGTATTGAAACTACGAAATAACCTGATTGAGCCAATGCAATCGCAAGGTAGGAATAGTCCAGGTATGCATTCCCGCGGTTCTGATCGTATCCATGATTTAAAATAACAGGCATTAATCTGGATTTAGCAGAATCCAGGTCGGGACGAATATAAACTGCAACAGGAATCGATCTTCCCCGCACTTGATCCATAACCATCATTGTATCTATTCTAACAATTGGTTTGGTGGTACCAACAACTTGCAATGAAGTCAAGAGTACTGTGATAAGGAAACTGAAGCGAAGTATTAACATTTTACACATAGCGCACTAGATCATAGCAAAGGTAGCCACGAAGTGCATCACTCTTGAATAATACTTAAATAAAAATTTCAGATACCTCGATGATCGAGCGCAAATTTTAAACAGTAGCAATCTTAGTCAATCAAGGACGTTGACTAAGCTCTTTTACAATTACAAGTGCCTTAGGAAAAGTCTCTTTAAAATATGCAAGCGGACCTTCAGTAGACTGTAATTCTACAATTAATCTTGTTTCACCCGCTTCACTAATCAACTCATAACTCTCAGTTGCACCGGACCATGTAGTATCTTTCAATTCACCACTTATAATGTCCTTCAGGTGTTTGAAAAGCATCAGCTGATTCTCCACTCGCGTCTTTATAACCGATAACATCCCATTGCCATTTGGATTCAGAAAGCGGATTTCACTTCCTTCCTTCCAATCACTTTCGGCATAAGACCCTACTGCAAAGACAGAGGTCCATTGACGATAGGTTTCATCTTCCCATAATACATTCCAGACTTTCTGAGGCGCAGCTGAAATTATTTCTTCGAATTTCAGTGTAAATAATGTTTCCATATTAATTTGCCACTTTCACCAATTTATCAATTTCAAACTTTCTCATTTTCAAAAACGCATTCACTACAGCACCTGAAGTTGTCGGATCTTTCATCAAATTTTCCAGTATTGAAGGTACGATCTGCCAACTCACATTAAATTTATCCTTTAACCAGCCACATTGGCTTTCTTGGCCGTCTTTTGTCAATGAATCCCATAAATGGTCAATTTCTTCTTGAGTATCACAAAGTACGACCAGTGAAACACCTTCATTAAATGTGAAATGATCCAACATGGAACTATCCATTGCCATCATGACATAAGAACTTAGATGAAACTGTGCATGCTTAATATTACCTTCTATATCTTCACCCTTAGGATATTTCAATACTCCGTTAATACCGGAATTCTGGAAAAGAGAACAATAGAAATCAATCGCTTCAGCGGCCCGGCCATTGTTAGCCCCATTAAACATTAGAGTAGGTGTAATACGCTGGCCAACTTCCTCCATCTTTCCATGTGAAATTTGCCAGCTAACGCCGTACTTATCCTGAATCCAACCGTACTTTTTACTCCAGGGATATTCATCCAATGGCATCAATACAGTTCCACCTTGCTGTAGTTTTTTCCAAGTGCTTTCAACTTCCTCTACTGATTCATATAAAACAAAGAAAGATATTGAAGAATTCTTTTTGAAACCTGGACCTGCATTCAGTAACATTAATTTCTGACCACCAAAGCTGAGCATTATTACCATTGGATTCTGCTCAAGAACGGCACAATCAGCAAATGCTTCCGTATAGAAAGCGGCCGCCTCTACACCATCTCCCTCAAACCAAAGACAAGGATAAATTCTATTATTCATATATCTAAATTGTGTTTATACCACTACTATTTCAAAGATACCTGACTGGTAAATAAGTTTCAAACTGTTCCCAGGTTGAAGTCACATAGCTAATTAGACTCAGTATACTTTTTAAAATTATCAAGAATATTTTGCCAGCCGGTCCTTTGTAATTCAATACTATTTACTGTTTCAGCTTCGAAGGATTCTACGATTTCCGTCTGGCCATCTTGAACTTCGAAAGTGATTTTCGCCTTCCTGCCATCCTCCATTACATAGGAAATCATTTTGTGTTCTATTACTTCACTGTAAACACCCTCAAAATCAAAACTCATGCTACCATCTCTGGCAGCCATAGTAAAAACAAATCGACCATCTTTACGAAGATCATTTTTTGCAGCAGGAGTATGCCATTCGTCAGAAGCATTATTCCAATTTATAATGTGTTCGTCCTTTGTCCAGAAATCCCAGACTTTATTTAAAGGAGCATTAACTTTCGTAATTACTGTAATCACTGAAGGAGTTGAGTTGTTCATTTAGAGTTTCTTTATTGAATTCTGATCATGCATCGGCAATCCTTACCATTGTACCACTCCAGACAATATCCGTCCGGTTTCAAATCAGGCAGTGCAGTAAGTATCTTAAATGCGTGGCCAATATCTGAAATATTCACCATAAACAAATGAACATCCAGATATTTATAAACGCCGGCTTCTATGATAAATTTTTCAAGTCCATTTCGGGATAACTCTTCGGGGATGATTTCGGTGGCAGCTGCCCAATAAGCAATAGCTCCACTATTTTCCGGATGTGAGATGCCAAAATACTGACGACTTGTATCGAATTCAACGAAAGAATGAAGCTTCATATGTGCTGCCCCAACTCCCTCGGGAAAACTAGTTGCCCGTAGTCTATAAACTACAATATCCTTATCCAGAATTAGTTCCTTGGTTTGTAAGTCATTCATTGGACAAACATACCAAAATGTAAATTAGAAAATCAGGACAAAAACGTCATTGTTGGGGCGTTTTGCGACATTCTATTTTAATAAATTTACAGCATGAAAAATGTAGTCATAATTGTCCCCGAAAGTTCTGTGTTGCAAGCAATCGCCGATCCTCAATACTGTTTTGAAGCAACAAATCAATTTTTAGAGACTATGGGTAAAAAACCATTATTCCGCGTTGTCCTTGCCGGTAAGAAACGCTCCATCAAACTTAACAACGGACGTTATGTAGTACATACCGATGCACTTCTACCAGAAATTAAGAAGGCAGATATAATTTTCATACCTGCTTTGGCCGGTAACCTGGAAGTTGCGCTATCATTAAACAGTGGAATTTTACCATGGATAAGAGAACAACATGCACGGGGAGCAGAAATCGCTTCTTTATGTTTGGGAGCATTCCTACTAGCAGAAACGGGATTACTCAACGATGGTAAATGTTCAACTCATTGGGGTTTCGCACGGGAATTTCGATTGATGTATCCGGAAGTTGAATTAGTAGACGGAGGAATAATTACAGAATCGAATGGGATTTACTCCAGTGGCGGCGCCAACTCCTATTGGAATTTATTACTTCACCTAGTAGAGAAGCATACAAGTCGGGAAATTTCAATTCTTGTTGCCAAGTATTTTGCTGTAGATATTGATAGAGATAGCCAATCATCATTTAGTATATTTCAGGGTCAGAAGACACATCCCGACGGTATCATTCTGAAAGCACAGGAGCTCATTGAAAAAAGTATTAATAAAAAGATTTCTGTAGAGGATATAGCTGAGCAACTCGCATTAGGAAGAAGAAGTCTTGAGCGTCGGTTTAAATCAGCAACCGGCAATTCTGTTCTAGAATATATTCAACGGGTAAAAATGGAGGTCGCAAAAAGAAACTTTGAAACCACGATGAAAACAATTCATGAAGTGATGTATACAATTGGTTACAATGATATAAAAGCATTCAGGACAACTTTTAAAAAAATCACAGGTATTACTCCAGTTGCATACCGGAACAAATACCTTAAAAGAACGAATTAGTCGTGCTTCTGAATGTATTTTTTCTTTAACCTATTTTCTTTACGGATCGCAATCACCAATCCGATTGCAAACAAAATGTAGGGAGCAGCAGAAAGTATCATTTTCGGATTCTTAGATAATACACCGGCCAGAAGAATCATAACATATAATAAACCGGTTAATACCAAAGCAGTGACAAGCCATTTATTTTGTAGTCGCGAATTGAACGTTCCAACTACAAAAATAATTTCTCCAATCAACGGAAGTACTATTAATGGGTGTGTAAAATTACTTTTAAGCCCTTTCGAGTTAGATATAACTTCGATGAATCCTTCGTAGACAAATGCACTACTATCTTTTCCCCATTCGAGATATCCCAGAAAAAAGGATATAAACAATCCAGCGGCGCATATTTGTTTTCTTGTAAACATAAACGTTTTACGGCTGAGGTTATAAATTATTTAGCTTAAGTAGTAGTTGCTCCGTTTCGTATAACTGATAAAGTAGCATTCTGCCGAACTTATTGGGTTCTTCACTCAAAAATAAGATACTGAATTCATCTCTCCAAAATAAATCATCTTAACGGATCTGATTTACATCAGCAATTTTATCTATGATCTCCCGGTAAATCGATAATGGCCGATAATTTTATAATCAAATAACATGTCTTCTAATACCTGCCCCTGCCCAATATTATGTACAATCAATGGTCTGCTTCCCTCTACCGAAGTTCTATTAACTACCAGACCAATATGGGTTATTGCTCCTCCAAGATTCCAACATACAATGTCCCCCGGGAAATAATCCGCAGCATTAGTAGTTATGGGAATTACTGTTCCCTTTTTGGAAAAAAAGGTCATCAGATTTGGAACCCGACGATGATCAATGTTTGGATCAGGGGATTTGAGGCTCCACAATTTTGGATAATCCTTAAAGTTAGCCAGCATGTCGCGGTGCACTAGTTCCTGTAAGTCAATATTAAGTTTCCTGTATGTGCGAATCACCACATCGGTACATACACCCTTATCAGCCGGAACGTCACCATTTGGATAACTGATCTTAAAATAAGATGGATCATAATTCACTTCCTGACGCGTAAGGTCTAAAGCGGCGGATGAAAGTTGTTGTCCAAATGAAAGAGGTAGTTTATCGTTTTGAAAAGAACAAAAAACTGTGATAAAAAGTAAACAGTTGATCAGCATAGAAGAACTTCGTACAACCGGGGCTTTCATCATTCATGTATACAATTACGTGATTATACGCGGAAATCTACATCAAGTCGGACTACAATTGTATCTTGTACCTGATCAACATAATATCGGCCTGCAACCTCGAGAAATGGGCTCGGTTTAAATACTCTTGCC
>JAGOJO010000003.1:0-4879 GCA_017995075.1 Bacteroidia bacterium | reverse complement strand
GAAGGTCATCGGGTATCACCAGGTTCTCTACGTCTTCGAGTGCAGTCCATGTTCCTGTTTCTTTCGCCAATTCTACCATTTTCAGACCAGAAGCATGCATCTGCCCCTCCTCAATCAATCTGGCAATTTTGATTTTGTTGATTCCACTCCAGTTGCTTTTAGGTTTCCGCTGCGCAAAATATTGAAAATAGCTTTCATCGTCTCTCTTATTGCCTACACTGTCAATCCAGCCAAAACATAGTGCCTGATCCAATGCTTCATCGCGGTTAATGCTGACTGTGTCTGAGTCTTTCTTATATATGACCAGCCAAACACCCTTTTCTACAAGATGATTCTTGAGCAACCAATTTCTCCATTGAAGAATCGTTTTTGCAAAAACAACTTTTACATTACCTCTCTTTTCTAATTCCATCCTTCAAAACATGGCTAGCTATTCCAATTCCTTTGAAAAACAAACACTGGTTAAAACATTAGCGTATTGACCATAATTAGGAATTCGATGATATTTATTTTTCGCATACAAACCGATTGCTTCCGGCTGACGCTCTCCGGTTTCCAAAATACATTTTTTAAATCCCAATTCCATTGTCCACAATTCCAATTCTTTCAAAACAGCTGTTGCAACACCATTACCTCTATGTTCGGGAGTTACAAACATTCTTTTAACTTCCATCGTTTCACCATCGTACTCTTTAATTGCGCCACATCCAACAGGGTAAAGGTCCATATAAGCAACAACAACATATTTGATAGAATCTATTTTATTAAATTGGGCGAAGAAGGGGTGATCGGCACCATCACGTCGTTGTAAATCCTGATCGAGGAGATGAACCAATTGGACAAAATCCTGATTTTCAGAATTGGTGCGAAGAATACGGAGGGCTTGCATAAAACAATATTTATCTACAAAGTTAAGATGAATTTTGATTGATCTACCATTAATAATAATTCTTTCGGCTATTTAACGTTTAATCCGGTTAAACTCGGTCTCGTTGACTGCTTTATTCTGATAGTTAAAGCCTTTAAGCTTACTAAAATTGTAGGTTATAGTCAGCCGTAAATAATGTGAGTTGAATCGTTGATTGTAATCATTAGTATAAGTATTTATCGTTCTTATACCTTTAAAACGCGCAGTACGGGCAATATCATTGAAATTCAACTGTACCTGCAATGACTCTTTCCAAAATGACCTCGATAAGCCCAATGTACTATAGTAATAAGGGGATCGGTTTGTAAACCCATCACTGGACGAACCATAATATTCGAATAGTCCATCAATGGTAAACCAGTTTTTTATGACGAACTGGTGGAATGAGTAAAGATAAAATTGAGGGCGTATTTTACCTGTTTTAAATTCCGGACGATCATCATTAAACCGGTACGCATTCAAAGCAATGGAATTATAGCTGGAGTAATTGCCCATTTCAAACGGAGCATCAAATGCAAGGGTTGTAGTGTACCGGTGCTGTAAATTCTCTTTAATATACCGAACACTGTTTTCTCCTGAAAAACCTGCCGCTGTAATAGCCCAAATTGTCTGTTCAGAAATAGTGTAAGCACCACGGAGAATAAAAGATTGATAACCTAACCGCAATTCCATCTGATGCAGATACTCCGGTTTGAGCGCCGGATTTCCCTGTATACTGGTAAGTGAATCAAGGTACCAGAGAAATGGATCGAGATCCTGGTATACCGGACGGTTAATTTTTCTTGAATAATTCAATCCGACAAAACTATTTGAACTAAGTCCATAATTTATCCTTGCACTCGGAAAAATATTCAGATACGCAGTATCGAGTATAGCGGTATTATATCGATTGGATTTACTCTCAACAATTGTATATTCCGCCCGGAGACCAGCCTGAAATTTCCATTTCTTGTGCGATGATCTGAAATTGATATAAGCTGCAGGTATCTCTTCTGTATAGGTTGTCGAATTGGCAACAGAAAGATTCTCTGAATAATCAGGCTGATCAAACAGCTTCGAATAAAAGTGTATCTCTCCCTCATTTGTTGCCTGTCCATATTTAAACCCTGCTTCCCATGAATGACTACGGTATTTCTTCACATAGTCGAGCTGGACGGTAGATAATTGAATCACATTCAAACCATCATTGATACGATTGTAAACAGCCTCGTCAGTTGAATTTGCCCCTATACGCTCGGTAATCTGATCGAGCAATTTGTTTTCAAACCGATTAAACTGGGCTGCTGCGAACAAGCTGCTACCAAGTGTGTCCGTCCTTAGCGTGTAGTTCAGATTAAAAGAGTGATTTGATAAAGTAGTGGTGGCATCATTTTGCATTCGCAATTGGGTTAGTTCGTTTTGTGGATTTGTATAATCTCCATTTTGCCTGACATCCAATTCAAAATAATGATGCATGCCATCATATTGAAAAGATATTTCTGATTGTTTATTGATTGTATATCCGGCTCCTGCTTTATAATAATGGACTCCCTTCGAAAAATTATCTTCCTGATAGTAGCCATTCGTAATATATTGTCCTGAAGTTGAAGTAATAAATGTATTATAAACATTCTCACTCCAGTTCAGTCCATACTCATTTCCATAATATGCGGTAAAATTCCATTTATCCTTTCTGAAATTTAAAGCACAATTAGGTGCATGAAGTACATATTGTGTTATCTCAGCACCCTTTACCATACTCATTGTAGTGCTATTAGTCAGATTTACCGAATAACCTTGCCGGGCATACTTTTTCAATGTTACGATCACTACTGCTTTCCCTTTCGCATCATACCGTGCATCAGGATTTGTTAATACTTCCACCGATTCAATATCACCTGCAGGTGTCGATTTAAAACTCTCGATTGTAGTCTCCCTTCCATTTATAATAAGCACAGCTTCTCCTCTTCCATTCACATTCACTTTACCGGAAACTATAGAAATACCGGGAGTGCGTGTAATTACTTCCGTTGCATTCATACTCTTGCTTAGCATTGTTTGCCCTACATTCATTTTAGTTCCATCAGCCGTCTTTTCAAATAATGGTTTCTGAGCAACTACATTCACCTCCTGCATTTCTTTGAGTGTATGCAATAACTGAACTGTACCAAAATCAACAGAAGTCTGGATGTGAACTACGGTATCTTTAGATACAAAACCCATGGCTGAAAAAGTAAATCGGTATACTCCGGGTGTATCAATTGCAACGGATATTCTCCCTTGGTCTGCTATAGCTCCTGCAATAAATAATTGGGATGTGTCTCTGACTATTAGTTGACTTTCCGTAATATTTCCCTGCTGATCTATAATTTCTGCGCGGACTTCAACTTTTTGTCCTGCACAGGAATTGGAAATTAGTTGTAGTAAAAGACCCAGAATAACCGGAAGAACGCTGCTGCATTTCATAACATTTCTTTCCTGCAAAGCTATGAGCCAAAAGAATGCTTTAATCGACATTCAGCCGACACTTCCGGCCTAATCGTTTTCTGTCAGAATTCTCTTTACCTGTTTCTCACTATCAAGTCCAACTTTTGCTGCAATTTGTTTCAGGCTCAAATCGCGATTTTTCTGTAATTTTAAAATGACTTCTTTGCGCACCAATGTAATGTAATCATTAACGGTGATACCGGTTTCCTTTTTAAAAACACGGGTAAAATTTCTCTCACTCATACAAGCCAAATCAGCGAGTTCTTGAAGAGGATGTTTGCGATGAATATTTTCGACAATAAAATCCTGCGCTTTATGTATACCGCTATGAATATGATTCCTGAATTGCATAAAAACACTATGTTGCTCATTGTGACCATCACGACGATTATAAATCACCAGTTCACGTGCTACTTTATGTGCAAAATAACTATCACGCAATTTTTCAATAATGAATAACATGAGGTCTATTCCGGATGCAATACCTGCACTTGTATAAATCCCGTCCTCTTCCACAAAAAGTACATTCTCCTGAACAATAGCTTTCGGGTAAAGTTGTTGAAGTTGTGTTGTTCTTTTAAAATGAGTAGTGCAGGCACGTCCATCCAATAATCCACATTGTCCCAATACAAAGGCTCCGGCACAGATGCTTACGATTTTTACACCAAGACGATGGAGATCATTTATCCAATCATGCAATTTTACATTCTTTGTAAATTCATCACTCAAAATATAATCCACCTTTGAACCAGGGATTATCAAAAAATCACCTTCATTCATCCTGACTTTACTGTAATGCACCAGGCGATCAATCGGCAATCCTGCACTTGACACTACTTTTTCACCTGTTCCACAGTATTGAATCTCAAAGGAGGCGCCGAAATCTGCGGCCTCGTGAATAGTTTGATCCGGACCTGCAAGATCCATCAGATGTATATCGGGTAATACCAGGAAGACAAACTGTACAGACATTTGCTTTTTTAACAAAGGTACAGATTAGGCTACTGTAATTCCGGTTATAAAACGGACATTTTCAGCCATCTATATGGAACTCCCTTAATGCGTGATTTTACTTCGCCCTCATTTTATTCCCTCTGGCTTCATGAGTGACCTCTGCCAGACCCAAAGCCTCCATCAACGGCGGAAGATACATACCAAAGCGTCCCCGAAAACCTTTTTTCAAACCATACCACCCACCGACGGGATTCGACTCACTTCTACCCCAGGCTTCAACTGTACCGTCTTTTGCCGGTTTTTGTTCATCTGCACTACCTAATTCCATCCAATCGCCATGTTTCTTTAGCATATTGTGTAGATCATTAATGCACCTCATGTTATAGTGTAAAATGGTTTTCCCTACTGTACAGACTAAAATTTCTTCGCCATTTTTTTCCTCTACATGCATTGTATATTCTGAACTTAATGGTGGTGTTTTTAATAGCAGAGGCTTTTCCTTTGTACCGATTTTGTAATTCATGGATACTT
>JAGOJO010000135.1:4563-6367 GCA_017995075.1 Bacteroidia bacterium | reverse complement strand
GCCCACCTGCTTACCTCCATACCCGGATCATCTTCCTGGTACATGGGATCTACCATCACTTACTCGTATGAAAGTAAAACCGAACTGCTCGGAGTACCCAAAGAGGTCATCGAGAAACACGGCGCTGTCAGTGAAGAAGTGGTCACCTCTATGGTCAATAATGCCAAAAAGTTGCTTGGAACCAGCTGTGCAGTAGCCACCTCCGGAATTGCCGGACCCGGCGGCGGAACTCCCGATAAACCGGTCGGAACGGTCTGGATTGCGGTTTCTTCGCCTCGCCAAACGATCGCTAAAAAAGTTTTATTGGGAGATAATCGACTGAGAACCATTCAGGTAGCTTCGGAAACAGCCTTAAATATGCTTAGAAAGTTACTTATTTCAGAAGGCTTGTAAGAAATAGATTTTATTGTATCTTTGCCCTCCCAATAAGAATAGTCATGTCAAAAATTTGTGACCTCACCGGTAAACACTCAATCTCCGGAAATAACGTTAGCCACTCTAACCGTAAAACCCGTCGTAAGTTCCATCCGAACCTGCAGACCAAGAAGTTTTACATGCCTGAAACAGGAGAGTGGATCACTTTGAAGGTTAGCACATCTGCTATCCGCACCATCGATAAAATCGGTATTACTGAGGCGATCACACGTGCGATCGTTAAAGGTAAGCTGTAAAATAAATTACGCAGGCATTGCAGCCGGTAATCTGCCCGTAGTTACTTTTGAACTATGATACGCAGGTTACCGGTTTTATTTTTTTGTCTCCTGAGCCTTTCTTCCCTGGCACAATGGGACGATAAGGATCGCCTGACAAAAGAATTTCACAAATCAAGAAGAGAGGCATTGAGAGCATCGATGCCTAAAAATTCAGCAGCAGTTTTTTTCGCCAATCCGATACGCAACCGCAGCAACGACGTCGATTTTCAATATAGTCAAAACACAAATTTTTATTACCTCAGTGGATACCTCGAGCCGGATGCGGTACTCGTCATTTTCAAGGAACCACGAACCTTCGACGGAGTTGCAACTGATGAGTTATTATTTGTTCAGCAACGGGATCCCAAATCAGAATTATGGACCGGTAAACGGCTGGGGGTCGACGGTGCTAAAAAGCAACTTGGATTCAATGTAGTTTACAATGGAATAGAGTGGAAGGAGTTTGGAATAAACTGGAAAACACTCGATGAGATTTTTGTTGAATATCCTGACCTTCCCAACGACACAAAATTCGGAAAAGCCGATCTCGCCGATCTGGTGAAATATTTCAATGAGTCCATCAGTGCATCTGAAAAAGAGATTAACCGCACCGGAATTTTATCCATGATGGGAAAACTCCGGGAGAAAAAATTACCGGAAGAAATTGTCCTCCTGCAAAAAGCCGTTGATATCACCATCGAAGGATTTACCGAGATGATTAAACGTGTTTATCCGGGTATGAAAGAATACGAAGCACAGGCTGTCATCGAATTCCACGCCAAGAAGAACGGCGCTGAATACATGGGATATCCTTCCATCTGCGGCGGAGGTGAAAACGCCTGCGTACTACATTATACATTCAACCGGAAAGAACTACAGGCATCGGAGATGTTACTGGTAGATATGGGTGCCGAGTATCATGGCTACACTGCTGACATCACCCGAACAATTCCGGTAGATGGTAAATTCTCAGAGGAAGAAGCTGCCATTTATAACCTCGTACTCAAAGCACAAAATGCCGGCATAGAAGTCTGTAAAAAGGGAGCCGATTTCCGTGCAGCACACCGCATCGCCTATGAAATAATTGCCAAAGGACTCGTTGAGTTAGGAAT
>JAGOJO010000135.1:0-4463 GCA_017995075.1 Bacteroidia bacterium | reverse complement strand
CTTTTTCCTTTGCGTTTTGGAAGGTTTTATAGTATCTTTGCCGACCCAAAATACGGGTAATAAACAATTTGAATCATGGCTAAGAAAGGTAACCGCGTACAGGTGATCATGGAGTGCACAGAGCACAAAAATTCCGGAATGCCCGGCACCAGTCGCTACATCACTACCAAGAATAAAAAGAATACAACTGAGCGTCTTGAACTCAAGAAGTTCAATCCTATTCTGAAAAAAGTGACTGTTCACAAAGAAATTAAATAATCAGGGTTAACCCTCTAATACGAATTTACCATGGCAAAGAAAGTAGTTGCTACCCTCAAAACCGGAAAAGGTAAGGAGTTCTCTAAAGTAATCAAGATGGTTAAGTCACCGGTGACCGGTTCTTATACCTTCAAAGAAGAAGTGGTACACAATGACCACATCAAGGACTTCCTGAAAGAAAAATAATATTCTTCTGACAATCAACCAGAACAGACAGCTTCTTTCTCTTCGAAAGAAGCTGTTTTTATTAGTACCCCTCAAAACAACCCTATGGGATTATTCGGATTCTTCAGTAAAGACAAAAAAGAGTCACTCGATAAAGGCCTCGAAAAGACCCGGGAAAGCTTTTTTTCCAAATTAACCAAAACACTGATCGGGAAGTCGAGCATTGATGATGATGTGCTGGATAACCTGGAGGAGGTATTGGTGACGAGTGATGTGGGTGTTGAAACGACGCTGAAAATTGTAAAACGTATTCAGGATCGTGTTGCGCGTGATAAATATACCGGTACCAACGACCTGAACCGTTTGTTGAAGGAGGAGATTTCTTCTCTGATGGCGGAGAATTATTCAACCGGTACAGGAGATTATAGTCAGGTGCAGGATTTGCCGGCTACTCCGTATGTGATTATGGTGGTGGGTGTGAATGGCGTTGGAAAAACAACGACGATTGGTAAACTGGCTTATCAGTTTAAAAAAGCAGGAAAGAAAGTGGTGTTGGGTGCGGCGGATACGTTCCGGGCTGCGGCTGTTGATCAGCTGGGTATCTGGGCGAAGCGGGTGGATGTGCCGATTGTGAGTCAGGGTATGGGTGCTGATCCGGCTTCGGTGGCTTTTGATGCAGTGGCTTCGGCGAAAGCGCAGGGTGCTGATGTTTGTATTATCGATACTGCAGGTCGTCTCCATAATAAGATTAACCTGATGAATGAGCTGTCGAAGATTAAACGGGTGATGCAAAAAGTAATGCCCGATGCGCCGCATGAAATTTTATTGGTGCTGGATGCGTCTACCGGTCAAAATGCTTTTGAACAGGCGAAGCAGTTTATTGCGGCTACAGAAGTGAATGCGCTGGCGTTGACGAAGCTGGATGGTACTGCGAAAGGTGGTGTGGTGATTGGTGTGTCGGATCAGTTTAAGGTGCCGGTGAAATACATTGGTGTTGGTGAAAAAATGGAGGATCTTCAGCTATTCGACAGAAATGAATTCGTTAATTCGTTGTTTGAAAATCAAAAATAAAATGAAACGATTTCTTCTATTGACCTTCTTCGTTGCAGCTTCCATGATCGCTCCTGCACAGAAAATGGAGATTTTAATCAATGATAATCTGGCGAAGATGAATATGGGGCAGACATATCGCATTACAAATGATAGTCTGGTTGTAACCGGGAAAGCAGATTACGGCCGCTCGAATGTTGATTATCTGCGTCGCACTTTGACATCGAAGGAAAAAAAGAAAATTCAAAAACTATTGTCTACGTTTCCGGTGGATAGTCTGCGTCCGGAATATTTTGACGACTATAGTAATTTTAAAATTATCGATGAGGAACATTATCCCCGTTCTATCGATATCTCTATCACCTGGAAAGAAAAGACAACCGTTTCCCGTGCTACCAATGCCTGGGTAAGTTTATATATGCAGTTGATTGATGCGGTGAATCCGTTTTTTCCGGAGGAAGTGCGTGTAGTAGTGGATAAATCAAAGTTCAACGTGTTTTATTAATCGTGAAGACAAAAACGCTTAAGCAGAATAAGGTAAATGTGATAACGCTGGGTTGTTCTAAAAACCTGGTGGACTCTGAAGTGATGATGGGTCAGCTGCGTGCGAATGATTTTGAAGTGGTGCATGAGAGCAGTAAAAACGATGCTTCGATTGTGATCATCAATACCTGCGGATTTATCGATAATGCAAAACAGGAGTCGGTAGATACTATTCTTCATTATGCGAAGAAGAAGGAGCAGGGGAAAATCGACAGACTTATCGTTACCGGTTGTCTTTCGGAGAGATATAAGCCGGATCTGGAGAAAGAAATTACGAATGTAGATGCTTATTTCGGCACACGCGATTTGCCGCTGTTGCTGAAAACACTTGGCGCTGATTATAAACATGAACTTATCGGTGAACGTTTGCTGACAACACCTCGTCACTTCGCCTACATGAAAATTTCCGAGGGCTGTGATCGTCCCTGTTCGTTTTGTGCTATTCCGTTGATGCGTGGGAAACATCTTTCGCGTCCGATGGAAGAACTGGTGACAGAAGCGAAATCACTCGCGGCCAATGGTACGAAGGAGTTATTGCTGATTGCGCAGGATTCTACCTATTACGGACTCGATCTCTACAAAGACCGTCGCTTAGGTGAACTGATGCGTAAGCTGGCGGAGGTAGATGGTATCGAGTGGATTCGTTTGCACTATGCATTCCCAAGTGGATTCCCGGAAGACGTGCTCGATGTTATGCGCACTGAACCGAAGATCTGCAAGTATATTGATATTCCATTGCAGCATATCAGCGATAATATGTTGAAGTCGATGAAGCGCGGAACAACAGAGGCGAAAACATACGAACTCGTGAATCGTTTCCGCGAGAAAGTGCCAGGCATCGCTTTACGTACAACATTGATTGCAGGATATCCCGGCGAAACAGAAGCAGACCACGAAGCGATGTTGCGTTTTGTAGAGAAAGCCCGTTTCGATCGTCTGGGGATTTTTACCTATTCTCACGAGGAGAATACATCAGCCTATGCGTTGAATGATGATGTTCCTGAAGAAGTAAAGCAGCAGCGTGCAGAAGCAGTGATGGCGCTCCAGCAGGAGGTTTCGGAAGACATCAACAGCCGTAAGGTGGGGAATACATACAAGGTGCTTTTTGATCGTAAGGAAGGCGATTATTTTGTTGGACGTACAGAGTTCGATTCGCCGGAGGTAGATAACGAAGTATTAGTTTCGGCAAAAGACACGTATATTCGTATTGGCGATTTCGCTCCCGTAAAAATAACTTCTACTGCGGCGTTTGATCTCTACGGGGAAGTCGCCGGCTAAATTCTTTCCTATGCAGGTTCATCAGATTCCATTGAGCGATTCCGGAATATACGGTAAGCTGATGATGGATTATATTGAAGGTCACCCTCAACTTCGTCCGTTTTATAAATATGTACCGGCAATAGATTCGTTTCCGGATGTAGTTAAAGAACGGAGTAATTTCCCGTTTCACAGAGAAGTACTCTGCGCGGAACTAACGGATCAGCATAGCCGCTATTTTACGGAGTTCCCGGCTTTGCAGCAGCAGATCGATTTCCTGAAGCTGGAAAATACTTTTACGGTTACAACCGGTCACCAGCCATGTGTTGCGGGCGGACCACTTTACTTCCTCTATAAAATTATTACTACCATCCGGCTGGCGAAATCGTTGAATGAACGATATCCGGAACAGAAGGTAGTGCCGGTTTTCTGGATGGGTGCAGAGGATCACGATCTGGATGAAATCAATTCGGTGTTTGTATTCGGGAAAACGGTGAAGTGGGGTACGCGTCAGACAGGAGCTACCGGACGTATGTCGACAGAAGGAATGGATGCGTTTGTTCAGGAACTGGAAACGTTACTCGGACAAGAACCTTTTGCTGCAGATGTACTGGAGAAACTTCGGAAAGCATATCTCGGCCATTCAAATCTGGCAGATGCTACACGTGAATTTGTGTTGCAGTTGTTTGCATCAGAAGGATTGTTGGTGTTGGATGCTGATCGTCCATCGCTGAAAAAAATATTTGCCCGCATTGCCCGCGAAGAAGTTTCAACGCAGGCGGCTTTTCGTATTGTCAATGCCACGAGTGAAAAACTTGGTGAGCATTATAAACTGCAGGTGAATCCCCGTGAGATTAATTTATTTTATCTTGATGAACAATTGCGTGAACGGATTGTGCTGGATGAAAAAGGACATTATGAAATCGTTCATACCGACCTGGAATTCACCCGTGAGTTTTTAATTGATCTGATCGATCATCAGCCGGAGCGGTTTAGTCCGAATGTTATTTTGCGTCCATTATACCAGGAGATGATACTCCCGAATCTTGCCTACATCGGCGGACCCGGAGAGCTGGCCTACTGGATGCAGTTGAAAGATATGTTTGAACATTATCAGGCATCGTTTCCGATTCTGGTTCCTCGTAATAGTGGATTAATTCTTCCGTCTCGCCCGCTGGAAAAATTTCAGC
>JAGOJO010000043.1 GCA_017995075.1 Bacteroidia bacterium | reverse complement strand
GCTTGAGCCGGAATACGTGATCCTCTCCCTGTAAAAGCAGAGAGAGGATTATTCCTCCTTAGCTCAGCTGGTTAGAGCACATGACTGTTAATCATGGGGTCCCTGGTTCGAGCCCAGGAGGGGGAGCGGTGCAGCAGAGGGTGAAGTGTACTTCGTACAACTTCACCCACGCTGCACCGCCCGGCGGTGTCAGTGAAGTAGTGCGAAGCACACTACACTGTCTACCGCCGGGCGGGATACAAAACCAGAAAAGGCCAGCAATCGCTGGCCTTTTCTGGTTTTATGAAAGGCTTTGATTTTTCAGCCTATACTTTATTAAAACAATTTATGATAAAACACCCCGAATATGCAGTCTATGTACTGCTGAGTTTGAAAGACCAACAATTTTATATCGGTTACACTTCTGACTTCAAACGAAGGATGGAAGAACATGAACATGGTAAATCAAAAAGTACTGCTTGCAGAAGACCATTCATTTGCTTGTTTGTGGAGTATTACCTGAGTAAGTCAGATGCGTTGAGAAGAGAAAAGTACTTTAAAACTTCCGGAGGCAAACGTGTTTTGCGATTAATGTTGATGGATAGTCTTCAGGATACAAGTTTACAAACGCCGCACCGCTTGGCTATGTCAGTGAAGTAGTGCGAAGCACACTACACTGTCTACCGCCGGGCGGGACCCTGAAGTAGACCATGCAGCGTACTTCGTTTTGCCACATGGACACTTCAGGTTTTTTTATGAAAGGCTTTGATTTTTCAGCCTATTCTTTATTAAAACAATTTATGATAAAACATCCTGAATATGCAGTCTATGTACTGCTGAGTTTACAAGACCTACAGTTTTACATCGGTTACATGTCTGACCTCAAACGAAGGATGGAAGAACATGAACATGGTAAATCAAAAAGCACTGCTTGCAGAAGATCATTCATTTGCTTGTTTGTGGAGTATAAACTGAGTAAGTCAGATGCGTTGAGAAGAGAAAAGTATTTCAAAACTTCCGGAAGGAAATGTTTTTTATGTTTAATGATTAAGGATAGTCGTTTAGAACTAAAGAGACTCGGAATTTTAATTGAAGATCTATCTCCGTTCCAAAATCACCTCCTCATCCGGCACACGGAATCGTGGTCCCCAGATGCCTGCCTCTGTTCCCTTGCCGATCGCGATAATCATATTGATCTCTGCGCGGCGCGGTAATCCGAGTGCTTTCTTTACACGAAGTTCATCAAAGCCTTCCATCGGACATGTATGAAATCCTTCTGCTGCAATACTCAGCATAAATGTTTGGGCGGCCAATGCGCATGATTTATGTACCATAATCCTCTGTTGCGCTTTACCTCCACTTCGAAAAAACGGTCGGCGAAGGCCAATAAAAAAACTCATCAAACTTTTGCCTAAATTCAGAATGCCCAATGGATCTTGTCTATATAACAAGGGCATGATTACACCATAATATTTTATTGCTTTCTGCTGAACCGGTGTTGGTTCACTTTTGATGTTTTCCTTAATCCGGTCCAGGTTCCATTTCGCACGCTCTTTCCATTTATCGTGTCGCGTAACGAATACCACCATTTCCTTTGCAGTTTTTGCAGCCTGTTGATTCATACAAAGCGGAATAAACTTCTTTTTCAAATCCTCCGAACGCAACCAATGAAATTCCCAAAGCTGCATATTACTGCTATTGGGTGATAATACGGCCCTTGCCAGACTCTTTCGAATTACCAATTCAGGAACTTCTACTTCCGGATCAAACTTCCGGTTGGAACGTCGAAATTGAACGATATTTTCAAACTCGTTGCTGTACATAGGGATCAATATATAAATCGAAGTTAACTGAATCAGTTGATAAAAACATACTTTCAACTACAACTATGATCAGCCAATAATAAAATTTCCTTCAAAATTATTATCAGCAGACTATGAACATTTACAGCCAATATTGTCGAAACTATTAATCGACTTTAAACACTCTTCACTCGTTCTTTCCTGACAAATAAAATCCCAATTTCAGTTGCAATTGCGACTCACTAACTTTGGTCTTGTAAGAAGTTACTGTCGGTGTTGGAGCACCAACAACTGCAGCACTGTTGTTCACTGCTACTTCAACATCCTTCCCTTTCATCATTTCCCAATAGAGTCCTACATATCCTCCAAACTTCCCTCCGAAAAACAGTGTTGGATTAATAAACGGGTTATACTTTACCTGTATAGCCGAACCTTTATTAGGGTCATTTTTTGATTTATTCCAGCCTGTATTCACCCCACCGATAACAAACAAAGCTGCTTTACTTCCAAGCGAAGTACGGTAACCACCATTCAATCCAAATAGTATTTTCCAGGTTCCATTCACGGTAGAGATCATGTAACGATCCGATGGTGTTTCTGTTGGATAATACGTATAACGGGGAGGAAAGCCCAGTGTTCTGAAAGAAGCATTTATTCCAATTAATGCCGGACCATCTTTAATCGCTCTTGAAACGGTAACATCTAACCAGTGATTATTGCTGAATTTTGCTACCTCATGATAATTATCCCCGGAAAGCAATTTCACGTTGTGACAATCACCAGCCGTTAGCTTATCCATTGGCGTATCCCAATCATTGAATAATTCCTTCTTTCCTCCCATTGCAATCAATCGTTGAAACAAATACAGGATTCCTTCGAGATTAGCAGTGGAAACAGAACTTTCATCAGATCTAAACCACTTAATCTCGGCATTCATCGTTGTCCTGTAGTCCTTTAAATCCACCTCCATGGTCATATCATAAGGATTTTGCAATGTATATAAACCGGTCATATCGGTACGGTCATACATGATACCAAACTGGATTTTTTTAAAAGCTTTGATGTCGAGTTGTGCAGATAGTGTACTGCTAATCATGGCCAGAATAGCCATAATAGAATAACGTTTCATAAACGAATAGGAGGTTAGGTTAGAGGCTCCACTTTCATGAATCCAATTCCAAACATACATAAAAAAACAACATCAGTCAAGCACTTACGAGTAATTAAATCAAAGACAGATACTATTTACTGAATCAACTCTAGACTCCAAATTAGATAAAAGAGTTGCAAGGGTGTAAAATCAAGAACAGTAAAGACTATATTTGTCAATATATACGAATATAAATTGATATTTCAGGATTTCTCCTTTACCCCCGAGCTCCAGCAAGGTCTAGATGCTATGGGTTTTAATAACCCAACTCCTATTCAGGAATTGGCTATTCCACTGATTCAAAGTGGCCACGACCTGATTGCCTGTGCACAAACCGGTACTGGAAAGACGGCAGCATATGTTTTGCCGGTTCTCGACCGTATTGCGCGCTCAGATCATAGTCATCTGAATACACTCATTATTGCACCTACCCGTGAACTGGCTCAGCAAATCGATCAGCAGATTGAAGGATTTAGCTATTTTATCAATGCGAGCTCTATTCCAATCTACGGAGGTGGCGATGGAATTATCTGGGAACAACAAAAACGTGCTTTGCATGCCGGAGCTGATATTATCATTGCTACTCCCGGACGATTGATTTCGCTCCTCGGCAATGGCGATATTAATTTCAGTCATCTGCAACATCTCATCCTCGATGAGGCCGATCGTATGCTGGACATGGGATTCTATGATGATATTGTCCGGATCATTCGTATGTTGCCGGAAAATCGTCAGACACTTTTGTTTTCTGCTACGATGCCTCCCCGCATCAAAGTACTTGCTGAGAAAATTCTTCGTAATCCGAAAGAAGTGAGTATCGCTGTTTCTAAACCTGCTGAAAAAATCAAGCAGCTATTCTACAAAGTGGATGATGGTAAGAAAGTAGAATTCACTTGTGAAATTCTGAAAGACCCATTGTACTCCTCAGTAATTATTTTTTGCTCTTCAAAAGATAGTGTGAAAACGCTGAATAAAGCGTTAAATAAATCCGGAATCAAAAACTCTGCTTTTCACTCCGATCTGGAACAAAAAGAAAGAGAGGAGATCATGCGTAATTTCAAGAGTAAAAATATTCAGGTTATTGTAGGTACTGATGTTTTATCAAGAGGTATTGATGTTACGGGAATAAGTCTGGTTATAAATTATGATGTTCCACCGGATCCGGAAGATTACATTCACCGTATTGGTCGTACAGCAAGGGCTGATGAATCTGGAACAGCCATAACAATGATTAATTCAAAAGATATGTTCCGCTTTCGTCGCATTGAAAAATTGCTCGGATATCAGCCGGAGATCATTTATTTGCATGGAACAGAGCAGGAGTCTGCAGATAAAAAGTCGCATGACGGAAGAAAGCCTCAACGCGGCAAACAAATGAAAGAGAAGAGTGATAGAAATCCATCACCGTCCAATGAACAGGTAAAACATACACCGAAACAATCAACTCCACCTTCAGTGCCGGTCAATGCTCCGCCAATTACCACCAAAGAAGCAAACAGCAATCGTCCGAAACGGATCATCCCACCGAATCAGTAATAATTTATCCGACTCAAAATTCAACCGTTTGGGGTCAATTAACTACTAAAATTTGCCCCATGAAAAACATCGCTGTCCTGATTGCATTAATCACAAGCTTATGCATAACCTGTTACGGACAATCACCCCAATTTAATTGGGCAGGGAAATTTGAAACCGGCGCAACTTTCAGTTTAATAACACCCAGATATATTCAAACGGATGCAAACAATAACTGCATTGTTGGTGGAGATTTTTATGGGCAAGTAGATTTTAATCTTGATACCACACAGCAGTTTCTGGTGACTTCCAACACCACTAAGGATTATTTTCTTGCAAAATATGACCCTAATGGAGCGTTTCAGTGGGTGGTACATTTTGAACCGACCGTACTCAACAATGTTTTCTTCTATCATATTGCCTGTGATGCACAAAATAATATTTTCATCTGGGGAAACACAAAAGATACAATTGATGTGGATCCATCAGGAGCAGTTTATACTATTCAACCACCGGCGGGGAAAAGTCTGGGATTTATTCTCAAATATAATTCAGCAGGAAACTTTGTAGACGCAAGAACTGTAGGTGTCACTACTGATATAGCAATTGCCGGACTTACTACAAACAAGTTAAACCAGGTGTTTCTCTTTGGTTCAGTTCTGGATACTGTTGACATGGACCTTGGACCGGGAGTCGCTTACGATACTGTACCGGTTTCGGGAAATAAGCGATTCATTCTAAAATTAGACAACGATTTAAATTATATATGGCATAAATCCATTGTTGGACAAAACAGTATTACACTGGCAGATCTGGCTTTTGATAGTCAGTCTAATTTATATTTCACCGGCAACTTTAATTCAACAGTTGATTTTAACCCGGGCCCATCTGTATTTAATTTAAGTACAACGGGTGCAAATGATGGCTTTGTACTAGCTCTTGATCCAAACGGAACATTCATCGATGCATGGAAAATTGCCAACTGCACAGACAATGACTATGGAAATCGAATAATTTTTGATGAATATGACTTTATGTACGTTTATGGTGCATGGTCAAATCTGATAACCTTCGGAAATGGCACATATTCTATGACTGCACCTTCGACAAGTGCGAATGATAATTTTCTCATGAAATCCGATATTTACGGCAATGTTCTTTGGGCTGAAAGAGTGGGTATAGTTATCGATGGATTCTCGAATGTTATAACAGTAGAGATTACATACGATCAGGTAAATGGTCTTCTATTGGGAGGCTCCTTCTCGACAGCATTCGACTTCGACCCTTCACCAACAGGAAACACCACACTTACACCACAGGGCAGCGATGCATACCTGCTTAATCTGGATCCGAACGGACATTTTAAATCTGTCTATGCATATTCATCAACCGGTACAGAAATTATGTACGCATTAGCAACATCGGAATCTGGCAATATATATTGTGGTGGTGTGTTCCGACTCTCTGTTGATTTTGATGGCGGTCCAGGTCAATATATTCTAACATGCCCGCCAACAAACAGTTCAAGTGGATTCTTACTTGGAATGAACAATAATACAAACACAGTAAGTGGCCGCGTTTATCAAGATCAAAATACAAATGCCGTTTTTGATGGTACAGATTATCCATTAGCTAATTGTGTTGTCAAAACAAGTGAAGAAAGATATTTTATTACTACCGGAAATGGTAATTATCTCGCCTTTTGCGACACTGGAAATATAGATATTAGCTATAACAACATACCATTTTCAGCAACATCCGTACCTTCAGTACACTCGATAGTCAGCACAACATATAACAATGTATTCACCAATAAAGATTTTGCAATTCAGGTTCCTTCAGGGACACCCAATGGCATGATCACGTTTACCAACATTAACCGGACAAGATCCGGACAATTTGTGTATTTAAAAGTTGAATATAAAAACATTGGCACCACAGCCATGTCCGGAACATTAAAAGTGGTACTTGACAGCAGGATGAGTTACTCCACTTCGATACCGGCTCCGCAATTAACTAATGTCGATACTATAACTTATACTTACTCAAATCTTCTCCCTCAGGAAACAAGAGTAGTTGATATGAGCGTATTAGTTGATGGTGGGCTTGCGATACTGACAACCCTGACAAGTTATGCTGAACTTATTTCTTCTATTGGAGATATTAACTATACAGATAACATCGACACACTGCACCAGCTAATATTTGCTTCATACGATCCCAATGACAAACAAGTACTCCCAGATGCAGGATTTACAACGCAACAAGTACAGGCTCAGGAATACCTGGAATATATCGTCAGATTCCAAAACACAGGAAACGATACTGCCTTCGTTGTTCAGATAGAAGATACGATCAGTCCCTTCTTAGATCTTTCTACATTTGAAGTAGTTTCTTCGTCACACCCGCATATTGTTCAGCTTTTCGGTAATAACATCTTAAAATTTATCTTTAATAATATCCTTCTTCCTGACAGTAATATTAATGAACCTGCCAGCCATGGATTTATAAGGTATCGGATTAAAGTATTGCCAGGTACTAACGCAGGCAGTTTAATTGAAAACACTGCCTATATATATTTTGATTTAAATGATCCAATAACAACCAATACCGTTACGACTATCATTTCCACACCTTCTTCAATCAATGAAATGAACTATGCAACAAACGAATTCAAGGTATATCCCGTACCTGCGAAATCGTTTGTCAATATTGTTCCAACAGAAGAAAAACCATACAGCTATTCCATCTATAATCTTGCGGGAAGTCGTTTATTTGGTAGCGAAAAATTAACCGGGACTCAACAGGTCAATATTGAGTCATTAAACAGTGGAATCTACTTATTGCGTTTACAAAACGAAACGGAAGTACAATCGGTGAAATTGATTATTGTCAAATAAAGCTGTCGCCCAAGATATCGGTTCTGTATATAGTATGAATCTTTAAAGTATCATTTCAGTACTTTACTTTTTTCGACAATCTTAAAAAAATGCGCTCAATACTGTAATAGTAAATCGTCGCAAAGGCTATTCCAACAGTCATACAAAGGCCAAAACGTAGCCAGCTATTCATTCCGATAGTGAAAATTGCAGTTGCTCCGCAGGCCAGACCATGTGAAAGATAAAGGGAGTAAGAAATATCTCCGAAAAAATCCGCGATCCGGGATGAAATATTTAAAGCATAAATCAGAGTGATTGTAGTTATTGCTGTTATTGCACCAGCCGGAAACTCAAAAAACCAGGTATATGCAATTGAGAGTATCAGCGAAATGATCAGTTCGTTCAATTTGATTTTGCCAATGTGATACAGGAACAATTGAAATCCGATGATGAAATAAATATAGTTATTGAATATGGTGAGGTATTTTTCCGGTACAAGGTGACCGAGTAAAACACCAATTGCAAATGCACTATACCTCCACTCCATTGACTTCATCAACAATGGATAAATCAATGCGGTTAGAATATAAAACTGAAACTCGATTGCGAGTGTCCAGAAAATAATAACGACCCATTTCCCATTTAAAAAAGGTACGAGATACGTAATATTCAGAAAGAATGTTTTTACATCGAATAAATATTGGACGCCCCAGCCTTTGAAATAATTTAAGCCATAGGTCCATGCAAACAAGAGTACTAATATGATAATAAATGGTGGTTGAATTCTGACAAGTCGTTTCAACAGAAATGGAAAGAACCGTTGAATACGATAATTATTATAATACATAGAAAATGGAATCACAAATCCGGATACAATAAAAAAAACGTAGACCCCTAGAAATCCCTGTTCAAATGCCAGCGTGAAAACATCAGGCGTGGTGCTTGTCCAGATATATTTCTTTACGTGAAAAATGCAAACCATCAGCGCTGCGATACCACGAAGCCACGAAAGACTATGAACGACAGGTCGGGCAACTACCGGCTTTTCGACAAGATAAGGATCTTCCAGCGTCTCTATCATCCTTGCGATGGGGAAAAACTTCCGGACATATACATCTCCACCAGTTTGTTCCGATCAATTTTATGACTTACGTTATAGGGGAAATCATCGATTACAATAATTTCACCGGGGATCATATAGTATGGCAATCGCTGACTAATCATCGGCAATACCAATGAACGAATATCTGTCCCGGGTGTTTTACCACCAGCCTTCACAAAGCTGATCAGTTTCTTTACTTCATGATTGCGCTTCAAGGGAACTGTTACTGCATCATCGATTTCCAGATGATCGCATAAAACAGCGGAGATTTCATCCAATTCAATTCTAAATCCATGCAGCTTAATCTGGTCATCATTCCTCCCCAGAAAATATAACATACCATTCTCATAATAGGCGAGATCACCGGTGCGGAACGCTCTTGAACCATTATGCATATAAAATTTCTTCTCGTTCAGGTCTGCCCGATTAAAATAACCCGGACTTACATGCGGACCAACGATAATCAGTTCACCTTCTCTTGATGAACCATCTCCGTTATCAATCAACAACTCACTACCGGGCATCGGGAAACCAATCGGAACCGAAGCTCCGGTAGCTGCTATTTCCTGTGTAATCTCTACCAGGGTTGTAACTATAGTTGCTTCTGTCGGACCGTATGCGTTTAATACAACACATCCTTTAAAACGGCTATGTAATGTAGAACATGTTCGCGATGGGAGTTCTTCACCCATGAAGATAAACCGTTTCAAATGCGGCATCTGCTCATCATTGAAATGTGGATGTCGCAGGAAAATAAAAACGAAAGAAGGTGTTGATGTCCAAACTGAACAACGATACTTCACCACACGCTGCAGAAATGCATCCTGGTTCTTCGTAAGCTCTGCATCGCTCAACACTAAGGTAGCACCAAGCGAAAACGCATTCAGGAAATCACACAACGATACATCAAATGTAAACGGAGCCTGATTCAGGAATACATCATCCGATGAAATTCCAAAATGATTAGAAGACCAATTCACAAAATAATTAACGGAACTGCGAAGAATCTGAACACCCTTAGGTTCACCGGTTGAGCCGGAAGTGAACATGATATACTGAAGATAATCATTAGCGAATTCCTGACGATGAATTTTTCTGCTATACTCCCTTCTTTGCAGCACTTCTCTATTCACAGCAATCTCCACCGCACAATCAATACCATCAGGTAGTGGCGAATCAGTACAATTAATCAGCACCTGAGCTCCCGTGATAGTAATTATCCGACGAACTCGATCGGCCGGATAAATTTTATCGATTGGCGTATAGGTAGTTCGACTCAAATAACACGCCAGCATGGAGATAGCAAAATGAGCTTCCTTGTGTCCATAAATAATCACGGGCTCACCGGCCGGTATGTTTAATGCACTTAATGTTGCTGCAAGTTTTTCTGCCTCCACTTGAAGCATACTCCAGGACAGATCACGTTCACTGCCGGCCAGTGCCAATTTCTCCGGATGAACAGATAAATCAGTGAATGAATTGGATTGAAAGTCGAAACGCATATCAGAGCAATGGACAACGGCCGCTGAAGATATAGAGTGATACAGCCACCAGGTGAATCATTATGAAGATACTTATTATTTGAACTACAGCAGGACTCATCTTTCCAAATACTATATCCTTTCCCTTCTTCCTGCATTGCACAACATACCAATTATGAAGAGCGGAATAAATCCCGAATAATAATCCACTCAGAATAAAATTCAGCTTAAAGCCATTCCAACAACCCATCAGCAGAAATGTAAATGCCAGACAAACATTCTGCTTTGCCATCGGCCAGGACTTTAACGACTTAAACCGGCTTAACCAGAGAAACATCGGAGTGAAAAAATAATCCTTCAGCCATGCACCCAAACTGATGTGAAATCTTCGCCAGAAATCCTGCGGATTAACTGCCAGAAATGGATTCGTAAAATTCACCGGAACCGTCATCCCCATCATTTTACCCAAGCCAATCGCCATTGAGGAATATCCGGCAAAATCAAAAAATAAATACGCATAGTAAGCATACATGCCATTCGTCATATGTACAAGCTCACGACTATCTGAAGGATATATATTCAGCCAATAACGATCAATAAATTCAGCAAGCACATACTTAAACCCGATACCTTTAAGGAGATCATACCATCCCGAGATAAAATTTTCGGTTGTAATCGACTCAAAGCCGTTATCCTGTGATTTTTTAAAATGCTGAAACCGATCAATAGGACCAATCAGCATTGTCGGAGTAAAACTCAAATAATTGAAATAGCTAAGCAGATCAGGCATGGGAGACTTTGGGTCCTTATCCATGAAGAGACTCATTGTCCGGAAACATGCATAGGACAACCCCGCAAAGCTCAACAGATAATTCAATTTAAATGGAAATGATGCAAAACGAATATCAAACTTCACCAACAGCATTGGTAATAGCAGGGCAAGTATTCCGTAAATTTTCAATGGTAACTTAAACCTTTTACCAAACAACCAGGTGATAAAATAGGAATAGAGAACAAACCCGAAAAACAAAGCCGGATCGGGGTAAAAAACCAACAAAAAACTCGCGTTCAACACAAACAAACATTCGCGATAAAACTTAGGAGGCATCAACAACTTACATACCGAGATCAGGACGACGAACATCGCCATCAGAATAAAGAAATCGGTGCCGTTGAATGGAATCATTTCAGAACTGCTGATAAACAAACTGGATCGACGACCCTGTTGTATTATTCGGATGAATATTTAAGGGAGAATAGAGAAAGTATAAAGCCAGCGCAATCGCTATGTGAATACCGGCCCGAAATAGAAATAGGAGCGTTTTATTCTTCATTTACAGAGGGAATAACGATGGACAATAAACTCATCAACCTGCAACCAGCCATATTCACTCATGTGCATTACATCACTAAGCAAGGCCTTATCATAATTCTTTGGTTCAGATGTAAAGAGATTGAGATAGGTAAATCCGGAAGATTTCATTTTTGTCTCCAATTCTTCAATCACCGGTTGCATGTCTTTGAGATTTCTAAAGTAATATGGATTTAGCGGAGAAATGATAAAGCTCGCATTTGCACCGGAACTATGCAGTAAATCAACCAGCATAGAAAAATCATCCATCTCCCGATTTGCCCAACGAGGCACCGGATAGATGTTCCCCTTCTTCTGTTGAATATAGGTCGAGAAATATTCGTTCTCGATACCCATCTCATTATTGGTTGCTTTTGAAATTGTCTCTTCTCTTGTAACACGCCGGAGAGAGTCCCAATTAACAGTACACATAACAGGCTCATTGGAAAAAACAGGAGGACGCTCCATCACTTTCGCTATTTTCTGCTTAAAAAAATCAGTAAATACATTCCATTCCTGCAATGGAGCTGCCCATACCGAGTGATAATACGAACGCGAAGACACATCCCTGAGATGTGCAATTCTATACGCTGAAGAAGGTGCATTCAATTCATGATAAAATCCGGCGATGCCTTTGTTAGCGTATGCCACAAATTTCGGATCAACCTTCGACTTCTGAATTTTCCTGACATATTCATCGGAGACATACTGAAGAAAAACAGCAGAAGTAGTACCGCGCGCCGGCTTTGCCTCAAACCAACCCGGTGAAACGATGATCACCACCGGAGCGTTTTTCAGTCGATTCGCATTCGCCAGTAATTGACAATAAATAGAGAAACATTGATTGCCCTCGTGACCGATACCCATCACCTTCACCGAAAATCTATCGCTGATAAAATTATAAGGTGTGTATGCATTTCCGGAAGTAAGTTCGGAAGAGCCCAACAAATAAATCACTGATGAATCAGCAGGCTGAGTTAGAAGTAAATTTTCAGCTTCAGGAATACTATTAAAATTATAAACGTAACGCCTATCCGAAAAAGTAGTATCTATCGCGGTTTCCGGAAAAATATTGTTCCTTATAACCCTCTTTTGAACCACTACTAAAGATACCAGTGCCAGCAGAACCGGAAAAACGACAGCTGACAATAGCGAACGCATCAGGCTTCCATTTTAGCAATTGTATCCACCATCGTATTGATGGTTTCAAAATTCTCATTTTGGAGGAGATGTTGGGGCATCGAATGACCCGTTTTCTCCTCAATGGCCACGATAACTTCCACCAAAGTGATGGAATCCAGTAGACCGGATTCAATCAATGAATCATCGAAACCGACCTTTTTAAAAGCCAGCTGCGCAATGGTATCCTGTAAGAAATGATGAAGATCACTCATAATGGGAAGGTCGGTAAAACTTCAAAACATTGATATTCAAGATCATAACTAGATTTAGTGAGTATTTTAACTATGCAATCCTCACTAACATTTGTTACACAGAATCTCCGCTTTGAGGTGTATATTTGGTTAGTTCAACAAAAATAATCCTTCCCAACGTACGGAGGTGCCGGAGATTAAAAAATTCGACACTTTCAAACGCCTGGCAAAGCGCCACAACGACGCCAATGGTATTACTGATTCTGCATCTCTTCCTCTATCTCCAATCATGGTTCGCAACTCCGGCTGAAAAGATTCCGGTAGTGGAACCTGTAGTTACTATAGCTGTTCTTTCGGAAGCAGAGAGTGTATATCAGCAATTGGAAGGATGCTTAAACAAGGATGCTTTTCTGGCAGCATGGGAAGGAAGTCGCGCAAGAGGTTACTCCGGATATCTGGCAATCGCTGATTTCTCACAGGGCTCCGATAAACAACGTTTTTACATCATCGACTTACAACAAAAAACGCTGGTATTGCAAACCTGGGTAGCGCATGGAAAAAATTCCGGTGAAAAATATGCTGAACGTTTCTCGAATGAAAATGCTTCACATATGAGTAGTCCGGGGCTTTATCAAATCGGTGATGAATTCATTTCACCGAAACATGGTCCTGCTTTATTACTCGAAGGGCTGGAAAAAGGAGTGAATGACAATGCCCGTACCCGGGAAATTATCATTCATGGTGCCGATTATGTAAGTGAAGATTTTATCGAAACACATGGTCGCTGCGGAAGAAGTTTTGGCTGTCCGGCATTGCCGCGTGAAGAAATGGCTACAGTAATCCGCTTACTTTCTCCGGGAAGTCTTTTATATATTTATACGGCAAGCTGAAACACTTTTACTAAATTGTAAATCGTAAAAGCACACTGTAAAAAGTCAGAATAGTTATTCCAATATTTTAAATATATCTTTGTAATAACCAATAATCACAACAGAGTGAATGAGGATTCTAAACCCTTAGAGAAGGGAGAAATTCAACTATTTAAATGCCTTGAAGATGCGGCGGAATACGATGCCCGACAGAATGCTATGATCAATGGAGTAGAGCATCTTCGGAATGTAACTGCATTTATAAAGCTTCGTTACAAAAAGGAATTAGATATTCCCAACGAGAATATACTTTATTTTAAGACTGATGGATATATGGATTTCGGAAAATAGTTTACTGCTTTCACTCAACCTAATGTAAAGGCAAAACCATTTTACTCTACCTCAATTGAAAAGCAACCGGAAGATTAAAACAAAATCCAACTTTCTTTCCCATATAGATTGCACCTTTTGAAAATTTTAATTCACGCACTACCCTTGCTGCTTCTTTGTCGAGTACTATATGTCCGGAACTTCTGCGAATCATTACATCTCTGATTTTGGCATCAGCTCCCAATACAAAACTGATATACGATTTACCAGAATATCCATTCTCGATAGCTACCATCGGATATTGCGTATTTAGCCGTACAAAATCCATCAAATCGGTATAATTGCCTTCCATCACAGGGGCAATGTACGACAATGAATCATCATTGATCATCGGATTCTTGACCGGGAATGCGGTATCACCAGTACAGGTATTTTCGGAACTTTTTAACTCAAAATCATAATTAAATTCTTTAAGTCCACGCGACGTTTGAACAACCCAAATACCGAACGGCTCTTCCCCTTTAAATCCAGTACGTGAGACAACTTCACCGGTTCGGATATCTTTCACCTCAACCATGCTGCAACTATCCTCAGTAACCCAAGTGCGTTTAGAAAATGAAGCCTTTGTTTCTGCTACTTCCTTCGTGCAATTGCTGTTCTTATAAAATTTGATCTGCTGTTCCTGACTAAACGCATTTACATAGCAGAGTAAGAGAACAAGGAACATTAATTTAACTTTCATTTTATCCACGTATAATTCAAAATAAAGATAGGAAGAATAATCACTTACTTCATTAAAAAAGTAAACTCAGGACTACAAGTCATTCCCCAGGCACGGGCTGTTGATGCTAAATCAGCAAATAAAGAAATCGTATGACCCGAAGTCGTAAACTCCAGCCAAAAAACAAAAACCGTAAACAGGATCAACACTACTTCGACAATCCGTTGTAACCACTTAACACCTGCAGGTTTTAACGGAAACCATTTATCAGCCAAATATCTTATACCAAGTAAGATGAAAGACCAGCAGACAATATTTCCGATAAATCCCGCTATATAATAATCATACGCCATGGAAGTAGCAAGAGATGAAGACATATAGATAAACGGACTAGCATAATAAACCGGAAATACTTCTGTACCCTCACAATGATAAACCAACTTTGGCAAACCTATTGGTGCAAGCAACCAGGCTGTAGAAAAAACAATTGCAAGTATGATTCTTTTGGGGGATGGCTTCACAATTAAGTTGAATTTATAACTATTCATCAAGAAACTTTCATGCCAAACACTTAGGAGTAGAAGAGAAGAAAATTTTATTCAGACTATTTATTCAGCAACTCTATAAGTTTATGTAGCTCTGATTCATCTGCAATTTCTGAAACCCCGGACGACAATGCAGCAGTATGCACCTCGACAGGACCCACCTCTGCAATTATCTCTTTAATATTCGTTGACCGGATTCCACCGCCGGGTAAAATTATAATTCTTCCGTCGGCATAATCAACCATCTCCCGTAACCTTCTGCGTCCTTCGAAGGCAATAGCTCCATCACCGCTAGTCAATAATCGTTTACATCCTGAGTCAATCAATAGCTCCAGTCCATTCTTCCAGTCGGACAATTCATCAAATGAACGATGAAAAGTTACAGGCAATCCTTGACATGCATCGACAAACCTCAATAATTGTTTCTGATGTATTTCTTGTTCCTTCTTAAAAAATCCACAGACAAACCCATTAGCACCGCCATCTCGAAAACGAGCCACATCCTCCAACATTCCTTCAAACTCTGCATCTGTAAAAACATAGCCACCGGTACGTGGACGAATCATAACAAAAATATCGCGACTGAAATTTTCCCGGGCATACCGGAAATAATCCATCGAAGGCGTAAGTCCTCCACAAGAATAGTCCTCACACAACTCCAACCTGCCTACACCGGCATTCTCTGCAAGGAGAACAGATTCCGCTTTGAATGTAGCCAGTTCAAGTATCATACTTTTACTTTAACAAAAACGGAGAAGATTTAACTACATCTACTCCATCACCCAATTTATAAGTATATGTAAAACCGTCTCTCAATGCGAAAGCTCCGATTTCACCTGCTTTATTCACTGCAATAAAACCAATTTGTTTATCCTCCAACTTTCCTTTGCGCAGATTTGCCATACGTTCAACAGCTATCTGACAAGCTTCCTGCGGAGACTTACCATAACACATTGCTTCCACTACCGTATGAGAACCACAAATACGAATTACTTCTTCACCGACACCGGTTGCAGTAGCTGCTCCAACTTCATTATCGACATATAATCCGGCGCCAATCACAGGAGAATCTCCCACACGGCCGTGCATTTTAAACGCCATTCCACTGGTAGTACATGCACCAGAGATGTTTCCGCTTTTGTCGATAGCCAACATTCCAATCGTATCATGGTTATCTTTTGATCCGGGAGATCCTACACCTTTCATGTACTTCAAAGTATCCATCGGATTATAATTCGCTTTCACGAGCCATTCTTCCCAGATTTTTTTAGATGAGGGTGTGAGGAGGTTCTCCTTTTTAAATCCATTCGCAAGTGCAAATTGCAAAGCACCATCTGCCACTAAAATAACATGTGGTGTTTTCTCCATCACCATTCTGGCAACAGAAATTGGATGCATAATATGTTCCAGACACATGACTGCTCCGCAATTACCGAACTCATCCATGATGCAGGAATCCAATGTAACACGGCCATCACGATCAGGCAATCCACCGTACCCTACACTTGTATCATCAGGATCAGCTTCTGGTACCATCACACCACGCTCCACAGCATCTACTGCACGGCGACCTCCAGACAACAACTCCCAGGCAGCAGCATTTGCTTTCACATTGGGTGCCCATGTAGATATTACAAGAGGAAAATTCGAGCCTGAAGATAATAACGCTGCACCTTTCACTTGTGACGCAGCCAACATTGCTCCGGTGGTATAGAAAGCACCCTTGATAAACTTACGACGATTAATCATTATTATTGGTTAGGTTAGGGAATAAAGATGGTATAAATATATCAATTATTCATAAATTAAAATACGGTACAAACACCCCCTAATTCGGGTAGGAATCCCAATTAAATAAGGGCGTTCATCTCTTATTTAATACTACCTTTTAGCAGATGGAATACATCCGTTTCGACAAGCTTACTCCACAACTAACTGCTTGGTAATGACACCGGTTGCATGATAGATACGAAGCAGATAGATGCCTGCACTCAAGTCTCCAACAGACAAGGACACTTTCTTTTCACGACCTAACAGTGAAGTATATCCGCAGTATCTACCGGTGACATCGGTAATAAGCAATGACGTTGCATCAATTAAATCAGGAATCACGACAGTAGTATTTCCTTTTGCTGGATTGGGATGAATTTGCAATGACGCTGCCAACATCTGCTCTTCCTGACCAATAATGGTTATAGCCTGGCATGCTGAAGTATCGCTGCAGAACGCATTTGATATTACCAAAGCAAAAATTCCACTTGAAGTTGGAATAAATGTTTGTTGATTCGCACCAGGAATCGGAGCAAAGTTATTGATACAATCAACCCATTGATAAGTGGCCCCCGAAGTTTGGGCTGTCAATGTAGTTCCATTTACAAGCACCGTAGAATTCGGCACCTGAAACACTGTAATGAAAGTATTTGCATTCACAGAATCCAACGAAGTACAACTATTCGGGAACATGGTACATGCAATATTATCATTGTGTGCATATACAGACGGTGAAAAAGAAGACAAGGTTGCACCGGGCACCAGGACATTATTCTGATACCATTGATAACCTGGATTTGATCCGCCATTGGTTGCAACAGAAGTAAACGTCACCGGAGCGCCATTGCAAATAATACCAGGATTCGTACTTATGAAATGAGAAGGTGTACCAAGAGCTCCAAGATTATTTACTACAGCAAAAGGTTGTGTGATAAAATCCAACACACATCCTACTGATGATGTCATGGTACAGGTAAGTGTATTACCGGCATTCATCGCACCGGAAAATACAGGGCCTGTTAATCCACTAACCAAACCACCATTGAGTTTCCATTGATACGAAGGTGTAAGTCCACCGTTAACAGGATTCGCTGTTACAGTCACTACATCTCCTGAACAACCATTCACCGTATCAGGAGAAAAAGTAACTGCAGCTGTAAGCACTGAAGCACAATCATTCATTTTAAAGAAATGAACATCAGAACCCAGACCTGGAATACTCTGATAGCCGGATGAAGTATAAATATTCAGTAAAATATCAAAATTACCTGTAGCAAAAACATCATCGTTAGTTGCCCATAAATTACTCACATTCGCACCAACGTTTCCATTCCCGATTTTTCGTGCCATTTTAAAATTCCCGTTACTTGTATACGTGGCTACAAATCCATCGGTAAATCCGCTGGTAAGAAGAAAAGAATTTCCAGCTGAAGGATCGAAATCTACAGTACTTCCAAAAGTTCCTGAAACAAAAAGAGTATTTGAAGCATCAAGGGCCAGATCAAAAATAAGGTCGTTAGAGGTTCCTCCGATTCCATTGGCAAACTGAAAAATTCCTGCAGAATTGAGCTTTACTATAAACATATCCATTCCCGTAGAAACCAACGGCTGAACACCTGCATTTATATCTGCATCTATCTCCCCTGAAAAGAAACCACCTATGTAAATATCTCCGTTGGCAGCGGTGATTATTGCATTGATATAATCTGTACTGTTTCCACTAATTGAACCTGACCAGATGTGAGAACCACTACTATCCAGTTTCACAATAAAAGAATCGAAATTTGAACTATGATTAACATTATTCACTCCGCCTCCCGGATTGAGATCAATTGTATTGGAGTTAAATCTTCCTCCGATCAGTATATTGTTATTCTGATCCATATGGAGTGCAGTTAACCCTTCAACTCCGGTGCCACCAATTTTCTTTACCCAAATGAATGATCCATTCGCATCGTACTTTGCTATAAAGTCATCCGTAGCGCCAGCACTGCTCAGTGAACTCGTCCCTGATCCCGGATCGAAATCTGAAGTGTTTTGGAAAGTGCCGGCTATATATATCTGGTCATTTACATCAATTGTCATTCCAAGTGGTACGGCGGAAGATGCAGTTCTCTTTCCCCAGATAAAATTTCCATTATTGTCAAGCTTTACAAAAATGGTGGTGCCTGCTCCTACAAATGTTGTTACAGATCCCACGCCAGGATCCAGATCAACTGTAGATACGGAATAGAAACTGATGACCAAATCCTCTGATGAAGTGATGACCAATTTTACATTCAACGTAGCAGTAGTTACAAATGACTGCCATGTCCGGACCCATAAAAACGATCCGGTACTATCATACTTAGCCAGGTAAACATCAAAATCATTTACACCTAACGAACTGGTATTCGTGTTTGGTAAACCCGGATCAAAATCAGCAGTTCCACTGAAAGTTCCGGCAATAAAGATATTTCCATCTCCATCGGTCAGAATATCATCCGAATATTCGATTGCAGCGGATCCAAAAGTTTTCACTTGAGAAATGGTCTGTCCATAAAGTATAGTTGAACAGAAAACCAGTGCAAGGGCAATTATTCTTTTCATTGGTAACGAATATATTTAATCATGACGTTTCAATTTATAAGATGGTTTATGCACCTCCGGAATATTTCCCGCAGGTGCATAAATAATTATTAAACGGTCGTCTTTACTTTACTTCGATTTCATCACAGAAGATAAAAGCGTCGAAGCCTGCGCCCTGATGCCAGGATGGAAGAACTCCATAATTGACAGCCTTTACACGAATGAATTTAGCCTTAATTGGTTTAAATTCCACTTTCATCCGTTGTATCTGTACGTTGAGGTCCTTGTCAGCAACAGTATTGGCAACTCGCGCCATTTCTTTCCACTTTTGACCATCCTCTGATACTTCCACAATCATCTCCTTCGGCATTAAAATCCAAGAACGTGTATCCTGCAAAAATCCTGTTTCAACACTACTGATTTTTTGTTCTCCACGAAAATCTATCATCACCGTCATATCTGTGCTTTGATAACCATGCCAGTCTCCTTTTCTCCAGTTCTCGGTTCCTTTAATTCCATCAATCATACTAATTGGTCCTTCCGCCATGTATTGCCGGCTTGGGGTAGTCTGTAATACTATTTCCCAATGATTAGGAAGTTTGAAAAAAGAAGCTGCTGTTTGTCCGCTTTTACCTTTCTGATCCATACACTGCGCATAAACAGTGGTGCTATTGTGAATATAAAACGGACCGCGGTATGTCTCTCCTGTCATCATTAGTCCCGGCATGTAACCAAATAAAATACCTGCTCCATCCGGCGATTGAATATCGATGAGTAAACTATCACTGAAGATTCTGCCACCAGCTTTGATTACAGGAGCTCTGTAGAAATAATTTGTCTGCATGGCCCCTCTTTTTTCAGGCTGGATACCACGTGCTGTATTCGGGAAAGAGGCCATCTCGAAGATGATAGAATTTGCATTCACTAACTGATCATGGGTCACAAGATTTTCTGCGATTTCTTTACCATCAATGATGAGCTTATGTACATAAACTTCATTTGCAGCTTTACGTCTGGTAATCAGTTTTACAGTATGGTTGTTTTCAAGACGGATAGCGAGTGAATCGAAGAGCGGACTCCCTATCGCATAATAAGGACTACCCGGAGTTACGGGATAAAAACCCATAGCGCTCCAAACAAACCAGGCCGACATCTGTCCACAATCTTCATTGCCCGGCAAACCCTCCGGTCCACGCTGATATAAACTATCCATAATTGTGCGGACAAGTTTCTGCGTCTTCCATGGTTTTCCGATGTAGTTGTATAAATAAGCCATGTGGTGACTCGGTTCATTACCATGCGCATATTGTCCAATCAATCCCGTGATATCCGCCTGTGTCCTACCTGTAGTTTGTGTAGGTGCAGTAAACAGTCCATCAAGTTTTGCTTCTGCCTGTTGCACACCACCCATCATGGATACGAGTCCAGGAATATCCTGCGGAACGAAGAACGAATACTGCCAGCTATTGGCTTCTGTGTAATGATTATTTACTTCACGTGGATCGAAATTCGGAATGAAATCACCGTTTCGTCGAGGACGCATGAATCCTGTTTGTGGATCGTACACATTTTTATAAGAGGCTGCTCTTCTCAGGAATACTTGCTGATCAATGGTTTTTCCCAACATACGTGCTACCTCTGAAATACACCAGTCGTCGTATGCATATTCCAATGTTTTAGAAACAGATTCGTGTTCATCCTCTACACCAATATAACCATTCGTAATATAGGCCGGTAATCCCAAATGATTCCAGTTTGCACTTTTCTTCATCGCCTCAAAAGCAAGCGTGGTATCAAAGCCACCGATTCCTTTTACAAGAGCATCTGTTATCACCGGAATACTATGGTAGCCGATCATACAATCCGTTTCATTACTGCCGAGTTCCCATACAGGCAATCGTCCTCCCTGTTGGTATTGCGCAAGGAAAGTACGGATATAATCCAGCGTGCGCTGACGATCAATAAGTGTATAAAGCGGATGAGCAGCGCGGAAAGTATCCCAGAGACTGAATACCGTATACTGGGTATAACCAGTTGCAGTATGAATCTGATTATCGCGACCTCTATAACGGCCATCCCTATCCGAAAGTACATTGGGAACTACCATTGTATGATACAACGAGGTATAGAAGTTGAATAAATCCTTTTCGTTTCTTCCACTCACGCTGATACGGGACAACTCCTTTCTCCACTCATTTCTGGCCTCAGCTCTCACTTTTTCAAAATCCCAATGAGCAATTTCGCCTTGCAGATTTTTTCCGGCTCCTTCTGTATCTACTGTTGAAATCCCGATCCGGGCCAACATTGGTGCCGGCGACTCACGAAAACTATTACTGAATGCCAGATGAACTGCAATCTCATTGCCTGACAAAGAATCACCGATTGATAATTTCTTTCCATCTGCACCACCTGTCAATTGCATAACCGGTTCAGAGAATTCTATCACGAAGAAAATATACTGATCACGCGCCCAGGCTTCACTATGACGATAACCTTCCAGACGTGTAGGACTCACCCACCTCAGCAAAGATCCCAATGTTTTATCTCTGTGACGAAGATCGAGCACTACTCCTCTGTCGTTGTTTTTACTGAATGTATACCGGTGCATGCCCGCTCTGACAGTAGTTGTAAATTCAGCACGGATATTATCATCCGTTAACGTAACGCCATAATAACCCGGCTCTGCTTTTTCATCGAGATGAGTATAGGTAGATCCATACACTGCAGGATCAAGACTAAAACGCTGTACAGGCATGAGCAAAATATCTCCGTAATCAGAACAACCTGTTCCGCTCAAATGAGTATGCGTAAATCCATAGATAATTGAATCACGGTGATAATAACCTGCACATCCTTCCCAACTTGGATCACGACGCGTATCCGGACTCAATTGCATCATCCCATAAGGAACAGTAGCTCCCGGATAGGTATGTCCAACCCCACCCGTACCGGTCATGGGATCTACGTATTGTGTATAATCCTGAGCAGACAAGGAATCAGCTTGCAGGAGTAAGAAACAAAGAATGAATACCGGATATAGTGACCGGCGCAGCAGTGAATAGATGTACATGGTATAAAAATAGAAAATCTATGCAGAACCAACTCCCGCAGCGGGTGGAAAAACCACACTTCTCACCTGTTTATGGGATGTTATTCAGGCACTTCCACTTGATTTTCGAAAAATCACCTTTGAAAGAGATGAGTTTTCGCTCCCCCGGAATCAGATGAAATCCATTATCTCCAAAAGAAGCAGTGCCCTCTTCATCGTAGAGATAACAGCCATAAACAAATACATCTGAACTTATAGTAAGTTTATCCTCGCCCGTCTGACGAACAGTAATCACTGCCGGCGATAATTTCAATTCATTCGGTTTGCAACGAAAAAGAAAATCTCTCCGAACCACCTTGAATGTAAAATTATCGACCGCCTCTGTCACAATCGCCACACTTTCCTTTTCCAGAAATGTCAGTTGACTACGCGGGTAAAGCAAAGCCGTCGACACAAAAGTATCAACCGGTAATTTGAGATACACCTCATCTATGCCTGCAGGGGAACTGACTTTATTCGTGTATATAAAATAGGTTCGGATTGTAACAGAAGCATAATCACGTCCGTCGTTATGAACTGTAGTTTCCAGTCCACGTACCGTTTCTTCTGTATGAATGTACAATGTATCGAATGCCTGCCGGGCAGTGTAATAAAACAACTTTTCATTCTCCCGTGAATCCATTGCACTCCATGATACCACCGGCCAGCAATCGTTCCACTGCCAGAATAAGCTACCCTGGTTTTTCGGATAGGCGCAACGGTGAGCATCCATAGCGATCTTCATCCCATACGCCTGCTGTAACTGTGAAAGATAAGTATAGTCGCTCCAATCAGTCGGGATTTTAAAATACTGTTTCAGATAATGATCGATCGTTTCAAAACCTTTTGGATGTTTTTGATGACTACGCAAGGACTTCGAAGTCAGGGATGGATTAGAGACAACTCCTTTCCATATACAGGTTGCCGGTGCCGATTGAAATCCATATTCACTCATAAACCTTCCGGTTTTCTCTTTATACTTTTCAAAAGGTTCCATGCCCCACCAAACACCCCAGTAATGACTATCACCACGTTGCATACTCTCTGGGCGACCCCAACCTAACGATGGAGACGAAGGCCAATAAGCAATTCCAGGTGTGAATGAGTCCACCACTTCAGGAAGAATTTCATGGAATAAACGCGTATAACTCTTCCAGATGGAAGCGGAGTCGGTTTTAGAATAATTAAACTGCTTTTGCCATCCCCAATTATGCCAGCCCTCATCACTTTCATTATTTCCACACCACAAGACAATACAGGGATGTACTGATAATCGCTGCACCTGCTCTATTGCTTCCTTGCGCACATTTTCTGCAAAAGCGGAATCTCCCGGCACCATACTGCAGGCAAACATGAAATCCTGCCATACCATCATTCCATATTGATCGCAGTAACGGTAAAAAGACTCCGGAAGATAAGCACCACCGCCCCAAACACGGAGCATATTGATATTTGCGGCTTTTGCTTTTTTTACGAGTGTTTCATATTCACTGTCGGGGACAGAAGGTAAAAACAAATGTGGTGGAATCAGATTCGCTCCACGGGCATACAGATTTTTATCATTGATCCGGAAACCAAACGATTCGCCGATGCTGTCTTTTTCCTGAATCAACTGCGCACTGCTGAAACCCGCGGTACATTTTACCGGACTGACATTAATTTCAATTACACGACAGCTAAAATCATAGAGAGGCTGCTCCCCTTTTTGCCAGGGATACCATCTCTTTCCATCGGGAAAAAGAAAAGGAATCCTGACCAACTGATACCCTTTCTGCAATACAACCTCCTGCAATACCGTAACCGGAAATTGTTTAC